>NZ_PXWD01000009.1:0-140391 GCF_003011945.1 Halomonas sp. ND22Bw | reverse complement strand
TGCCCTTCATCGCCCTGCAGCTGTGCGTGCTGTTCGCGCTGCTGTTCTGGCCGAACCTCGCCATGTGGCTGGTGTAAAGGCGCTGTCCATGGCGGGGCAACGACGCCTCGATGACCCGCCATGAAATGCTGATGTCAGCGCTCTGGAAACGCGCCATATCGCTATGCGATATGGCGCGTTTTTTATTGATGCGCCTTCATGAAGGTTTTCCGATTTTTCGGCAAAAAGAAAACGGCGCCGCGGCGCCGTTTTCTTGTGGTTGACTGCCTTTGGAGGGACTGGATCAGTCTGAGGCTTCACGGGATATCGTCGCGAGAAAGTCCTCGACGATTGCCTGGGGAGGTCGACGGATGTCGGCCAGGACGGCCTCGTCCTCGCCGGGCGGCTCCAGGGTGGCGAGCTGACTGTCGAGCATGTGGGCGCCGGCGAAGAAGTGATCGTCGCGGGAACCGAGGCGCTCCAGCAGCACCTCGCGGCTGCCCGCCAGGTAGAGGATCGCCAGATCGGGGGCGGCCTCTCGAAGCTGATCACGGTAGCGGCGCTTGAGGGCCGAGCAGCCGATGACCAGATCGCGGCCCTGGTCGCGATACTGGCGATACAGGTCGGCGAGGGTCGCCAGCCAGGCGGCGCGATCGTCGTCGTTGAGGGGCTCGCCGCGGCTCATCTTGGCGATGTTGTCCGGACCGTGATGGTCGTCCCCGTCGATGAAGGTAGCCCCGAGAGAGGCGGCCAGCTGGCGCCCGATATGGGACTTTCCCGATCCGGAAACGCCCATGACGAGAAGGCTCTTGGCGGTCGTCTTCATGCGCGAGTCTGCTTTTCATGGCGTCGAAAGAATGTCGGGAATTCTAGCATTTTTTGACGGGATGGGGAGTGAAAATAGCGCTCTTTGGTCAGGGATTGTTCAGCGGTATCCGGCCATCAGCTCGCGAATGAGCGGCGTATCGGCATCGCGATGAGTCGGCAGCTCGAAGCGGGCCTGGGCGATGGCGGTACGCGACAGGGTCGCGGTGATCAGCCCCTCGCCGTCCTCGGCCTCGGCCAGGGCCTCGCCGCGCGGGCCGAGGATGCGCGAGCCGCCCCAGAAGTGGCTGCCGTTTTCCGGCCCGAAGCGGTTGGCCATGATCACCGGGGTGCCGTAGGTCATGGCGTAGAAGCGCACGTTGAGCACCCAGTTCTGCTCGTTGGAGAAGTCCTCGCTGACGATGCCCGAGGCCGAGTTGATCGGCGCGCACAGCACCGTGGGGCGGGGCAGCAGGGCGGCGTGCACCAGGGCGGGATTCCACAGGTCGGCGCAGATCAGCTGAGTCGCGGACCAGCCGGGGAGGATCTCGGCCTGGGTGAGCTCGCTGCCGTGGGTGAACCACTTGCCTTCCTCTAGCCCGCCGTAGGTGGGCAGGTTGAGCTTGCGGTGCACGGCGACGATCGCGCCGTGCTGGAGGATCGCCAGGGCATTGTAGTACTCGCCGGGGCTGGCTTCCTCGACGAAGCCGACCACCGTCTGCATCTCGCCGCAGGCGCGGGCCAGCCGGGCCAGGCGAGGATCCTCGACCGGCATGGCGACGCGCATGACCTCGCCGCCGAGCCCGTAGCCGGTCAGCGAGAGTTCGGGGAAGACCAGCAGCGCCACGCCGCGCCGGCCGGCCTCGTGGATGATCTCGAGATGGCGTTCGAGGTTGGCGTCGACCTCGCCCAGCGCGGCGTTGATCTGGGCGGCGGCCACAGGGAGTTCGTCCTGATAGTGCATGTCACGGTCTCGTCGTTGCAGCAGGAAGGCGGGCGATGCCCGGAACGTCATTCTGCCCCGGGCGGGCCGAGCAGGGCGAGCAGGCATGGCGGTCTCGTGTCAGTGAAGAAACGACTGAGGCCGCCCTGGGGCGGCCTCCGAGGCGGTCACATGACGGGGCGCCGACTCACAGCAGCTCGTTGTCGTCGAGGAAGCTCTGGGCCACGTCCTCGATGGTCTCGCGCTCGACGTCGACCCGGGCGTTGAGGGTGGCCATGGTCTCGTCGTCGAGCAGTGCGGACAGGGTGTTCATCTGCTCGGCGAGGTCCGGGTTGGCCTCGAGGGTTTCCTCGCGTACCACCGGGGTCAGGGCGTAGGCCGGGAAGAAGGCCTGGTCGTCCTCGAGGACCTGGAAGTCGAAGGCCGGGATGCGACCGTCGGTGGCGAACACCAGGCCCACGTCGACCTGACCGTCGCGCAGCGCCTGGTAGACCAGGCCGGAGTCCATGCGCTTGACCTCACCGCGGCCGACGCGGAAGTCGTAGGCCTGCTGGAGCGGGCGCCAGCCGTCCTCGCGGGCGTAGAACTCGGCGTTCATGGCGAAGGTCAGCTCCTCGCCGTCGTTGACCGCCTGGGCCAGATCGGACAGCGACTCGATGCCGGTCTCCTCGACGCTCTCCTCGCGCATGGCCAGGGCGTAGGTGTTGTTGGCCGCCGAGGGCTCCAGCCACACCAGGCCCTTCTCGCCGTCGAGCTCCTTGACCCGTTCATAGGTCTCCTCGGGCGACAGCGACTCGGTGACGTCGTTGTAGTTGATCAGCGAGGTGCCGGTGTATTCCCAGTAGAGGTCGATCTGGCCGTTCTCCTGGGCCTGGCGCAGCACGGCGGAGCCCATGCCGGCACGGGTCTCGACGTCGTAGCCGAGCCCGCTCAGGTACTGGGACGTCATGCTGGCGAGGATCTGCTGCTCGGTGAAGTTCTTGCCACCGACCACGATCTCCTCGGCCTGGGCGGTGGTCATGGCGCCGGCCAGTGCCAGGCCGGAAAGCGTCATCATCAGGCGTTTCATGGTGATCTCCTTGTGGTTGCGTCGTGGCCGCCCGGAAGCGGCCGAATCAGGAAAGCGACTTGCTCAGCTGCGCGAGGGATTGACCCCGCGCGGTACCACCAGGAAGGCGGTGGTGGCCACGATGGCATCGACCACGATCGCCAGCAGGGCGGTGGGAATGGCGCCGGACAGCATCATCACCGGGTCGTAGAGGTCGATGCCGGTGAAGATCAGCTCGCCCAGGCCGCCGGCGCCGATCAGGAAGGCCAGCGGCACGGTGCCCACGTTGATGGTCAGCGCCGTGCGGATGCCGGCGAAGATCACGTAGAGGGCGTTGGGCATCTCGACGCGCAGCAGGCGCTGGGCCGGCGACATGCCGATGCCCGAGGCGGCCTCCTTCAGCGCCGGGTTGACCCCCTTGAGACCGGCGTAGGTGTTGCGGGTGATCGGCAGCAGCGTGGCCACGAACAGCCCGAACACCGCCGGCACGGTGCCGATGCCGAGAAAGCTCATCGACAGCGCCAGCACCGCCAGCGTCGGGATGGTGGTGCCGACGTTGAGCACCTGCATGGCCGATTCGGCGACGCGCGCCATGCTGGGGCGCGACAGCAGCACGCCCAGCGGAATGGCCACCAGGATGGCCAGGCCGCCGGAAATGAGGGTCAGCCACAGGTGCTGCACGGCCAGGAACTGGACGTCGGGCAGATAGAAGATGAAGTCGTCGATGACCCCGCTGGACTGGCTCCACACGCCGAGAAAGAAGATGGCGATGAGCAGCGCAATGCGCAGGGCCCCCTTCAGGCTCCGGATCGGCATCGGCTTACTCCTTGGTGGCCGGTTCGGCGGTCGCGGCGGGTTCCGTGGGGCGGAACCGCGAGCCCAGGTGGTGGGTCATGGCGCGCTGGGTGATCTGGCCGCAGACCCGGCCGGCCTCGTCCACGCAGGACAGCCAGGTGATGTCGTTGGAGAACATCAGCGAGGCGACCTTGCGCAGGTCGTCGTCCAGCGACACGGTGGCCGGCACGTTCTGGAAATGGTCGCGGCAGTAGCCCTTGGTGGTACGCGCCTGGGAGCGGCTGATCAGCCCCACCGGCTGGCGGCGATCGTTCACCACCAGGATCGCGTTCTGGTAGCCGAAATCGTCGATCCGGGCCAGGGCGGTTTCCAGGGTGTCGCTGGGTGACACGGTGCCGATCTCGTCGGACACCACGTCGCGCACCTTGACCAGATTGAGGCGCTTGAGCGCCCGGTCCTCGCCGAGGAAGGACTCCACGAACTCGTCCTTGGGATTGGCCAGCAGTTCGTCCGGGGTGGAGTACTGCTCCAGGCGGCCGGCGCGGAAGATGGCGACGCGGTCGCCCATCTTGATCGCCTCGTCGATGTCGTGGCTGACGAACATGATGGTCTTGTTGAGTGCCTGCTGCATCTTGAGGAACTCGTCCTGGATCACCGCGCGGTTGATCGGGTCGATGGCGCCGAAGGGCTCGTCCATCAGCATCACCGGGGGATCGGCCGCCAGCGCCCGGGCCACGCCGATGCGCTGCTGCTGGCCGCCGGACAGCTCGTTGGGATAGCGCTTGAGGAAGGCGTCCGGGTCCAGCGCGATCATGTCCATCAGCTCTCGGGCGCGCTCCCGGTACTTCGCCTTGTCCCAGCCCAGCAGCTTGGGCACCACCGTGATGTTGTCCTCGATGGTCATGTTGGGGAACAGGCCGATCTGCTGGATCACGTAGCCGATGTTGCGGCGCAGCTCCTGGGTGTCCAGGCCGGTGGTGTCCTCGCCGTTGATGAACACCTTGCCCGAGGTGGGGCGCACGATGCGGTTGATCATCTTCAGGGTGGTGGTCTTGCCGCAGCCGGAGGGGCCGAGCAGGATGCAGATCTCGCCGGCCGGCACCTCCATGTTGATGTGGTCGGCGGCGGTGACCGCGCCCTTGGGGGTGTCGAAGACCTTGGTCAGGTTGTCGAGTCGAATCATGCAGGGGAATCCTTGTGTGATGTGCCGGAGTCGCGCGGGACGGGATCAGGCCGTCTCGGCGGCGCGCTCCATCCCGAGGGGCGTCAGGCGCTTCTGCAGCGCCAGCAGGCCGTAGTCGACGATGATGGCCAGCAGGCTGACCGCCACCGCGCCGACGATCAGCTGGCGGGGGTCGGACTGCGAGATGCCACGGCTGATGAAGGTGCCGAGCCCGCCGGCGCCGATGTAGGCGGCGATCGCCATCACGCCGATGTTGAGCACCACGGCGGTCCTGACGCCGGCCATGATTACCGGCACCGCCAGCGGGATCTCGACCATGCGCAGGCGCTGGTTCTGGCTCATGCCGATGCCGCGGGCCGCCTCGCGCAGCGCCGGATCCACGTTGTGGATGGCGGTGTAGGTGTTGCGGATGATCGGCAGCTGCGAATACAGCAGCACGGCGATGACCGCCGGCAGATAGCCGATGCCCTGGCCGATCAGCGACAGCACCGGGATCATGATCCCGAACAGCGCGATGGACGGCACCGTGACGATGATGGACGCCGCATAGAGCACCGCCTTGGCCAGGCGCTCGTTCTTGGTGATGGCGATGCCGATGGGTACTCCGGTGAGGGTGGCGATGCCGACGGCGACCCCGACCAGCGCGATGTGCTCGAGGGTTCTCGAGAGCAGCAGGTCGAGGTTGTCGATAGCGTATTGAATGAGTTCCAAGTCCCTATCTCCTGGTCGTTCCCATGCCGATACAGCATAGCGCTCAAGGCGCAGTGACGGCGTGGGTGGCGCCTCCGGCGGTGGCAGGGCCGCGATGGAAGGCCGTGAAGCGGTGACTCAGCTTAGCAAAGCTCCATATCTATTTGTTTTTCCATGGATGACGATGCGCAATGGGATAAATTGCGGGGGCTGATGCATGCGCTGGGCCGCGGGTTCGGGGCATAGTCCCTCCCAATGAGAACGATTGTTGTTTTTGATGTGAACGGTGTCGAACGTGTCGCCAACGGCGTGTTCGGCGGCGCAATACGGCACGGCGAGGGTTCACATCGTCGACATACAGGACTAAAATGGTCCGCAATCGATCACCAGGGGTGTTCCCGGGGAGGCCTGTCTTGCTGAAGCTGTCCAGACTGACCGACTACGCGGCGGTGGTGATGGCGCAGATCGCCCGTCACCCCGAGCAGCCACACGCGGCGGCGGAGCTCGCCGAGGCCGTGCAGGTGCCGCACCCGACGGTCAGCAAGACCCTGAAGATGCTGGTGCGCGCCGGGCTGCTGGAGTCCCGCCGTGGCGCCCAGGGCGGCTACTCCCTGGCGCGTCCCGCGTCGCAGATCACCGCCGGCGACATCATCGCGGCGATCGAGGGGCCGGTGGCGATGACCGAATGCAGCCAGGCCGAGGGCGACTGCGAACTGGTGGACACCTGCGGGGTGTCCGACAACTGGCAGCGGGTGTCGCTGGCGATGCAGACCCTGCTCCACAGCGTGACCCTGGCCCACCTGGCCGACACCACCCCCATCAAGCTGCCGGTGCAGCTGCCCATACAAGGCGTGAGTCTGGCCGCCGAGGCCTGATCACCCGCGGATTCACCACCCGAGGCGAGCCCGGCTCGCCGACCCAACCAGCCCGGGAGGGGAGACATCATGGCAAGTCAGGAAATGGAACAGCTTGTCCGTCGCGAATACAAAGAAGGTTTCGTGACCGACATCGAGAGCGATACGGTACCGCCGGGTCTGGACGAGAACACCATCGCCTTCATCTCCAAGAAGAAGGGCGAGCCGGAATGGATGCTGGAGTGGCGCCTCCAGGCCTACCACCAGTGGCTGAAGATGACGCCGCCCTCCTGGGCGCATCTGAACTACCCGCCGATCGACTACCAGGCGATCTCCTACTACAGCGCGCCCAAGCGCGACGAGGACAAGCCCCAGAGCCTCGACGAGGTCGATCCCAAGCTGCTCGAGACCTACGAGAAGCTGGGCATTCCGCTTCACGAGCGGGCGGCGCTGGCCGGCGTGGCGGTGGACGCGGTGTTCGACTCCGTCTCCGTGACCACCACCTTCAAGGAGAAGCTGCACGAGGCGGGCGTGATCTTCTGCTCGATCTCCGAGGCGATCCGCGACTACCCGGAGCTGGTCAAGCAGTACCTCGGCAGCGTGGTGCCCCAGGGCGACAACTACTTCACGGCGCTGAACTCCGCGGTGTTCACCGACGGCTCCTTCGTGTTCGTGCCGGAAGGCGTGACCTGCCCCATGGAGCTGTCCACCTACTTCCGCATCAACGCCGCCAACACCGGCCAGTTCGAGCGCACCCTGATCGTCTGCGAGAGCCGTGCCCAGGTCTCCTACCTGGAAGGCTGCACCGCGCCCCAGCGCGACGAGAACCAGCTGCACGCGGCGGTGGTCGAGCTGGTGGCCCTGGAAGACGCCTCCATCAAGTACTCCACCGTGCAGAACTGGTACCCCGGCGACGAGGACGGCAAGGGCGGCATCTACAACTTCGTCACCAAGCGCGGCGACTGCCGCGGCGACCGTTCCCACATCAGCTGGACCCAGGTCGAGACCGGCTCCGCCATCACCTGGAAGTATCCCTCCTGCGTGCTGCGCGGCAAGGACAGCGTCGGCGAGTTCTACTCGGTGGCGGTGACCAACGGCCGTCAGCAGGCCGATACCGGCACCAAGATGATTCACATCGGCGAGGGCTCGCGCTCGACCATCGTCTCCAAGGGCATCTCCGCCGGCCGCTCCGAGCAGTCCTACCGCGGCCTGGTCAAGGTGGGGCCGCGGGCCAAGGGCGCGCGCAACTATACCCAGTGCGACTCGCTGCTGATCGGCGACACCTGCGGGGCCCATACCTTCCCCTATCAGGAGATCGGCAACAGCACCGCCACCGTGGAGCACGAGGCGACCACCTCCAAGATCGGCGAGGACCAGCTGTTCTACTGCCAGAGCCGCGGCATCTCCGAGGAGGACGCGGTGAACATGATCGTCAACGGCTTCTGCAAGGATGTCTTCCAGGAGCTGCCGATGGAGTTCGCCGTCGAAGCCGAGGCGCTGCTCAACGTCACCCTCGAAGGGGCGGTCGGCTAGGCCACGTCTAGTGCGGGTTGGAAACGAATCAACTTATTGCGAGCCGCCGCGGCGGCCCAAAGATCGAAAGGTAGTCAAGATGCTCGAAGTCAAGGATCTGCACGTCACGGTCGAGGGTTCCGAGATCCTCAAGGGCCTCAACCTGACCATCGGCGCCGGTGAAGTCCACGCCATCATGGGCCCCAACGGCGCCGGCAAGTCCACGCTGTCCGCGGTGATCGCCGGCAAGGACGGCTACGAGGTCACCGCCGGCTCGATCACCTACGAGGGCCAGGACGTCCTCGAGATGGAGATCGAGGAGCGCGCCCGCGTCGGCCTGCTGCTGGGCTTCCAGTACCCGGTCGAGATCCCCGGGGTGAAGAACATCTACCTGCTCAAGGCCGCGCTCAATGCCAAGCGCGAGGCCGAGGGCCTGGGCGAGATTCCGGCGCCCGAGTTCATGAAGCTGATCAAGGAGAAGATCGCCTTCATGAAGATGGACGCCAGCTTCCTGCAGCGCGCCGTCAATGAAGGCTTCTCCGGCGGCGAGAAGAAGCGCAACGAGATCCTGCAGATGCTGGTGCTGCAGCCGAAGCTCGCCATGCTCGACGAGATCGACTCCGGCCTCGACATCGACGCCCTGAAGGTCGTCGCCGAGGGCGTCAACTCGCTGCGCGCCGAGGATCGCAGCATCCTGCTGGTGACCCACTATCAGCGCCTGCTCGACTACATCGTGCCGGATCAGGTGCACGTGCTGGTCGACGGCCGCATCGTCAAGAGCGGCGACGCCGAGCTGGCGCGCGAACTCGAGGACCGCGGCTACGACTGGCTGCTGGAGGGCTCCGCGGCATGAATGACGACGTGCAACGCTTCCTCGATCGCCTGAGCGAGCGCAGCGCCAAGCGCGGCGACGAGCCGACCTGGATCGCCGCCCGGCGCCAGGCCGGTGCCGCCCGCTTCGAGGCGATGGGCTTCCCGCATCGTCGCGTCGAGGCGTGGAAGTACACCGACGTGCGCGACATCGCCCGCACCGACTTCGCGCTGACCGACGACGCCGAGTTCTCGCCGGCCGCGGCGGCGGCGCTGACCCTGCCGCTGGACGCGCATCGCCTGACCTTCGTCGACGGCGTCTTCGCCCCGGCGCTGTCCGACCTCGGCAACCTGCCGGCCGGCGTGCAGGTGCTGCCGCTGTCCCAGGCCCTGGAAGAGAACCACGAAGCCGTGGGCGGCCCGCTCGGCCGGCTCACCGGCGTCGACTTCTCGGCCTTCGCCGCGCTCAACACCGCCTTCTTCGAGGAGGGCGCCCTGGTCCGCCTGGCGCCGCGCACCGTGGTTGACAAGCCCATCGTGCTGCAGTTCCTGTCCCGGGCCGGCGAGCAGCCGGTGATGAGCCATCCGCGCATCCTGGTCGAGGCCGGCGGTCGCAGCGAGGCGACCCTGATCGAGCACCATGCCGGTGAAGAGGGCGCGGCCAACTTCACCAACCTGGTGGAGGAGATCATCCTCGACCGCGGCGCCATCCTGACCCACTACAAGCTGCAGGAAGCGCCGCTCAAGGACCGCCACATCGCCAGCATCCAGGTGGAGCAGGGGCGCGACAGCCGCTATACCTCGTTCAACCTGAACCTGGGCGGTGGCCTGGTGCGCAACGACGTGGTCAGCGACCTCAACGGCGAGGGCGCCGAGGCGACCCTGCACGGCCTGTTCTATGGCCAGGGGCGCCAGCATGTGGACAACCATACCGAGGTCAACCACAACGCGCCGCACACCCGTTCCAGCGAGAACTACAAGGGCATCCTCGATGATCGCGCCCATGGCGTGTTCAACGGCCGGGTGGTGGTCAAGCGCGACAGCCAGAAGATCGAGTCCGAGCAGAGCAACGCCAACCTGCTGCTCTCCGACCGCGCCGAGGTCGATACCAAGCCCGAGCTCGAGATCTACGCCGACGACGTCAAGTGCGCCCACGGTGCCACCACCGGCCAGCTCGACGAGGAGGCGGTCTACGCCCTGCGCGCCCGCGGCATCGACGAGCAGACCGCACGCGGCCTGCTGACGCTGGCCTTCGCCGGCGAGGTGATGGAGCTGGTCGACCTCGACGCCGTGGCCGAGCGGGTCGAGCTCACGGTGGCCGGCAAGCTGCCGGAACGCTTCAACCTGGCCGGGCTGGTGGAAGCCGCCGCGGCGCTCAACGAGGACTGATCCATGGTCGACTTCAGCGATCTGCTGCTCGACGTGGCGCGGGTTCGCCGCGACTTCCCGATCCTCGATCGGGAGGTCCACGGCAAGCCGCTGGTCTATCTCGACAACGCGGCCACCAGCCAGACCCCGCGTCAGGTGATCGAGGTCTTCGACGAGTACTATGGGCGCTACAACGCCAACATCCATCGCGGCCTGCACACCCTGGCCGATGAGGCCACCGCGGCCTACGAGGGCACCCGGGACACCGTGCGTGCCTTCCTCGGCGCCGCCGAGAGCCGCGAGATCGTCTTCACCCGCGGCACCACCGAGGCGATCAACCTGGTGGCGGGGAGCTGGGGCCGCGCCAACCTGGGCGAAGGCGACGAGGTGCTGATCTCGCGCCTGGAGCACCACTCCAACATCGTGCCCTGGCAGATGCTGGCCGCCGAGAAGGGCTTCACCCTCAAGGTGATTCCGGTCGACGAGCGCGGCGTGCTCGACCAGGCCGCCTACCGCGATCTGATCTCCGAGCGCACTCGGCTGGTGGCGGTCAATCACGTCTCCAACGCGCTGGGCACCGTCAATCCGGTGGCCGACATGGCCAGGGTGGCCCACGAGCACGGCGCGCTGATCCTGGTCGACGGCGCCCAGGGCGCGCCGCACCAGAAGGTCGACGTGCAGGCGCTCGGCGTCGACTTCTATGCCTTCTCCGGCCACAAGGTCTATGGCCCCACGGGCGTCGGCGTGCTCTACGGCCGCGCCGAACTGCTCGAGGCCATGCCGCCCTGGCAGGGTGGCGGCGAGATGATCGCCACCGTGTCCCTCGAGGCGCCCACCACCTTCGCCGGCATTCCTCACAAGTTCGAGGCCGGCACCCCGGCCATCGCCGAGGTGATCGCCCTGGGCCGCGCGATTCAGTGGGTCGAGGAGATCGGCCTGCCGCTGATCGGCGCCTGGGAGTCGCGGTTGCTCGAGCACGCCACGCGCAGCGTGTCGCGCATCGACGGCCTGCGCATCCTCGGCACCGCGCCCGAGAAGGCCGGCGTGCTGTCGTTCGTGGTCGAGGGTGCCCATTCCCAGGACATCGGCCTTTTGATCGACCAGCTCGGGGTGGCGATCCGCACCGGACACCACTGCGCCCAGCCGCTGCTGTCCTCGTTCGGCGTCGATGCCACCTGCCGCGCCTCCTTCGCCGCCTACAACACCCCCGAGGAGGTCGATGTCTTCGTCGACGGCCTCGAGCGGGTCGTGGGCATGCTGCGCTGAGCGCCGCTCCCGGGTCACGGCCGCGGCGAGCACCCTGAAGGCTCGCCGCGGCCGCTGTGAATGAAGCTCCAAGGAGTCCTATGAGCGAGATCGACGATCCCCTGGCGAGCCTGCACAAGGGCCAGGTCCTGCCCCTGCAGCGCGACGTCGAGGTCATCTCCATTCCCTTCGGCAAGACCATCACGCTGCCCGAGGACAGCGAGGTCAGCGTGATGCAGGCCAAGGGCAACTCGGTCAGCGTGGGCCACGAGGGGCGGCTCTACCTGATCGAGGGCAGCAACCTCGACGCCCTGGGACTCGAGGCCGTGCCGCGCCCGACCCTGCCCGAGGACGCCTCCGAGGAAGCGATCGAGCAGTTCGTCTGGGATCAGCTGCGGACCTGCTTCGACCCCGAGATCCCGGTCGACATCGTCGAACTCGGGCTGGTCTATGGCTGTCGTATCGAGCGTCTGATCACCGGCGAGCGTATCGTCACCATCCGCATGACCCTGACCGCGCCGGGCTGCGGCATGGGTGACGTCATCGCCGCCGATGCGCGCCACAAGATCCTCGGCGCCCCGCAGATCAGCCAGGTGCACACCGAGATCGTCTTCGACCCGCCCTGGAGTCGTGAGATGATGAGTGACGAGGCCAAGCTCGAGCTCGGCATGTTTTAACCAAAACACGATTCATGGCTGCGCTTGATATCCTGGCCGCCGAGCGGTGCCGAGGCGTCGGACCGTCACCATCCTCCTCGAGCCAGCTGTCGACGGCGGTTGCTGCGCTCCGGCGACGGCCAGCCTCTCGTCGCTCGCTACATGAATCGTCGCTTTGGTAGGCCAATCAGGTAAGGCGGATGCCCATCTCATTGTGGAAAGGTGTCAGGGGACTGCTGATGTCGCTGGGGGGGCTCGCACTCCTGGCGATTCTGCTTTTCGTGGGCGCCAACCTGTGGGTGCTGGCCGAGACCCGCGGGCGCATCGACCACGGACTTCAGCAGTGCGGCCCGGAGCGGGTGGGCATCGTCTTCGGCACCTCCCACTGGACGCGCAGCGGCCAGCGCAATCCGCATTTCGAGGGCCGCATGCAGGCGGCGGCGCGGCTGTACCGCGGTGAGCGGGTGCAGCACCTGCTGCTGTCCGGGGACAACAGCACCCGTTACTACAACGAGCCGGTGACCATGTGGCGTGACCTGCGCGGTCGCGCCGTGCCCGACGCGGCCATGACACTGGACTACGCCGGCTTCAGTACCTTCGATACCCTGTCCCGGGCGCGCGGCGTCTTCGGCGTGAAGCGGGCGCTGCTGGTCACCCAGTCGTGGCACCTGCCGCGGGCGCTGTTCATCGCCGAGGCGCTGGGCATCGAGGCGCGCGGCTGCGCGGCGCCGGAGCGACCGTCGGAGGGCGTGCTGCGGCTGAAGGCGCGGGAGTGGGCCGCACGAGTGGCGACCCTGGGCGATCTCTATGTATGGGGGCGTGAGCCCCATTTCCTGGGGCCCGAGGAGCCGCTGCAGATCGTGCCGCGGGCGGCGCTCAGCGCCGCTGATGCTTCTTCTGCTGCCGATACAGCTCGCGAATCAGCGAGCGACAGTGCTTCCAGCACTCCTCGATGACCGACTCGATGGCGTCAGGAAGCGGGTGGGTGTACAGGGTCGACAGCGCCTGCATCAGCACCCGCTCCTGTTCCAGCAGCTCGTTGATCAGCACCTGGCTGTCGTCGCCGACGAAGCTCTTCAGGCGACTCCACAGCCACATGTAGTCGTCGCGCTCGACGTCGGCATCGCGGGGGAGGAGGGCGAGGTGCCGGCGGGCCAGTTCCTGCAGATCGCGCATCAACGCTTTCCGGGTATCGAAATAGGGCTGCAGGACGTCGCGCAGGCTGGGCCGCAGGCGCTCATGGTTGTCCTGGAAATAGTCGATGCTGTCGGCCAGCGCCTCGAGGACGCTGTCCATCGCCACCTGGCGATTATCGAGAAACATGGGCGGTCACCTCCTCCGGTGACGCAGATTGTGGGGGTGTCGTCGGCCTTTTGCCACCCCCAGCGGTCAAATATTTCGGCGTCCTGGCTTAGCCTTTCGGCTTGGGCGGTGCCTTGCGTCGCGGGGTCGAGCTCTTCTCCAGGTGCTCGATGATCAACCCGGCGATGTCCTTGCCCGTGGCGGTCTCGATGCCCTGCAGGCCGGGCGACGAATTCACCTCCATGATCACCGGGCCGTGGTTCGAGCGCAGCAGGTCGACCCCGGCCACGCGCAGGCCCATGGCCTTGGCGGCGCGAATCGCCGTGGAGCGCTCCTCCGGGGTGATGCGGATCACGCTGGCGCTGCCGCCGCGATGCAGGTTGGAGCGGAACTCGCCCTCGGCGGCCTGGCGCTTCATCGCCGCCACCACCTTGTCGCCGATCACCAGGCAACGGATGTCGGCCCCCTTGGCCTCCTTGATGTACTCCTGGACCATGATGTTGGCCTTCATGCCCATGAAAGCCTGGATCACCGACTCCGCGGCCTGGTTGGTCTCGGCCAGCACCACGCCGATGCCCTGGGTGCCTTCCAGCAGCTTGATGACCAGCGGTGCGCCGCGGACCATGGTGATCAGGTCGGGAATGTCGTCCGGGGAGTGGGCGAAGCCGGTCACCGGCAGGCCGATGCCCTTGCGCGAGAGCAGCTGCAACGAGCGCAGCTTGTCCCGCGAGCGGGTGATCGAGACGCTGTCATTGAGCACCGGGATGTTCATCATCTCGAACTGGCGCAGCACGGCGCAGCCGTAGAAGGTGATCGAGGCGCCGATGCGCGGGATCACGGCATCGAAGGGTTCGAGCTGTTCGCCCTTGTAGTGGATCGAGGGCTGGTGGGAGGCGATGCTCATGTAGCAGCGCAGGGTGTCCACCACCCGGGTGGTATGGCCTCGCTGCTCGGCGGCCTCGATCAGCCGGCGAGTGGAATAGAGCCTGCGATTGCGGGACAGCAGCGCGATATGCATAGGGCCTCCGATGCCAGGAGATGGCGGGGATCAGGGTTCGCCGTGCAGGAAGCCGGCGCCCGGGGCCACCAGCAGCCGCCGCAGGGCGCGACGCCCGAGCAGCATGGGGTGGCGCATCTGGCGACGGTCGGCGAGGGTCAGCTCGACGGGGAACTCCAGTTCGCCGAGCTGCATCGGCGTGCGGATCACGTAGCGCCACTCGGCCTGGCCGTTGGAGCTGGTGACCTGGCGCCGGTCGTACAGGTGCAGGCAGTGCACGTGGGCCGGGCTCGTCGGCCCGCCGCCACGGGTGGTGAAGCTGACCCACAGGTGGCCGTCTTCCTCGAAGGATTCGATGTCCTCGGCGTGCAGCGACGAGGTGCGCGCGCCGGTGTCGGCCTTGGCGCACAGCGTCAGGCCGAGTTCCGGCAGGGTTACCATCTCGCGGCGGCCGATGACCGCCTTGGCCTGATAGGGCAGCTCCTTCATGGCATCCTTCCTCATGATGTCATCCGCGGGACAGATCGCCCAGGCGTCGTCCGATGGCGGAGTCCGTGTCGGCCTCGCGCAGCGTCATCAGCACCGGCAGCCGCAGGCGCGGAATCAGCGCCAAGTCGCGTGCCACGGCAGCGAAGTCCGCGCGCGGCGTGTCCGCCAGCCGGGTCAGGAAGCGCGGCAGGCGTTCGCCGTCTTCCAGGTGACGCCAGCTGCGCCCGGCGATGGCCGCCAGCAGGTCCGGGCCGCAGGCCTCGGGATCGTCGAGCAGGGCATCGAGCCAGGCGCCGGCGACCTCGCGTTCGGCGCCGGACACGGCGCGCACGCAGGCGCAGAAGGTCTCGATGTCGCCGGACTCGGCGGCCGTCTCGCCCCGGGCGCGCAGCGCCTCGGCCAGCGGCCGGGGAACGTCCACATGTTCCAGACAGTAGCACAGCGAGACCAGCACTTCGCCAGGCAGGGTCGGCAGACGCGCCGCCAGGCGCTGGGCCTGGGCGTCGTCCATGCGTACGGCGACGTCGGCCAGGCCCTGCAGGCCCAGGGCTCGCCAGTCCAGCGCCTGCTGGCCTTCCAGGTAGGCCTCGGCGGGTTCCATGTGCTGGCTGGCCGGCCGGTCCATGTCGCGGCTTGCCCGGGCGTGCAGCACGGCTTGGAAGGGCAGGGAGGGCGTGAAGGCCAGCGGATTGTCCTTCATCAGGTTGTCGATCGCCTCCCCGTCCTCGCGGCCGAGACCCTGGACGTTGCGACCCAGGGTCTCCAGCAGGCGCTGCAGGAAGGCGTCGCGAGGCGCCGGGTCGAGCCGGCCCTGTTCGTCCAGCGGCAGTGCCAGGAACCAGATCAGCGGGTCTTCCATCTCGCCGAGACGAAACACCATCGCCAGTCGGGCCTTGCCCTGCCAGGGTTGCGGCCAGGGCTGCTCGTCCCGCTCCAGTGCCGTCAGCGTCTCCAGCCCGCAGGGTTCGACGCCGCGCCCCATGTGATAGAGCCAGGTCTCGGCCCCGGTGCGCGCGAAGAAATCGTGAAAGCTGTCGATCGGCTGCATGCGGTTTCCCTCTGTGACGAGCGTGCACTCTACCGTGGTGCCCCGACGCTGTCAGCCCGTGGCGACGGGCGATGATGAGCAGGCTGATCAAATCCTGAACGATCATGCTTCGCGCCCACCGTATCGGCCTCGGCGACGGCTTTCCAGTGGTTATCCACAGGAACATTCAGCGCTGCTGTGAATGAATGATCCGCTTGGCCGCTATGGCGCCCATAATGGGCCACTATTGGTCCATGACCGAGATTTCCACTATGGTCTGTGCGAAAATGAAATATTAAACAGTCGTTTTTATTCCAAAAACAGAATCCAAACGGAGGCACATCATGCTTCGTCGCTTCACTCTGACGTTTCTCGCCGCCGGCGCCATCGCCTTCTCCGGCGGCGCCTTCGCCCAGGACACGACGCTCCGGGTCGGCATGTCGGGCGGTTATTTCCCCTTCACCTTCGTCGAGCAGGACACCCTCAAGGGCTTCGAGGTCGATGTCATGAACGCGGTGGGCGAGGAGATGGGCGCCGAGGTGACGTTCGTGACCGCCAATTTCTCCGGCCTGTTCGGCATGCTGGAGTCCGGTCGCATCGATACCATCGCCAACCAGATCACCATCACCGAGGAGCGCGAGGCGAAGTATGTCTTCACCGCGCCCTACGTCTATGACGGCGCCCAGGTGGTGGTCAAGGAGGGCAACGACGCGATCGACGGCGTCGAGGACCTTCGCGGCAAGCGCGTGGCGGTGAACCTCGGTTCCAACTACGAGCAGCTGCTGCGCGAGCTGCCCTATGCCGACGACATCGATATCCGCACCTACGAGAGCAATATCGAGCAGGACACCGCGCTGGGCCGCGTCGATGCCTTCGTCATGGATCGCGTCAGTGCCAGCCAGGTGATCCAGGAGAAGCCGCTGCCGCTGCAGCTGGCCGGCCAGCCGTTCTCCGAGATCCACAACGCCCTGCCGTTCCGCGACACCGAGCAGGGACGTGCCCTGCGCGACGAGGTCGACGCGGCGCTCGAGGCCCTGCGCGAGGACGGCACCCTGGCCGATATCTCCGAACGCTGGTTCGGCAACGACATCACGCGGCCCTGAGGCGCAGCACCCGACATGAGCGTGCTCGATTTCGACTACATGCTGGGGCTCGCGCCCATCCTGCTCAGCTATCTGCCGCTGACCCTGGCGATGGCCGCGGCGGGGATGGTGCTGGCCCTGGCCCTGGCCTGCGGACTGGCTGTGATACGGGTGCTGAAGCTTCCGGGGCTGAATGGCATCACCCTGCTGTTCATCTCCTTCTTCCGCGGCACCCCGCTGCTGGTGCAGCTGTTCCTGTTCTACTACGGCCTGCCCCAGGTGCTGGCTTTCCTGACCCAGATCGATGGCATCACCGCCACCATCATGGGGCTGACGCTGCACTTCTCGGCCTACATGGCGGAGTCGATCCGCGCCGCCATCGTCGGCGTGGACCGCAGCCAGACCGAGGCGGCGCTGTCCATCGGCATGACCAACGGCCAGCTGATGCGGCGGATCGTGCTGCCCCAGGCCACCCGGGTGGCCGTGCCGACGCTGATGAACTATTTCATCGACATGATCAAGGCCACCTCCCTGGCATTTACTCTCGGCGTCACCGAGCTGATGGGGGCCACCCAGAAGGAGGCGGCGGGCAGCTTCCTCTATTTCGAGGCTTTCATCACCGTGGCGGTGATCTACTGGGCCATCGTCGAGCTGCTGGCCTGGTGCCAGCGGCGCCTGGAACGCCGACTCAACGAGGCCTATCGCCGATGATCAAGGTCAACCAACTCGTCAAGCGCTTCGGCGACAGCACAGTGCTGGACGGCATCGATCTGGAGATCGAGCGGGGGGAGATCATCGTGGTGATCGGCCCGTCGGGCACCGGCAAGTCGACCCTGCTGCGCTGCCTCAACTTCCTGGAGCGGCCCGACGCCGGCCGGCTGACCCTGGGCGACCTGGAGGTCGACGTGACCCGGGCCAGCCGCGCCGACATCCTGGCCGCAAGACGGCGTACCGCCTTCGTGTTCCAGAACTACGCGCTGTTCGCCAACAAGACGGCGCTGGAGAACATCGCCGAGGGGCTGATCGTGGTCAATCGCTGGCCCAAGGCGAAGGCCCACGCCCGGGCCAGGGAGATCCTCGAGCGCATCGGACTGGCCGACAAGGCGGACGCCTATCCGGCCTCGCTGTCCGGCGGCCAGCAACAGCGGGTCGGCATCGGCCGCGCTATGGCTGCCCAGGCCGAGGTGATCCTGTTCGACGAGCCCACGTCGTCGCTGGACCCGGAGTGGGTCGACGAGGTGCTGGCGCTGATGAAGCAGCTGGCCGCCGAGCGCCAGACCATGCTGGTGGTGACCCACGAGATGGCCTTCGCCCGGGACGTCGCCGATCGGGTGGTGTTCATGGAAGGCGGGCGCATCGTCGAACAGGGACCGCCCTCGCGGCTGTTCCAGGCGCCCGAGGACCCTCGCACCCGGGACTTCCTGCGCAAGGTGTTGCCCGCCGCCCCGGCCTGACGGGGGTGGCCCGCATCGCGCAGGCGCGGGATAATGGTCCCCTAGTCAGACCAGAGGTATCAATCATGACCGTTCACGAGGAACTCGGGCAGGCGCTTCGCGAACTCGAGTCCACCATGAAGGCATCCGAGCTGTGGCGCATGGAGCGTCCCGCGCCGGAGGCCTTCGACAGTTCCCAGCCGTTCTGCATCGACACGATGTCACTGCCCCAGTGGCTGCGTTTCGTGTTCATCGCCCGGCTCGAGGCGCTGGTGGAGGCGCGCGCGCCGATGCCGGCGAGCTGCGACGTGGCGCCCGCGGTGGACGCCTACCTGATTCAGGAAGGGGCGAAGGCCAGCCAGCGGGTGCTGATGGGCAAGGTGGTGGAGCGGATCGACCAGCTGGTCACCGAGAACTGAGTCGCCCATGCCCTATTACTTCGCCTACGGCAGCAACATGAACGCCGCCCGGATCGAGGCGCGGATCGGCACGACCCGGCGTGCCCTGCCCGGGGTGCTGCGCGACCATGCCCTGCGTTTCGACAAGGCCTCGCGGGTGCCCGGCATCAGCCACGCCAACGTGGTGCCCGCCGACGGTGAGCGGGTCGAGGGAGCGCTGTTCGAGCTGCTCGCCCCGGAGCAGATCGAGTGCATGGACCCCTTCGAGGGCTTCCCCCACGACTACGATCGGCTGCGCCTGCCCATCCACACGGGGCAAGGCCCCATCGAGGCTTGGGTCTATGTGGCCGCGCCGGGTACCACCGGCGAGGCGCTGCGGCCGGCGCGAGAGTATCTCGACCACCTCCTGGCCGGGAAGCCCTTCCTGAGTGCTGACTATCACGCCCGCCTGGCCGATGTGGAAGCCATCCACGGCCTCGACGACGAGACGCTCAAGGCGCTGGGGCTGTCGCGCCATACCGCCCGCTAGCGGCGCCGACACTCGCCACGCGGCTCGCACGCCAAAAGGCCCGCCGTTCGGCGGGCCTTTTGCATGGCATGTCGACGCGGCTCAGAAGCGGAAGCTGATGCCGCCCATCACCACCAGCGGGTCGATCTCGACGTTGCCGATGTCGGTGCCGCCGAGCTCGGCATCGGTGTCGATGTCGAGATACCAGGCGGCGGCGTTGAGGGCCCAGTGTTCGTCGATCAGGAGGTCGACGCCGAGCTGGGCGGCCGCGCCCCAGGAGTCTTCCAGCTCCAGATCGCCGCCATCGATGTGCTCGTCGGAGAAATGGGTGTAGTTGACGCCGACGCCGGCATAGGGCTGCACGCGCGCCTGGGTGCCACCCAGCGGATAGTACTGCAGGGTCAGCGTCGGCGGCAGGTGCTTGGTGGAGGCGAGGTTGGCGCCGTTGAGCTGAATGTCGTGCTCGAAGGGCTCGGCGGCCAGCAGCTCCATGCCCAGCTTGTCGGTGAAGCGATAGCCTAGGGTGAAGGCGAAGCCGTTGTCGTCCTGAACGTCGACCTCATAGGTGCCGCTGGCGAGATCGCCGTTATCGCTCTTGGGCGCGACCTTGGCCACGCCGACGCGGGTGTAGATATCGCCGGCGCCATAGGCGAGCACCTGGCTGCTGGCGGCGAGGCCGGTGGCGACGATCAGGGTGGAAATCAGGGTGCGGCGCATGAGGCTGGCTCCTCGGTGAAGGTAAGCGAGGGCTCCAGTCTACGGGGTGCGCCGCGGCGCCGATTTGACTCAAGGCAAAATGGTTCGCGGCTTGAATTGATGCACGTCAAAACAGGACGCCGGGCACGGGGCCCGGCGTCCTGGTGGTCATGGCGTGGCGCGGATCAGAAGCGGTAGGTGAAGCCGCCGCCGACGGTGACCGGGTCGACGTCGATGTCGCCGGCATCCTGGCCGTTGATCTCGATGTCGGGGCTGACATCGGCGTAGTTGGCGAAGGCGCCGACCAGCAGGTGGTCGGTCAGGGCGAAGTCCACGCCGAGCTGGGCGGCGGCGCCGTAGGAGTCATCGACATCCAGGCCGGCAACCGTCACGTCGTTGAAGTCGGTGTAGTTGAGGCCCGCGCCAGCGTAGGGCTGGATGCGCGATCCGGTGCCGCCCAGCGGGTAGTAGTTGAGCATCAGGTTGATCGGGCGGCGGTCCACGGAGCCGACGTTGGCGCCGCCGATGGCCACATCGTGCTCGATGTCCTGAGTGCCGTTGAGCTCGACGCCGAACTTGTCGTGGAACTGATAGCCCAGGCCGTAGGAGAAGCCGCGCTCGTCGGAGACGTCGATATCGTCGCCGTTGAGGGAGCCGATGTCGTCGTTGACTTCGGACTTGGCGATGCCGCCGCGCACGTAGATGTCGCCGGCCTGGTAGGCCATGGCGGACTGGGCACCGACGAGGCCGGCGGCGGCAATGGCGGTGGCGGTGATCAGACGGGTCATCTTCATGGGGAAACCTCCCTGGTTCGTCCTGGATGCCGACGCCGACCGATTCGGCGTCATCGCATGGAATGTGGTCAGTATAAAAACACTGTTTCTAAATGTCTTGTAGGATTTTTCTATCAAACCCCTGGCGGATTTCTCCTGCTTTAACGAAAGCGCCTGCCGACAGGGACTTATGATGTACAGGAGGCGTATAGCTTTCACATTTCCTGCACGGATTCGCCGATCTCGAGGTTTTCGGCTTCACTGGATCGGTGAGACAGGCGACGGCGAGAGGGAATGGCCATGCGCTTCGAGACGCGGTTTCCCGCCAGGCCGGGGGCGGGCGACAGACCGCTGGTCGCGCTGCTGACGGCGGCGGGGCTGTCGGTATGGTTGCTGTATCAACCCGCGCTGGTGCAGGGGCTCGACTGGCCCTGGCGGGCAGTGCTGGTGCTGCTGGGCATCTGGGCGCTGGGTGGCGCCTTTGCGCGGCCGGTGGCCATGTCGGTCGGTGGGCGGGGGCTGTGGCGACTCTCCGGCACGACCTGGAGCCGGGCGGCCCTGCCGCTGTTTGCCCTGGCGCTGTTGGGCAGGGGGCTGATGGGGTGATCTCGCCGCCCCGGGGACGTGACGACGGGATGACGAAACGAAAGAAGCCGCCCGCAGGCGGCTTCTTGCTTGCTCTCTCGTCCGGATGCCGCGATCAGGCGGCTTCCTCGAGGCTGTCGAACTCGGCGGTGATGTCGTCGGTCGGCGCCTCGGTCACCAGGCTCACCACCACGATGGCGATGTAGGCGAAGATCACGCCGGGCACGATCTCGTAGAGATCGAAGATGCCGCCGGAGATCTGGGCCCAGGCCACCACGGTGACGCCGCCGACGACGATGCCGGCCAGCGCGCCCCAGGTGTTCATGCGGCGCCAGAACAGCGACATGATCAGCGCCGGGCCGAAGGCCGCACCGAAGCCTGCCCAGGCGTAGGACACCAGTCCCAGCACCGTGGAGTCGGGGTTCAGCGCCAGCAGATAGGCGATGACGGCGATACCGATGACCGCGAAGCGGCCCACCCACACCAGTTCGCCCTGGGTGGCATCCTTGCGGAAGATGGCCTTGTAGAAGTCATCGGTCAGCGCCGAGGACGACACCAGCAGCTGGGAGTCGGCGGTGGACATCACCGCGGCCAGGATGGCGGCCAGCAGCACGCCGGCGATCACCGGGTGGAAGATGGCGTTGACCATGACCATGAAGATGGTCTCGCCGTCGCCCAGGTCACGCGCCATGTAGACGGTCCCGAGCAGGCCCACGGCCATGGCACCGAGCAGGCCCAGGGCGCTCCAGCTCACCGCGATGCGGCGTGCGGTGGGGATGTCCTTCTCGCTGCGGATGGCGGCGAAGCGGGCCAGGATGTGCGGCTGGCCGAAATAGCCGAGGCCCCAGGCCAGCGAGCTGACGATGCCCATCACCGACAGCGCCTCGCCGGTGGACGCGTCGGTGAACCACTTCAGCATGTCCGGGTTGGCCGCCAGGATTTCCTGGGCGCTGCCGCCCAGGCCACCCATCTCGGTCAGCGCCACGACCGGCACGATCAGCAGCGCCGCGGCCATCATCAGGCCCTGGATCAGGTCGGTCCAGGACACCGCGAGGAAGCCCCCGAAGAAGGTGTAGGAGATGATCGCCAGGGTGCCGATGGTCAACGCCAGGGTGTAGTCGAAGCCGAACACCGTGTCGAACAGCTTGGCCCCTGCCACCAGGCCGGAGCTGGTGTAGAACATGAAGAACAGCAGGATGAACACCGCCGAGATCACCCGCAGCAGCTGGCTGTTGTCCCGGAAGCGCTTGGCCAGGAAGTCCGGGATCGTCAGGGCGTCATCGGCCCGGAAGCTGTAGACGCGCAGCCGACGTGCCACCAGCAGCCAGTTGAGCCAGGTGCCGGCCAGCAGGCCGACGGCGATCCAGCCCGCGGACAGGCCGCTGGCGTAGGCCGCGCCGGGCAGGCCCAGCAGCAGCCAGCCGGACATGTCCGAGGCCCCGGCGGAGATCGCCGAGGTCCAGGGGCCCAGCGAGCGCCCGCCGAGGATGTAATCGGAGAGGTTGCTGGTGCGCTTGTAGGCGATGATCCCGATGCCGAGCATCACGATCAGGTACAGCGCGAATGTAAAGCCTATGGTGGCGTTGTTTTCGACCATGAGGGACTTCCTTCAGTTTGTTGTCGTTACCGACGAGCGGGGATCACTCGTCTCCCAGCGCAAGCAGTGACGCATTGCCGCCGAGTGCGGCGGTATTGATCGTTACCGTCTTTTCCGTGGCGAACCGCAGAAGATAGTGGGGCCCACCCGCCTTGGGGCCCGTTCCGGAGAAGCCCTGGCCGCCGAACGGCTGGACCCCGACGACGGCCCCGATGATATTGCGGTTGACGTACACGTTGCCAACGCGAATTTTCTGCGCGATCTCCTCGGCGAAGGATTCGTTGCGGCTGTGCACGCCGAACGTCAGGCCATAGCCGCGCCCGTTGATCGATTCGATCACCCGGTCGAGGTCCTGGGCCTTGTAGCGCACGATGTGCAGTACCGGGCCGAACTGCTCGCGCTCCAGGGCGTCGATGCCGTCGATCTGGAAGGCGCTGGGGGCAATGAAGGTGCCCTCGGCGGTATGCGCCGGGTCGAGCCGGGTCTCGGCCAGCAGCCGACCCTCGCCCTTGAGCCGGTCGATGTGCGCCTGCAGGCCCCGGCGGGCGTCCTCGTCGATCACCGGGCCCACGTCGGTGCCCAGGTCGCGCGGGTCGCCCACGTGAAGCTCGGCCATGGCGCCTTCGAGGATTTGGATCACGCGGTCGGCCACGTCGTCCTGGAGGTAGAGCACGCGCAGCGCCGAGCAGCGCTGGCCGGCGCTCTGGAAGGCCGAGTGGATGACGTCGGCCACGACCTGCTCGGGCAGGGCGGTGGAATCGACGATCATGGCGTTCATGCCGCCGGTTTCGGCCACCAGGGTCGGCAGCGCGGCGTTCTCGCGGTTGGCCAGGGCGCGGTTGATGACCTGGGCGGTGTCGGTGCCGCCGGTGAACACCACGCCGGTGACGCGCGGGTCGCTGGTCAGCACGCTGCCGACGGTGGGACCGTCGCCGGGCAGCAGCTGCACCACGTCGCGGGGCATGCCGGCCTCGCGCAGCAGCTCGACGACGCGATGGGCGACGATCGAGGTCTGCTCGGCGGGCTTGGCCAGCACGGTGTTGCCGGCCACGGCGGTGGCGACCATCTGGCCGCAGAAGATCGCCACCGGGAAGTTCCAGGGGCTGATCGCCGCGAACACGCCCTTGCCGCCCATCATCAGCTCGTTGGACTCGCCGGTCGGCCCCGGCAGGCGGGTCGGTTCGGCGAACAGCTCCTCGGCGCGCACGGCGTAGTAGCGGCAGAAGTCCACCGCTTCGCGGATCTCGTCGACGCCGTCGGTGAGCAGCTTGCCGCCCTCGCGGGAACACAGCGCCATCAGCTCCGCCATGTTCGCCTCCATCAGGTCGGCGAAGCGACGCAGGATGTCGGCGCGCTCGCCCACCGGCGTCGCCTCCCAGCGCGGGAAGGCCGCCCAGGCGGCGTCCAGGGCCTGCTCGGCCTGTGTCTTGGTGGTCCACAGCACCGTGCCGACGCGCTGGCGGCGGTCGTAGGGCGCGGTCACCTCGTGGGTCTGCGCCGGGTCGCTGGCCACGTCGAAGGCCAGCAGCGGGCGCGCCTCGTACACGGTGTCCATGTGCGTCGCCATGGCATCCATCAGCGGCTGGTACTGGCTGCGGATGTTGAGGTTCGCCCCCTTCGAGTTGGGGCGGCCGGGCCCGTAGAGATCGCGGGGCAGCGGAATCTGCGGGTTGGCCAGGCTATCGTACTGGCGTAGGGTCTCCGCCGGGTGCACGCACAGCGATTCCACCGGCACCTTGGGATCGACCAGCTGGTGGACGAACGACGAGTTGGCGCCGTTCTCGAGCAGCCGGCGCACCAGGTAGGGCAGCAGGTCCTTGTGGGCGCCGGTGGGCGCGTAGATGCGGCAGTAGGTGCCCTGGGGGGCGCGCTTGAGGGCCGCATCGTAGAGTGCCTCGCCCATGCCGTGCAGGCGCTGGAACTCGAAGGCCCGGTCGGCGGCGTTGGCCTGCTCGAGGATGCTGGTGATGGTATGGGCGTTGTGGGTGGCGAACTGCGGGAAGATCCGGCCGCGGGTGGCGTCGGAGAGCAGGAAGCGCGAGCACACCAGATAGGCCACGTCGGTGGCGGACTTGCGGGTGTAGACCGGGTAGCCGTCCACGCCCAGCTGCTGGGATTCCTTGATCTCGCTGTCCCAGTAGGCGCCCTTGACCAGGCGCAACGGGATCTCGTCGCCCTGGTGCTCGGCCAGGCGATTGAGGTAGTGCAGCACCGGCAGGGCGCGCTTGGAGTAGGCCTGGACCACCAGCCCGAACTTGCCCCAGCCGCGGCAGGTCTCGCTTTCGTAGACGGCGCGGAACACCTCCAGCGACAGCTCCAGGCGGTCGACCTCCTCGGCGTCGATGGTCACGGCCACGTCGCGCTCGCGGGCCATCTGGGCCAGTTCGCGCACGCTGCCGACCAGCTCGCGCAGCACCTGCTCGCGGCGGCCGAACTCGTAGCGCGGATGCAGCGCCGAGAGCTTGATCGAGATCGACGGCGTGGGCGTCTTGGCGGACAGCGTACGGCTGGTCTTGCCGACCCGCTCGATGGCGCGGGCGTAGTCGTCGAAGTAGCGCTTGGCGTCACGGCGGGTGCGGGCGGCCTCGCCGAGCATGTCGTAGGAGTAGGTGTAACCCTTGTCGAACAGCGGCTTGGAGCGCTTGAGCGCCTCGTCGATATCGCGGCCGAGGACGAACTGCTTGCCCATGACCTTCATGGCCTCGACCATGGCGCGGCGGATCACCGGCTCGCCCATGCGGTTGACCATCTTGTTGATGAAGCCGGAGGGACGGCCTTCCTGGGGCTTGTCCAGGGTCACCACGCGGCCGGTCATCAGCAGACCCCAGGTGGAGGCGTTGACCATCCAGGATTCGCTCTTGCCCAGGTGTGCCTTCCAGTCGGCGGGGCCCAGCTTGTCCTCGATCAGGGCGTCGGCGGTGGCCTTGTCGGGGATGCGCAGCATGGCCTCGGCCAGGCACATCAGCATCAGGCCCTCGTGGGTATCCAGGCTGTACTGCTGGAGCAGCTCGTCGATGGTATCGACGGCGGTATCCATCTCGCGGATCTCGCGTACCAGCTCGGCGGTCTTCTCGGCGGTGCGGGCGAAGTCCTGGCGGCCCGCGCCGAGGGCCTGAATCAGCTCCTCGACGAAGTCGTTCTCGTCGACCACGTAGTGTTCGCTGATGCGGGCGAAGAGGGTGTCGAGATCCTGACGCCAGGTGGCGTCTTCCAGCATGTTGTTGGCGTTGAGCATGTCGTTCCCCGATGGAAGCCGATCGTCACAGGGTCGTGTGTCCGCCGCCGCGTCAGGGGGAGCGCCGACGGATTCACGGTATCCTGCAAGCGTAGGGCGCCAGAGAAGGCTCTGCTTGTCGATTCCGTTGGGGGATTTGACGAATTCGCGGATGTTGCCGTCGGGTGACAGCTTTTTTACGACCTTGGTCTAAGGCATCGGTGCGTTGCTGGCGAGTCGCC
The DNA here is from genome assembly GCF_003011945.1 of Halomonas sp. ND22Bw. Taxonomy (NCBI): domain Bacteria; kingdom Pseudomonadati; phylum Pseudomonadota; class Gammaproteobacteria; order Oceanospirillales; family Halomonadaceae; genus Halomonas; species Halomonas sp. ND22Bw. The sequence goes on along the minus strand of NZ_PXWD01000009.1, from coordinate 114,161 downwards.
TGGCGCCCGGGCGTCGCAGCTGGCTGGGGGGGTGGCCGTAGTCGCGGCGGAAGGCGCGGGAGAGGGCGCTCTGGTTGGTGAATCCGGTGAGCGCGGCGATCTCGGAGAGCGGCAGATGGCTCTCGTGGATCAGGCGTCGGGCCGTCTCCAGGCGCCGACGCATCACGTAGCGCCACGGCGAGAGGCCGGTCTGGGCGCGGAAGCGTGCCGTGAAGTGGGCTTCGCTGAGGCAGGCCTGGGCCGCCAGGTCGGCGACCCGGAGCTGGCCGCTCAGGTGCTGGTCGATGTAGCGGTCCAGGGCCGAGAGATCCAGGGGGCGCCCCGTCGACGAGGCGTCGCCGGACAGCCGGGCATGCAGCGAGCCGAGCAGGGTGGCGGCCAGGCGGTCCTGCTGCAGGTCGCTCAGGGCGCCTTGACTGGCCAGCAGGCGCAGCTCCTGGAGCACGAACTCGAGATAGCGGGCCAGCGAGGCATCCAGGTCGAAGAAGCGCGGGGCGTCGAACAGCCGGGCCAGTTCATGGTGATGGCCGGTCAGCGACAGCGCGTCCTGCGGCAGGTCGAGGACCAGCTGATGGTTGTCGCCGGTACCGGCGTAGTAGTGCATGTGATTGGCCGGGACGATGCAGCCCGAGAGCGCCGAGATCGAGCCGCCGAGGCCCTCGATCTCGAACTCCGCCTGTCCATTGAGCCCGATCACGATCTGGTGGAAGTCGTGGGCATGATGGTGGATGGCGGTATCGAGAGGAAACTGGCGGATCGCGCTGGTCATCGTCGCCCTCCGGCGCGGCGGTCACGGGATGACGCCCAGTGTACCGAATTCGTCGCCAGGCCTCATTCCCGCTCTTCGCCGTGGCGCAGGGCCGTGCGCGCGGCGAGGTGATCGCGCAGGGCGCTGAGGTCGGCGTGTCCTTCGTCGTCCAGCAGCGGCTTGCCGCGGGCCACCCGGCCATGGCGGCCGTGCTCGTCCATCAGCCGCTGGGCGCGGCGCCGCACGCCCTCCAGATAATCGTCGTGGCGAATCGGATAGCCGACCACCGCGTTCCATTCGGTCTCGCTGACCCGGCTTTCGAGGGCCTGATCGAACAGCTCGAGCAGGTGTTCGGGCTCGGTGCGATAGCGGGGCGTGCGTGCGGTCATCAGAATGGCGACCATGCCGCCGATGATCAGCAGGCAGACGGCCAGTACGGTCAGGAAGAGGGCCATGGCGGGACCTGGCGGTTCGGCTCGCGGGCGCGAGTCAGGATGTGAGAGGCCTGTGGAGCGGGTGAAGGGAATCGAACCCTCGTCTTAAGCTTGGGAAGCTTCTGCTCTACCATTGAGCTACACCCGCGAGGCGATTTCGATACTATCGCCAATGGCTTAACGCTGACAACCCCGGTCGTCAGCGGGCACCGGATAGGGAGCGTGGAATTTTTTCGTCGCCGTCTGAACTTTTCCTGCCAAGACTGTCAGAACAGGTGCAGACAACAGTAGCGATGGCAGTCGCTAGCACTGTTGATCTAGCTTGCGATTCGATCCTTGACCGCCTCATCACCGATGAGGCGGTTTTTTTATGTCCGCAAACGACGACACCCGGCGGCGCCGGGTGTCGGAAGCGAGGAGCGGTGAAGGGTCAGGAGTGGCGCATGCGCAGGATGGCGCTGAGCACGTCGCGCCGGGTCACGATGCCGACCAGGCGACCCTGTTCGGTGACCGGGTAGATCTTGGGCTTGGCGCCCAGCATCTCCTGGGCCAGGTCGGTGATGCTCTTGGACGGGGCCACGGACAGCACCTCGTTGCGCATCAGTTCGCTGACCAGCGGCGGCTCGTCGTCGAGGTAGGCGCTCTCCAGCAGCTTGCCGAGCACGTCCTGCTCGGAGATGAAGCCGATCAGCTGGTCGCGCTCGTCGACCACCGGCGCCCCGGGCAGCCGGTGCAGGGCCAGGCCCTGGGCCAGGGTGGTGGCCGACGTCTTGCCGGTGACCCGATAGCAGTCGCGCGACATGATCTCGCGTACGATGGTGGGAGCCTTGCTGGGCATGGCGGTTCTCCTCGTCCCGGTGGAACCTCGTGCCTGGTGGCCCGGCCCGGGCGCACGTCCCTTGTGATGGTTGCGTGCTGCGCCCGTCGGTCGGCCGGAGACCGCGGCGTGTCTCGCGTTCATCATAGTCGACTCACGGCGCGCCGCCTGCCGACCGCCACCAACGGTTGCTGCCCCGCCGGGAACTGGCCCCTTGAGACACCGTTCCAATGAGGCACAATGCCGCCACCGACGAGTGATGGAGTTTCACCATGGATGCCCGTGAATACCTGGCCCGCAAGGGGCTGGACGGAGAGCGTGACCGCGAGCGCCCCAATACCCTGGAAGAGAAGGCCTGGGAACGCGCCCGTGAATCCGGAGACCATCGTCCCCGGGCGGGCACCCCTCACGACTGGGAGGACTGGGAGCGCTATCACGACGAACTCGCCGAGGGCGCCGACGAGCTGACGCAGAAGATCGATCACGAGGCCCATCGTCAGGCCCTGGAGCATGAGTCGGCGCCCGCGCGGCCGGCGGCCGCCGAGGTCGGACAGTGGACGCCGGAGGCGCCATCCACGGCCTCGAGCGAGCCCGCCCGGCCGGACGCGGAACCGGCCACGCCGCCGGCCGTCGAGTCAGCCCCGACCGGCCGCGCCGAGCCCTTCGCCGCCCTGGTGGCGCTGGCGGTGCTGCTGCCGCCGCTGGCGATGGGGCTGGCCGGCGGCGGCGCGCGCCGCGTGTGGATCGCCCTGGGACTGACGCTGCTGGGCTGGCTACCCGGGGTGGCCTACGTGCTGCATGCCCTGCGGCAGCGCCGCCGGGGCTGAGCCGCTTGGCAGGCGGGATGCCGCCGGTATAATCCTCGACGCCTTGCTTTTCCAAACGGAGTGGAACCTTGGGCTATCTCGTCGGCATCACCGTCCTCTGGGCGTTCTCGTTCTCGCTGATCGGCGTCTACCTGGCCGGTCAGGTAGACAGCTACTTCTCGGTGATGACCCGCATCGTGCTGGCGGCCCTGCTGTTCCTGCCGCTGCTGCGGCCGCGCCTGCTGCGCGGGCGCCAGCGCCTGGCCCTGATGGGGCTCGGCGCCGTGCAGCTCGGCGTGATGTACATCTTCTTCTACCAGTCCTTCCTGCTGCTCTCGGTGCCCGAGGTGCTGCTGTTCACGGTGCTCACGCCGCTCTACATCACCCTGCTCGACGATCTGCTGTTCAAGCGCTTCTCGCCGTTCCACCTGCTGACCGCGGCGATGGCGGTGCTGGGGGCGGCGGTGATCCGCTATCGCGGCCTGGACGGTGACTACTGGCTCGGTTTCCTGGTGGTCCAGGGCGCCAACCTGTGCTTCGCCCTGGGCCAGGTCGGCTATCGAAGGCTCTCGGCGGGCCTGCCCGACGACCTGCCCCGCCTCTCGGTGTTCGGCTGGTTCTACCTCGGCGCCGTGGCCGTGGCCGTGCCGGCCTTCCTGTGGTGGGGCGATGCCTCGGCGCTGCCCGCCACGCCGCTGCAGTGGGGCGTGCTGGCCTGGCTCGGACTGGTGGCCTCGGGCGTGGGCTACTTCCTGTGGAACCTCGGCGCGACCAAGGTCGATGCGGGCGCGCTGGCGGTCATGAACAACGCCCTGGTGCCGGCGGGCCTGCTGGTCAACCTGTTGATCTGGAACCGTGACGCCGACCTGCCTCGCCTGGCGCTGGGCGGGGCCATCATCCTGGCCTCGCTGCTGGTCAACGACTGGTGGCAGCGCCGCCGCGCGCCGCGTGCCGCCTGAGCGGCGGTTTGCCCGGCCGGGAGCCAATCGCCATAATGAGCCGTCGCGAAGCGAAGGACCCGCTCATGCCCGCTGCCAACAACAATGTCGTCAAGCATCAGGCCTTCAGGAATATCGGCCTGATCGGCCGCCTGGGGAGCGCCAAGGTGGTCGAGACCCTCAAGCGGCTCAGCCGCTTCCTCGACGATGCCGGCTACCACGTCATCCTCGAGGATCGCACCGCCACGGTGCTGCTCGGCCACGGCCATCCCGAGGCCAGCCGCCGCCGGCTGGGCGAGCTGTGCGACCTGGTGATCGTGGTCGGCGGCGACGGCAGCCTGCTCGGCGCCGCCCGCACCCTGTGTCACAGCGGCACCCTGGTGCTGGGCGTCAACCGCGGCCGGCTGGGCTTTCTCACCGATATCTCGCCCGACGAACTCGAGGAGCGCGTCGGCGAGGTACTGGCCGGCCAGTACGAGCTCGAGGAACGCTTCCTGCTCGACGCCGAGCTCTACCGCGACGGCGAGCGGGTCGGCGACGGCGATGCCCTGAACGAGGTGGTGCTGCATCCCGGCAAGGCGGTGCGCATGATCGAGTTCGAGCTGTTCATCGACGACCAGTTCGTGCACAGCCAGCGCAGCGATGGCCTGATCATTGCCACGCCGACCGGTTCCACGGCCTATGCGCTGTCCGGCGGCGGGCCAATCATGCATCCGCGGCTGGACGTCATCACCCTGGTGCCGATGTTCCCGCATACCCTGTCGAGTCGTCCGATCGCCATCGACGCCGCCAGCGAGATCCGCATTCACATCGGCGAGACCAATCAGACCTATCCGCACATCAGCTGCGATGGCCAGACGCGTGCGGTGGCCAAACCCGACGACGTGCTGGTGATCCGTCGCAAACCGGAGCGCGTGCAGCTCGTCCACCCCGTGGGGCACAATTTCTACGAGGTCCTGCGCAGCAAGCTGGGCTGGAGCAACCGCCTGGGAGACTGAGGTGAGCAGAGCGCCCCTGGAAGGCTACGACCTGATCGGCGACGTGCACGGCTGCGGCGCGACGCTGGCGGCCCTGCTCGAACGCCTCGGCTATCATCAGCGTGGCGGCGTCTATCGCCATCCGCGACGCAAGGTGATCTTCCTCGGCGACCTCATCGATCGCGGGCCCCGCATCCGCCTCGCCGTCACCATCGCGCGGCGCATGGTGGAGGAGGGCGAGGCGCTGATCGTGATGGGCAACCACGAGATCAACGCCCTGGCCTATCACCATCGTGCGCCCGCCGAGCTGGGCCGGGAGTGGCTGCGCGAGCACACCCCGCGCCACAACCGTATCGTCCGCGAGACCCTGGAACAGTATCGCGACCATCCCCAGGAGTGGGACGAGACGCTGGCCTGGTTCCTCGACATTCCGCTGTTCCTGGAACGCGACGGCCTGCGGGTGGTGCACGCCTGCTGGGATCAGTCACGAATCGACGAGCTGCGCGCCTCGCGCCCGGACGGTCGCATCGATCTCGATTTCCTGACCGCCGCCGTGCGTCACGGCACCCGCGAGTTCGAGATCCTCGACCGGCTCACCCGCGGCAGCCACATCACGCTGCCCGAGGGCGTGCAGATCCAGTCCGGCGACGGTTTCACCCGACGCAGCTTCCGCGCCCACTTCTGGGCGCATCGGCCCCGGACCTGGGGCGACGTGGTGTTCCAGCCCGACAATCTGCCGGGCGACCTGGAGCTGCGACCGCTCAGCGCGGCCGAGGCGGAACGGCTGACGTACTACGGCCCCGACGAGCCGCCGCTGTTCATCGGCCACTACTGGTGCGAGGGCATTCCGGCCCTGCCGGCGCCCAACATTGCCTGCCTGGACTACAGCGCGGTGAAGTTCGGCCGATTGGTGGCCTATCGCTGGAACGGCGAGGCGCGCCTCGATGCCGACCGCTTCGTGTGGGTCCGCGTGCCCCGGGAAGAGCAGGCCCGGCCGCAGCCCTGGGAAATCGATTTCGACTGATACAAAACGTTACCTAACTACCGCTCAATGTTGCGAACTTGCCGCATGCGGGGCCGTCAGAGTAAGTGTTCCCTTGAACGATCCCTTGCTCTTGTCCGGCGGCCCCTTCCGCCGGACTTTTTCTTTGCGTGTCCGGCCGGCGCGGTTCGCCCCCGATTCCCCCGAGGAGACGCCATGCATCGGGTGATGCTGCTGCCCCGTGACACCGATACCCGCGAGCTGCGAAAGGCCCTCTGGGCCGAGCGCATCGGTCACTTCTTCACCGACGAGGAGGAAGGGCAGGTGCTGTGGCTGGTCGATCCCCGGCAGCAGGAGGCCATGCAGCGTCTGGTGATGCGCTGGCAGCGGGGTGAGCCACTGATGCCCGAAGGCGGCAGGGCGCGTCGCCTGCATGGCGCCGCTGGCAGAGCGGCCTGGTTGGCGCCGTTCCGCCAGGCGCCGGTGACCGCGGCCGCCATGGCGCTGTGCCTGGCGGTGTTCGCGGTGATGAGCGTGCTCGGCGATCTGGTGACCGCCGCCCTGACCATCGTGCCGGTGGGCGTGGCGGGGGGCCAGCTGGTCTTCGGCGACCTGGGCGAAACGTTGGCCTCCGGGCAGGTATGGCGCCTGCTGTCGCCGGCTTTCCTGCATTTCGGCTGGATGCATCTGGTCTTCAACATGCTGTGGCTCTGGTACTTCGGCCGCCAGGTCGAAGCCTTCCATGGCCGCGGGCGCATGCTGACGCTGCTGCTGGCCGCGGGCATCGGCGGCAACCTGGCCCAGTATGCCACCGGCACGGTGCTGTTCGGCGGCATGTCGGGCGTCGACTTCGCACTGCTCGGTTACGTCTGGCTGATGTCGCGCCGGCGCCCCGGCGACGGCTTCTTCGTGCCCCAGATGCTGGTGGTGTTCATGCTCGGCTGGATGGTCTTCACCATGACCGACGTGGCCGAGCTGTTCGGCTTCGGCAACGTGGCCAACGAGGCGCACCTGGGCGGGCTGGTCGTGGGTTTGGTGATCGGCTGGTATCATTCCCGCCACGTCCAGCGACACTGACCACCGGCTCCGCATGCCGGCGACCCGTCGCGTCCCGACCCGTTTCTTCCGAGAGAGTCCGCCATGAGCGATATGACCTTCGAGCGCATGATCCAGCAGATGACGCCGGCCATCTACGAGAGCCTCAAGCAGTCGGTGGCCCTGCGCAAGTGGCCGGACGGCCGCTTCCTGACGGCCGAGCAGACCGAGCTTTGCCTCGAGGCGGTGATGCGTTACGAGGCCGAGAACAACGTGCCCGCCGAGGAGCGCGTCGGCTATCTGGAGCGTCGTACCTGCGGCGCCGACAGCAGCGGCGCCGGCGTGTCTCCGGAGCAGGCCGGCCTCGGCCGGGACGTCGGCCGTGACTGATGCCATCGCCCTGACGGGCTGTCTGACCAAGATGGCCGTCGAGCCGGGCGCCCCGGCGCGCTACACGCTGCGCGCCGGCGACGAGCGCCTCGACCTCAATGCCCGGCTGGGTCAGCCGCTGCGGCTGACCTGGACCGGCGCCATCGCCTGCACCCACTGCGGGCGGGCGACGAAGAAGAGCTTCGGCCAGGGCCACTGCTATCCCTGCTTCAAGAAGCTCGCCCAGTGCGACAGCTGCATCATGAAGCCCGAGCAGTGCCACTACTTCCAGGGCACCTGCCGCGAACCGGCGTGGGGCGAGACCCACTGCTTCCGGCCCCACGTGGTCTACCTGGCCAACGCCTCCGGGCTCAAGGTCGGTATCACCCGGGACACCCAGGTGCCGACCCGCTGGCTCGACCAGGGCGCCGTCCAGGCGCTGCCGATCCTCGAGGTCGATACCCGTCAGCAGTCCGGTTTCGTCGAGGTGCTGTTCAAGGACGAGGTCTCGGATCGCACCAACTGGCGTGCGATGCTCAAGGGCGAGGCCACGGAGCTAGATCTGCCCGGCGAGCGCGACCGCCTGCTCGAACGCCTCGCGCCGGGGCTGCTCGAGCTGCGCGAGCGCTTCGGCCATGACGCCATCCGCGAGGTCGATGCCGCGCCCTACGCTTTCGAGTACCCGGTGCTCGAGCATCCCACCAAGGTGGTCTCCCACAACTTCGACAAGCAGCCCGAGGTGGCCGGCACTCTGCTCGGCATCAAGGGCCAGTACCTGATCCTCGACAGCGGCGTGATCAACCTGCGCAAGTTTACGGGCTACGAGGTCACCGTCGAGGCCTAGGCACCGCCAGGCCCGAGTGAGATGTGTGGCTGCGCTATGCTCGGGAGGTGATCCGCACGAGGAGCCTCCCATGAGCGAGATGCGCGCCATGCGCCTGCACGCCGCCCATCAGCCGCTGCGCCTCGAACGCGTGCCGATTCCCGAGCCCGGCCCCGGCGAGGTGCGGGTCCGGGTGCTGGCCTGCGGGGTGTGCCGCACCGACCTGCATGTGGTCGATGGTGAGCTCGCTGAGCCCCGCCTGCCGCTGGTGCCCGGCCACGAGATCGTCGGCGAGGTGGATGCGCTGGGGGAGGGCGTCGCTGGGCCCGAGACAGGGCTCGAGACAGGGCTTGAAAGAGGCCAGCGGGTCGGCGTGCCCTGGCTGGGGAAGACCTGCGGCGAGTGCGAGTCCTGCCGGGCCGGGCGCGAGAACCTCTGCGAGCGCGCCGAGTTCACCGGCTACACCCGCGACGGCGGCTACGCCGAGTACTGCGTGGCCGACGCCCGCTACTGTTTCGCGCTCGACGTCGACGATGCCCAGGCCGCCGCGCCGCTGCTGTGCGCGGGACTGATCGGCTATCGCACCTGGCGGCTGGCCGGCGGCGACGTACCTCGGCGGCTGGGCCTCTACGGCTTCGGCGCCGCGGCGCACATCCTCGCCCAGCTGGCGCGCTCCCGCGGCCAGACCCTCTACGCCTTCACCCGCCCCGGCGACACCGAGGCCCAGGCCTTCGCCCGTCGGCTCGGTGCCGCCTGGGCGGGCGGCAGCGACCAGGCCCCGCCCGAGCCGCTGGACGCCGCCCTGCTGTTCGCCCCGGTGGGCGAGCTGGTGCCGATCGCGCTGTCCCACGTGCGCCCCGGCGGCACCGTGGTCTCCGGGGGCATCCACATGTCCGACATCCCGTCCTTTCCCTACCGGCTGCTGTGGCAGGAACGCAGTCTCAAGTCGGTGGCCAACCTCACTCGCCGCGACGGCGAGGAATTCCTCGCACTCGCCCCGAAGGTGCCGATCCGCACCGAGACCGTTGCCTACCCGCTGGAGGACGCCAATCGCGCCCTCGACGACCTGCGCGCCGGCAGGCTCTCCGGCGCCGCTGTGTTGGCGATGCGTGCAGAGTGGATCAGGAGGGGAAGGAGAACTGCGCCCCTTCACGAACGCCGGTCGACGGCCAGCGCTGGGTGACGGTCTTGCGCCTGGTGTAGAAGCGCACGGCATCCGGGCCGTAGGCGCTGAGATCGCCGAACAGCGAGCGCTTCCAGCCGCCGAAACTGTGGTAGGACACCGGCACCGGCAGCGGCACGTTGATGCCGACCATGCCGACCTGGATGCGGTCGCTGAAGTAGCGGGCCGCCTCGCCGTCACGGGTGTAGATGCAGGTGCCGTTGCCGTATTCGTGGTCGTCGATCAGCCGCATGGCCTCTTCCATGGAGCCGGCGCGGACCACCAGCAGCACCGGGCCGAAGATCTCCTCGAGGTAGCAGGTCATGTCGGGGGTCACGCGGTCGATCAGGGTGCCGCCGACGAAGAAGCCGTTCTCGTGCCCCGGTACCTGCACGCCGCGGCCGTCGACGACGATCTCGGCACCCTGCTGCTGGGCGCTCTCGATGTAGCCGCAGACCTTCTCCTGGTGGGCCCGGGTGATCACTGGGCCGAAGTCGTTGCCGGCGTCATGGAAGGGGCCGACCTTCAGGGTCTTCATCTGCGCCTGCATCTTGTCGATCAGCGCGTCGGCGGCCTCGTCGCCGACGGCCACGGCCACCGACAGCGCCATGCAGCGTTCGCCGGAGGAGCCGAAGGCGGCGCCGGTCAGCGAGCTGACCACGTTGTCCATGTCGGCGTCGGGCATCACGATGGCGTGGTTCTTGGCCCCGCCCAGCGCCTGGCAGCGCTTGCCGTTGGCGCTGGCGCGGGCGTAGATGGCCTCGGCGATCGGGGTGGAGCCGACGAAGCTCACGGCCTGGACGCGGCTGTCGTCGAGCAGGGTGTCGACGGCTTCCTTGTCGCCGTTGACCACGTTGAGCACCCCGGGCGGCAATCCGGCTTCCAGGGCCAGCTCGGCGATGTAGAGGGTCGAGCTAGGGTCACGCTCGGAGGGTTTGAGGACGAAGGTGTTGCCGCAGGCGATGGCCGCCGGATACATCCACAGCGGCACCATGGCCGGGAAGTTGAACGGCGTGATGCCGGCGACCACGCCCAGGGGCTGGAACTCGCTCCAGGAGTCGATGCCGGGGCCGGTGTTCTTGCTGTACTCGCCCTTGAGCAGCTCCGGGGCGCCGCAGGCGTACTCGATGTTCTCGATGCCGCGCTGCAGTTCGCCCCGGGCGTCGTGGACGATCTTGCCGTGTTCCTGGCCGATCAGGCGGCAGATTTCGTCGGCGTGCTGCTCGAGCAGCGCCTTGAAGCGATACATGATGCGCGCCCGCTTGGCGGGCGGGGTGTCGCGCCAGGCCGGGAAGGCGTCCTGGGCGGCGGCAATGGCCTGTTCGACGGTGGCCTTGCCGGCCAGGGCGACCTGGCCGCCGACCTCGCCGGTGGAAGGGTCGTAGACGTCCTGGGTGCGCGTCGCGTCGTCGACGCGCGCGCCGTTGATCAGATGGCCAACCGTGCTCATGGAGATTCCTCTCAAAATGTCTTGTGGTGAAAAGTCGTGGTGGCGATGTCAGTCGAGTTCGTTGATGGCGTCGCCAAGGACATTGATCAGCCGGTCGATCTCTTCCCGCTCGACGGAGAACGGCAGGCCGAGCTGGATGGTGTCGCCGCCGTAGCGGACATAGACGCCCTTCTCCCAGCACTTCATGGCGATCTGGTAGGGGCGCAGGGCCGGCTCGCCCGGCGACGGTGCGATCTGCAGGGCGCCGGCCAGCCCGTAGTTGCGGATATCGCTGATGTAGCGCGTCCCCTGCAGGCCGTGCAGGCTGGCTTCGAAGACCGGTGCCATCTCGCGCACGCGATCGATCAGACGATCCTGCTCGAGCACGTCCAGGGCCGCGAGGGCCGCGGCACAGGCCACCGGGTGGCCGGAATAGGTGTAGCCGTGGGGTAGTTCGAGCATGTAGTCGGGGCCGCCCTGTTCCATGAAGGTGCGGTAGATCTCGCGCTGCACGATCACCCCGCCCATCGGCACCGCGCCGTTGGTCAGCTGCTTGGCGACGTTCATGATGTCCGGCACCACGCCGAAGGCCTCGGCGCCCGTCATCGCGCCCATGCGGCCGAAGCCCGTGATCACCTCGTCGAAGATCAGCAGGATGTCGTGGGCGTCGCAGATCTCGCGCAGCCGCTGGAGATAGCCCACCGGTGGTGGAATCACCCCGGCGGAGCCGGCCATGGGCTCGACGATCACCGCGGCGATGTTGGAGGCATCGTGCAGCGCGATCAGTTCCAGCAGATCGTCGGCCCGCTCGGTGCCGCGCTCGGGCATGCCACGGGTGAAGGCGTTCTCCGGCAGCAGGGTGTGGGGCAGATGATCGGCATCCACGCCCTGGCCGAACAGGCTGCGGTTGGCGCCGATGCCGCCCAGGCTGAAGCCGCCGAAGTTGACCCCATGATAGCCCTTGGCGCGGCCGATCAGCTTGGTCTTGGTCGGCTGGCCCTTCTTGCGCCAGTAGGCGCGGGCGATCTTCAGCGAGGTGTCGGCACTCTCGGAACCGGAACCGGTGAAGAACACGTGGTCGAGCCCGTCGGGCGTCAGCTCTCGCAGGCGATGCGCCAGCTCGAAGGCCTTGGGATGGCCGTATTGAAAGGCTGGGGCATAGTCGAGCTCGGCGAGCTGGCGCGATACCGCCTCGGTGATCTCCGGGCGGCAGTGGCCGGCGCCGCAGGTCCAGAGGCCGGAGAGGCCATCGAAGATCTGACGTCCCTCGGCATCGGTGAAGTAGTGGCCCTTGGCGCCGGTGATGATGCGCGGATCGCGCTTGAACTGGCGATTGCCGGTGTAGGGCATCCAGTAGGCATCCAGCTGTTCCGGGCTCAGGCCCGCACCGCGTGACGGGTCTCGATCCGACATGGGCTCCCTCTCTTGTTGATCTGTGACGGGCTGGTCTGTTCTGGGTGTGGCTGTTCGGATGGAACGCTCTGATGTCGACGTTAGGCCGTGCTATCGATCAGTTAAACCTATGACGTCTTACCTTCATGAAAGCATCTGGTTAACTTTGTGGTCGGGCGGCGCTATGCTCGATGTCTCCGCCATGAACACGGGAATACCGCCATGTCGCAGCACAAGCCGGCCTTCACGGGGCAGCCCAGCGATGCCGATCTTCGCCTGCTGCGGATCTATCGCAAGGTCGTGGAGTGCGGCGGCTTTTCCGCCGCCGAGGTGGAGCTGAACATCAGCCGCGCGGCGATCAGCATGGCGATGAACGATCTCGAGACGCGGCTCGGGCTGCGCCTGTGCCAGCGGGGGCGAAGCGGCTTCGCCCTGACCGACGAGGGCAGCGAGGTCTATGAGGCCACCCTGCAGCTGCAGGCGGCGGTGGAAGGATTTCGCACCCGGGTCAATGGCCTGCATGCCCGGCTCAAGGGCGAGCTCAACATCGGCATCACCGACAACCTGGTGACCATGCCCGAGATGCATATCACCCACGCGCTCAGCGCCCTCAAGGCGCGCGGCGACGAGGTGCGCATCAATATCCGCATGATCCCGCCCAACGACATCGAGCTGGCAGTGCTGGACGGTCGCCTGCATACCGGCGTGGTGCCGGCCTTGAAGACCCTGCCGGGGCTCGAGTATCGCTCGCTCTACGAGGAGGTCTCACGGCTTTACTGCGCCGAGGGCCATCCGCTGTTCGATGTCGCCGACGTGACGGAGCACCAGCTGGCGGAGTGCGATGCGGTGCTGCCCGCCTATGCCCAGGCGCCGGAGATCAAGGCGCTCCATGAATCCCTGCGCGCCTCGGCTTCGGCCACCGACCGGGAGGGGATCGCCTTCCTGATCCTCTCCGGCCGCTATGTCGGCTATCTGCCGACTCACTATGCCGAGCGCTGGGTGCGTGACGGCCGGATGCGAGCCCTGAACCCGGCGAGCCGTCAGTACCTGACCCGCTACAGCGCCATCACCCGCAAGGGCTCGCCGCCCAACCTGGTGCTGGAGAGCTATCTGGAGGAGTTGAATCGTCAGATCGAAGGCGAGGGGCGGGCCTAGTCAACAAGGCGATGGGCGGGCCTAGTCGAACAGGTCGCCCTGGCGGCGCGGCGGTCGGAAGGCATCGGTATCCAGCGCCGGCAGGCCGGGGAAATCGAGCCGGCGATAGGCCTTGCGAAAGCGCTGATCGAGCAGGTCGGCGAACACGCCCTGGCCGCGCATGCGATGGCCGAAGCGGGCGTCGTAGTCCTCGCCGCCGCGGCACTGGCGGATCAGGCTCATCACCTTGGCGGCGCGGTCGGGGTAGTGCTGTGCCAGCCAGTCCTCGAACAGCGGCGCCACTTCCCTGGGCAGGCGCAGCAGCATCCAGCGCGCCTCCATGGCGCCGGCGTTCCTTGCGGCGTCCAGCAGTCGCTCCAGTTCGTGATCGGTCAGCCCGGGAATCACCGGCGAGACCAGCACGCCCGTCGGCACCCCGGCGTCGGTAAGCCGCTCGATCATCTTCAGGCGCGTCGCCGGGGCGGCGGTGCGGGGCTCCAGGGTGCGCTTCAGGTCGGCGTCCAGGCTGGTCAGGCTGATAAGCACGCGCACCAGCCGCCGCTCGGCCAGTTCCGCGAGCAGGTCGCGGTCGCGCAGCACCAGCGCGCCCTTGGTCACCAGGGTGACGGGATGGCGGCAGGCGAGCAGGAAGGCCAGCAGTCGGCGGGTGGTGCCGCGCTCGGCCTCCAGTGGCTGGTAGGCGTCGGTGTTGCCGGCCAGATTGATCGGGCGGCATTCGTAGCCGGGGCGGGCCAGCTCTTCCTCGAGCCGCTCGACCAGGCCGTGGCGAGCGATCAGCCGGGTCTCGAAGTCGAGCCCGGGAGAGAGGTCCCAGTAGGCGTGGCTGGGGCGGGCGTAGCAGTAGATGCAGCCGTGCTCGCAGCCGCGGTAGGGATTCAGCGAGCGGTCGAAGGGCAGGTCCGGCGAGCGGTTCCAGGCCAGCGCGCTGCGGGCCTGCTCCTCGGTGACCCGGGTGGCCAGCCGCTCGGGCACGGCCTCCTGCCACCAGCCGTCGTCGACCGCCTCCACCCGCGTGGGGGCGAAGCGGTTGTCGGGATCGAAGGTGGCGCCGCGGCCCTTGCGGGCCACGGCATCCGAGGGTGACGTCGCCATGCCGGCTTCCTTTTTCTGTCTATATATACAGTATAGCGGCGATGGCGACGTCGTTCAGCCCGCTGTCCTAGCCGGAAGCCGAACCGCTCTCCGCCGGGCTTGAGTAGGGATTGTCCGGCATCAGCTGGCGCGGCAGCGGCGCGCGTCGGGCGTCTTCCTTGGGGCCGTAGTGCTCGGCCAGATAGTCGAGGATGGTGGCCTCCATCTCGGGCTGGAATGGCCACAGTCCCTGGGTGTCCTGCATCCAGCGGATCAGGTGCTCCCAGTGGTTGCGCGAGCCACTGTTCTGGGTGATCAGCCTGGCGGAGTGGCACACCGTGCAGTTCGCCTTGACCACCTGCCAGCCCTCGGCCTGGACCAGGCCGCTGTCCGGATCGGTGGCCGGTGCGTCGTCCTGGGCCCAAGCCCCTTGAAAAGTGCCTCCCTGAAAGGAGACCCCGATGGACAGCAGCAGCGCCGCGGCCAGCGCCGGATGCCGCCGGGAGTTCGTGCGTGTCATGGCATCCCCCCTAGGCCACCTGGACGGCGATGCGGTGGCAGGCGTTGTTGAGATAGCCCTTGGGATTCCAGCCCGGCACGACCATGGGTTGCGCGCGTCCCTGGCTGTCGGTGGCCTTGGCCCAGACCTCATAGTAGCCGGGCTCGGGGAAGTCCAGGGCGCTGGTCCAGCGCTGCCAGGCCAGGCGGTTGGGCGCGGCGCTGAGCTCGGCCGGCTGCCAGGTGGCGCCGAAGTCGATCGAGACGTGGACCGCCTCGACCGCCAGGTCGCCGGCCCAGGCGTGGCCGCGCACCGTCAGCGGCTCGCCCAGCGCGTGGGTGATGCCGGACTTCGGAAAGGTCACCAGCGACTTCACCGGCATCGACTGGATGGTCTCGAAGTCCTCCAGCGGCACGTCGGTGCCGGGCGCGACCGGGTGCTTGGGCACGCTGTAGGAGGGCGCCCCCATCTTGGTGCCGTCGTGCTTGCGGTTGCGGATCACGATGCGGTCCAGCCACTTGCCCGACACCGAGCCGGGCCAGCCGCCGCATACCAGGCGCAGCGGATGCCCGTTCAGGTAGGGGATGTCGGCATCGTTCATCGCCCAGGCGATCAGCGACTCGTCCTCCAGCGCCTTCTCCATCGGCACCCCGCGGGAGATGGGATCGCGATTCGGATCGCCGCTGGCATGGGCGTCGGCGCCGTAGTAGCCGACATAGACGGCGTCGTCGGCGATGCCGCAGGCCTCCAGCACGTCGCGCAGCCGCACGCCGGTGAAGCGCGGGCAGGCCACCGCGCCGGTGGTCCACTGGTTGCCGCTGGCCGCGGGCACATATTCGCTGCGGCCGTTGCCGCCGCACTCCACCTGCAGCTGGTAGGTGTGATGCGCGAAGCGCTCCTTGAGCTCGGCGATGGAGAAGGTCGTGGGCGTCACGCAGGCTTCCCCGGCGACCTCCAGCCGCCAGGCGGCGACGTCGATGGCGTCCATCGCCGGCGGAATGCCATTGTTGCGCACGAACATGCGCTCGGCGGGGGTGACGTCGTCGTCGAGCAGGTGGGCCGGCGTCTCGGCGTTGATCGGCCGATCGTTGAGCACCGTCAGTCCCTCCTTGCCCTGCAGCGTGAAGGGCTCGTCGCTTTGGGCCAGGGCGGCGGGAATCAGCCCGCCGGGCATGCGATCGGCGAAGGGGATCTGGGCGCCCACCGCCGCGGCCATCGCCAGCAGGCTGGAGCGCTTGAGAAAACCGCGTCGGGTGACGGGATCGACGTCGCGATCCCAGAGCAGCCGGTCGGCCCGTTGCGGGTCTTCGGCGTAGAGCTCATGGAGGCCGCGAGTGGGGGGAAGCTTCCTGGTCATGGCGCTGACTCCTGAAGCGTCCGGCGGGCGGCGCAGGCGTCGTCGGCCGGGCGGATGTCGTGAGCTGTTGTTAGGAAAGCGCGTGATGAGAGCGAGTCGGGCACGCTCGGCGTCACGGTCTGGCCTTGATCAGCTTAGGCCCGCGGAGTCAGCTCTGCCTCTGGTAGAATGCCCGCCTCGACAAGGACGCCCGGAGCCCGCCGTGAACGACCTCCTGCCCCAGATCGCCCCGCCCGATGCCGCCTGTGCCGCGCGTGTCGCGCGCTATCTCGACACCCTGACCAAGCCACCGGGCAGCCTGGGGCGTCTCGAGACGCTGGCGGTGAGCCTGGCCGCGATCACCGGCGAGGACTTCCCGCGCGTCGGCCCGCCCGCGGTGGTGGTGTTCGCCGCCGACCACGGCGTGGCGGCGGAGGGCGTCTCGGCCTTTCCCCAGGCGGTGACGGCCCAGATGGTGGCCAACTTCGTCGCCGGCGGCGCGGCCATCAACGCCTTCGCCCGCCGCATCGATGCCCGGCTGGAGGTGGTCGACGTGGGCGTGGCCAATGCGCTGCCCGCCGAGGGCGTCGTCCATGAACGCATCCGCCCCGGCACCGGCAACCTGGCCCGCGAGGACGCCATGAGCCGCGACGAGGCGCTGGCCGCCATCGCCGCCGGCCGCCGCGCCGCCGTGCGGGCCGCGGTGGCCGGCGGGCGCTGCCTGATCGCCGGCGAGATGGGCATCGCCAACACCACCGCCAGCAGCGCCATGCTGGCGGCGCTGACCGGGGCGCCCGTCGCCGAGCTGGTCGGCCCCGGCACCGGCGTGGCCGGCGAGGCGCTGGCCCACAAGCGAGCGGTGATCGAGGCCGCGCTTTCCGCCCGCGCGGCCGATCCCGCCGATCCGCTGGACGTGCTGGCGAAGCTCGGCGGGCTCGAGATCGCCGCCATGGTCGGGGCCTACCTGGAAGCGGCGGCGAGGCGCCTGCCGATCCTCGTCGACGGCTTCATCGCCACCGTGGCCGCGCTGACCGCCTGCCGGCTCGATCCGGCGCTGCGCCCCTACCTGGTCTTCGGCCATCGCTCCCACGAGCCTGGCCACGCCCATGCCCTGGCGGCGCTCGACGCCGAGCCGCTGCTGGCCATGGAGCTGCGCCTGGGTGAGGGCAGCGGCGCGGCCCTGGCCTTCCCGCTGCTCGAGGCAGCCACGGCGATGCTCGCCGAGATGGCCACCTTCGACGGCGCCGGCGTCGATGACCGCAGCGAGCACAACGATCGTGAAGAAAAAAGCGAGAGGCCTCGAGCATGACGCTGGATCCGCTGTCCTGGGAACTGCTGGTGCTGGTCGGTGCGGCGTTGGCCATCGACCTCGCGCTGGGTGACCCGGCCTGGCTGCCGCATCCGGTGGTGGGCATCGGGCGGGCGATCGCCAGGCTCGAGCGGGCCTGGAACCACGGCCCCGCCGAGGCCCGCCGTCGGCGCGGCGTATGGTTGGCGGCGGCGGTGGTCGGCGGCACCTGGGCGCTGGCCTGGGGCCTGCTGACGGCGCTGGCCTGGCTGTCGCCGGCGCTGTCGCTGGCCGCCGAACTCATCCTGCTGGCCACCGCCTTCGCCACCCGCGGGCTCGCCCAGGCGGCCCGGGCGGTGGCCGAGCCCCTCAGGCAGGGCGACCTGCCGGCGGCCCGCCGCGCGCTGGGGGGGATCGTCGGCCGCGACACCGAGGCGCTGGACGAGTCTGGCCTGGCCCGTGGCGCGGTAGAGACCGTGGCCGAGAACACCGTGGACGGCATCACCGCCCCGCTGTGCTGGGCGCTGATCGGCGGCGCGCCCCTGGCGCTGGCCTACAAGGCGATCAACACGCTGGATTCCATGGTCGGCTATCGCAGTCCACGCTACGAGGACTTCGGTCGCGCCTCGGCGCGCCTGGACGACGCCGTCAACTGGGTGCCGGCGCGGCTCACGGTCCTGGCCATGTGGCTGGCCGCGCGGCTCGTCGTCGGCGGCCGCACCCAGGGGGCCATGGCCGCCACCCGCCGCGAGGCGCCGCGTCACCCCAGCCCCAATGCCGGCTGGCCGGAGGCCATGGTGGCGCATCTGCTGGGCGTGCAGCTCGGCGGGCTCAACCACTACGACGGCCGCCCCTCGCATCGCGCCGTCCTCGGCCGCGCGCTGGAGCCGCTGAAGGTTTCCCATATCGAGCGGGCCATCCGCCATATGCACGGCGGCTGGATCGGCGTGCTGGCGCTGCTGGCGCCGCTGGTGCTGCTGCGGGAGTGGCTGGCATGACGGCACACGCAGGACCGGATGCGAACAGCACACCGGGCTGGCCCGCCCACGGCGGGCGCATCGCGCCGCTGCTGGCGCGCCATGGCCTGCCGGCCGACCACCTGGTGATCGATTTCAGCGCCAACCTCAACCCTCTTGGACCGCCGCCCTGGCTCGGCGGTTGGCTGAGCGATTGGATGAGTGAGCCGCCGGGCGATGCCGCGTCGCTGGCCCGCTATCCGGACCCGGACGACGACCGGGCGCGCCGGGCCATCGCCGATCACGACGGCGTGGCGCCGGCGCGGGTACTGGTCACCAACGGCGGCATCGAGGCGATCCATCTCGCCGCCGCGCGGCATGCCGGCGGCCGGGCGCTGGTGATCGAGCCGACCTTCTGCGAGTACGCCCTGGCCTGCGGTCGGCACGGCCTCGAGGTCGAGCGGCTGGGCCTGTCGATGCCCGAGTTCCGGCTCGACCTCGACGCCGCCGAGGCCGCCCTGGCCGGCGTCGAGATCGCCTTCCTGTGCCGGCCCAACAACCCCAGCGGCACCCTGGTGCCCCGCGCCGACGTCGAGCGCCTGCTGGCCAAGGCCGACCAGACCGGTACCACCCTGGTGGTGGACGAGGCCTTCGTCGACTTCACCGAGCACGAAGAACGGCTGACGCCGCTGCTCGAGCGTTCACCGAACCTGCTGCTGCTGCGCTCGCTGACCAAGCTGTTCGACGTGCCGGGGCTCCGGCTCGGCTACCTGCTCGGCGCCCCCGAGGCCGTCGCGCGGCTGGCCGCGCTGCAGATGCCGTGGAGCGTCAACGCCCTGGCTCTGGGGCTGGCGGCGCCAATGCTCGCCGACCGTGACTATCTGGCCCGTACCCGGGCCTGGCTCGCCGCCGAGCGCGACCTTCCCGAGCGCGTGCGCGCGCTGGGCTACACGGTGCCCCGGACCCACGCCAACTTCCTGCTGCTGCGCGGCGGGAGCGACGCCGAGGACGCGGGGGCGCTGTTCGCCTTCCTGCTCGAGCGCGGGCTGCTGGCTCGCCACACTCACGGTTTCCCCGGCCTCGACGGCGCCTGGCTGCGCCTGGCGCTGCGCGGCGGCGACGACAATGCCCGGTTGCTCGAGGCGCTGGCAGCATGGCGGCGCCCATGATCGCCTTCGTCTCCGGCGGGGCCCGCTCCGGCAAGAGCGGCGTGGCCGAGGCGCTGGTCGACGAGTGGCAGTCGGCCCGCGGCGGCGCGCGCTTCTATCTCGCCACTGCCACCGCTCGGGCCGGCGACGACGAGATGGCCGCCCGCATCGCTCGCCACCGTCGCGAGCGCGGGGACGGCTGGCTGACCCTGGAGCCGCCGCTGGCCTTCGCCGAGGCGCTCGCCGCGATGCCCCCGGGCAGCACGGTGCTGCTCGACTGCCTGACCCTGTGGGCCAGCCGGGTGATGTTCGAGGCCGGGTTCTCGCAGGCCGAGGGCCGGGCGATGCTGGCGGCCGGGCTCGACGAGGCCCGCCGCCGCGACTTCGCCCTGGTGGTGGTCTCCAACGACCTCAACGAGGAACTGCTGCCCCGGGATGCCCTGGTGTGGCGCTATCTGGCCTTCCTGCAGGCCCTGCATCGCGATCTGGCCGCGGCCTCGAATCGCGTGATCGAGGTGGTGGCGGGCCGCGCCATCGACTGGAAAGGAGGCGATTCATGAAGGACGCGGGCTTCGGCGTGCTGCTGGCCATCCAGTTCCTGACCCGGCTGCCGGTGACGCTGTCCTGCCCCTGGACGCCGGCCACCCGGCGCTGGGCGGCGCGGGCCTATCCGCTGGTGGGTGCGCTGGTGGGGGCGATCGTGGCCGCCGCCGGCACGCTGCTCGAGGGCCTGCTGCCTCTGCCGCTGCTGACGCTTTTGCTGCTCAGCCTGTGGGTGGCGCTGACCGGCGGGCTGCACCTCGACGGCCTGATGGACCTGGCCGACGCGCTCGGCAGCAACGCTCCGCTCGATAAGCGCTGGGCGGTCATGAAGGACCCGCAGGTCGGCAGCTTCGGCATGCTGGCGCTGGTCTTCCAGCTGGCCTGGAAGGCGGCACTGCTGTGGGCGCTGCTGGCCGCCGGGGCGAGCCCCTGGTGGCTGGTGCCGGTGGTGGCGCTGGGCCGGCTGGCCGCGGTCGGCCTGCTGGTGAGCCAGCCCGCCGCCCGCGCCGAGGGCCTGGCCCACGCCTGGCAGCAGAGTCTCGGTCGGCGCGACCTGGTGCTGGCCGCGCTGCCGGCGCTGGCGTGTCTGGTTTTCGTGCCCGGGCTGGGCTGGCTGCTGGTCGGCCTGGCGGGCTTCGTCATCATCTACGGCCGGGCGGTGCGCCGGGCCTTCGGCGGCATCAACGGCGACATCGTCGGCGCCGCCATCGAGGGAGGAGAACTATGGCTGCTGCTGATCGCCTGGAGCTGGTGGTCGTTCGTCATGGCCTGACCAGTTGGAACCGTGAGCGCCGCTACCAGGGCCATCGCGACATTCCGCTGCTGCTGCCGGACGCCGAGGCGGACCTGGATCGGCTGCGCGAGGCGCTGGCCGACGTCGCCTTCGACGCCGTGCACTGCAGCGACCTGACCCGCTGCCGCCAGACCCTGGCCCACGTGCTGGAAGGTCGGGAAAGCGGCGCACCACGCCTCGATGCCCGGCTACGCGAGCTGGCCTTCGGCGACTACGAGGGGCGGACCTGGGCCGAGCTCAAGGACGATCCCGACTATCGTGCCTGGGTCGACAGCCAGGGGCGGCTGGCCACGCCCGGCGGCGAGTCCGCCGACGATCTGTGGGCGCGGCTTTCGGCCTGGCTCGAGGAGGTGATGGCCGAGGCGCGGAAGGTGGGCCATCGCCGCGTGCTGGCGGTCAGCCATGGCGGCGCCATCCGCGAGCTGCGCCGGCGTCTGGAAGACGCGGACTTCTGGGATGGCGTGGTCGGCCAGGCCCAGGGGCGGCGTTTCACGTTCACATTCGAGGAGGACGGCTGGTCATGCAGCTCTTCATCGGCGGTGCCTGCGCCGGCAAGCGCGATCTCGTAGCGGCGCGCTTCCCCGACGCCGGCTGGTCCCGGATCGACGAGCTGGGACTCGACGGCCGCGAACATGACCTGCGCCCGGGCGCGGTACGAGTAATGACCGGCTGGACGCGCTGGCTGGAAAGCGCGCTGGCCACGGAGCCCGACGACGACCGGCTGCGCGCGCGGCTGGTCGCGGCGCTCGACGCGCTGAGAGACGCCGAGCGCGAGGCGAGGGGAGAGATCGTGCTGATCCTGCCCGAGATGGGCCGCGGCATCGTGCCCATGGACGCGGCGGACCGACGCCTGCGCGACCTGGCCGGCTGGCTGGCCCAGGACGCCGCCGCCCGCGCCGAATCGGTCTGGTATGTGCGCCATGGCCTCGCGCGCCGGCTGTGAAGGCCCATGCCGCGTTGACGCCCCGGTAGGCGATTGCTAGCTTACGCCGCACTCTCGGGTGACCCGCCAGTCTGCCCTGTCGGCAGGCGCAACAGGCCCCGACAAGAAGGGCGAGGGTAAACGGGAAGTCGGTGATCCATTCCGACGCTGCCCCCGCAACGGTGATCGAGTCACGCACCGCCATATGCCACTGTGCCACGCACGGGAAGGCGGCGGTGTGGAGGCGCACAGGCGCTTGCTCGTCAGCCCGGAGACCGGCCCGAGAGCCAGCGCCGCAATGGGCGAGACAGCCCGCGGCGGGATAACAACCGATACGCCGTGCGGGTGAGCACGGTGAGCAAGGACTCCCATGAACAAGCCCTATCCTTCCCGCGGCCTGGCCTTTGCCCTGGCCGCGCTGCCGCTGGCCGTCCAGGCGCAGGGTCATGCTTCCGCCGCCGATGACGCCGCCGCCGAGACCCTCAATCCGCTGGTGGTGACCGCCGCCCTGTCGCCGCGCACCGCCGACGAGAGCCTGGCCTCGGTCACCGTGATCGACGAGGACCAGCTGCGCCGTCAGGACCCGACGGACATCACCGATGTGCTGCGCGCCCGGCCCGGCGTCGACGTGACCTCCAGCGGCGGCTTCGGCAAGACCACCAGCGTCTACCTGCGCGGCACCGGCAGCCAGTCCACGCCGCTGATGATCGACGGCATCCGGCTACGCTCCGCGACGCTCGGTAGCCCGGCCTGGCAGTTCCTCGAGCCGCGCATGTTCGAGCGCGTCGAGATCGTGCGCGGCCCCCGCGGCAGCCTCTACGGCGCCGACGCCGTGGGCGGCGTGGTACAGCTGTTCACCCCTGAGGGCGAGGGCGAGCCGGCCCCGCGCATCACGCTCGGCGGCGGCAGCTTCGATACCCGCCGCGCCAGTGCCTCGCTGTCCGGCAGCGAGGGTGGCACCCGCTACTATGTGTCCGCCAGCCGACTGGAGAGCGACGGCTACGAGATCGTCGACGGCGAGGGCGACAAGGGCTACGACAACACCACCGGCCTGATGCGGCTCTCGCACACCTTCGCCGGCGGCGCCGAGCTGGGCGTGCTGGCACTGCGGGCGCGCGGCAATACCGAGTTCGACAGCTTCGGGTCGCCCAGCGACACCGATTACGTCCAGCAGGTGGCCGGCGTCTACGGCGAGCTGCCGATCACCGAGTATTGGTCCACCCGCCTGACGCTCAGCGAGGCGCGTGACGAAGAAGACAATCACTACACCACCAGCTCGAGTACGTTCGAGACGCAGACGCGGACGGCCCGCTGGGAAAACACCCTGACATTCGGCTCGCACGAGCTAGTCGCCGGCACCGAGTATTCCCGCGATGACGTCGACTCCACCACCACCTTCGACGAGGACAGCCGCGACAACACGGCCGTCTTCACCCAGGCGCTGATGGATTTCTCGCCGCTGACCGTCCAGGCCTCGCTGCGCCACGACGACAACGAGGCCTACGGTGAGGAGACGACCGGCAGCCTGGCGCTGGGTGTCGCCCTCGACGATATCCATACCCTGCGGGCCAGCTACGGCACCGCCTTCCGCGCGCCGACCTTCAACGACCTCTACTATCCGTTCGATGGCTTCTTCGTGGGCAATCCGGATCTCGATGCGGAGACCTCGGAGAGCTTTGAGCTGGGCATTCGGGGGCAGTTGGGCCGCGGCTTCTGGGACCTGGCGGTCTACCAGAGCGATATCGACGACCTGATCACCAATATCGACAGCGACGGCGATGGCTTCGTCGATACCACGGACAACGTCGACCGGGCCCGGATTCGCGGCGTGGAAGTCGCCACCGGCGCCGACGTTGAGGACTGGACGCTGCGCGCCGCCCTGACCTACGTCGACCCCGAGAACCGCGAGACCGGCAAGCGCCTGCAGCATCGTGCCTCGCGCAGCCTGCGCTTCGACGCCGACCGCGCGCTGGGCGACTGGACGCTGGGCGGCTCGGTGATCGCCCAGGACCATCGCTATGCGGATGAGGCCAACGAACAGCGCCTCGGCGGCTTCGCTACTCTCGACTTGCGCGCCGGCTGGGACTTCGCCCCGGGCTGGTCGACGCGCCTGACGCTGGAGAACCTGCTCGACAAGCAGTACCAGACGGTCGGTGGCTACAACAGCCCTGGCCGCGCGGCCTTTGTCAGCGTGAGCTTCGGCGGCTGATGCCGATCCGGCGACACCCGGCGCGGTGGGCCGTCGTGGCCATGCTGTGGCTGACGGCGGGGCTGTCTTTCGCGCAGGCCCAGGCCGATGAGCCGATCTGCGTCACCGACGATGCCGAGCGTGAGGTCTGCCTGGCCGCACCGGCGACGCGCATCGTGGCGCTCTCGCCCGGCGTCACCGAGCTATTGTTCTCTGCCGGCGCCGGCGAGCGAGTGGTGGGGGCGGTGAGCTTCAGCGACTATCCCGCCGCGGCCGAGGATCTGCCCCGGGTCGGCAGCTACGACCGCCTGGACCTCGAGGCGCTGCTGGCCCTCGACCCCGACCTGATCGTGGCCTGGGCCGGCGGCAATCCCCGCGAGCAGGTCGAGCGCCTGGCCGCGCTGGGCCTGCCGGTGTATTTCTCCGACGCCGGCGACTTCGCCGCCATTGCCACGAGCCTCGAGCGCCTGGGCGCGCTGGCCGGCAGCGAGGCAGAAGGCCGGGCCGCGGCCAACAGGCTGCGCGGTGAGGTGGCCGAGCTGCGCGACCGCTACGCCGACGCCGCCCCGGTGTCGGTCTTCTACCAGGTCTGGGACGAGCCGCTGATGACGGTCAACGGCGAGCACTGGATCAGCCGGGCGCTGTCGCTGTGCGGCGGCGAGAACCCGTTCGCCGACGAGTCGCCGCTGGTGCCGCGCATCGGCCGCGAGGCGGTGCTGGCCCGCGATCCCGAGGCGATCATCACCGGCGGCATGGGCAAGGCCGACTCCCGCTGGCTCGAGGCCTGGCGCGACTTTCCCGAGCTGACCGCGGTGCGCCGCGACAACCTGTTCTTCGTCGACCCGGACCTGGTGCAGCGTGCCACGCCGCGGCTGGTCGAGGGCACCCGGGCGCTGTGCGCTCACCTGGAGACGGCCCGTGAGCGGCGCTAGGGCGTCGGAGCGGCTGAGTAGCGCCCGCGGCCCGCTGGTCGGGCTGGCGCTGGCCGCGCTGCTGTCTCAGGGCCTGGCGTTGTCCCTCGGCAGCGTGGCGATCGGCCCGGATGAGCTCGTCCAGGTGCTGGCCGGCGGCGGCGAGGCACTGCATCGCACCCTGGTGCTGGAGCTGCGCCTGCCCCGTGCACTGGCGGCCTTCGGCACCGGCGCGCTGCTGGCCATGGCCGGCGCGCTGATGCAGATCCTGCTGCGCAACCCGCTGGCCGACCCCTACGTGCTGGGGCTTTCCGGTGGGGCCTCGGTGGCGGCGCTCGCCGCCATGCTGGCCGGGCTCGGCGCCACCCTGGTGGGCGGCGCGGCCTTCGCCGGAGCGCTGGCCTCGACGCTGATCGTGTTCGGCCTGGCCCACGGCGGCGGCAGCTGGACGCCGACTCGGCTGCTGCTCACCGGGGTGGTGATGGCCTCGGGCTGGGGCGCGCTGATCAGCTTCCTGCTGGCGGTCAGCCCGGTGGAGCGCCTGCCCGGCATGCTCTACTGGCTGATGGGCGACCTGGCCTACGCGGGCAGCCCCTGGCCGGTGCTGGTGACCGCCGCGGCCGCGCTGGCCGTGGTGCTGCCGCTGGGGCGCACGCTCAACGTGCTGGCCCGGGGCGGGCTGCAGGCCGCCGCGCTGGGCGTGGCGGTGCGGCCGCTGGAGTGGGCCCTCTTCCTGCTGGCGAGCCTGGTCACCGCGGTGGCGGTGACCACCGCCGGCAGCGTCGGCTTCGTCGGCCTGATGGTGCCGCACATGCTGCGTCTGCGGCTCGGCAACGACCAGCGGCGCATCCTGCCGGCGAGTCTGCTGGCCGGCGGCACCCTGCTGACCCTGGCCGATACCCTGGCGCGTACTCTTATCGCCCCGCAGCAGCTGCCGGTGGGCGTGATCACCGCGCTGATCGGGGTGCCGACCTTCCTCTTCCTGCTGCAGCGGAGCCGGCGATGATGGGCCCGGCGGCGAAGGGGCGGAAGGCGCAGGGGCTGGAAGCGACAGGCCTGGTGATCGACGTGCCGGGGCGGCCGGACGGCCGGGCGCTCGACCTCGCCATCGAGCCCGGCCAGCGCTGGGGCGTGCTCGGGCCCAACGGCGCCGGCAAGACCACGCTGCTGCATACCCTGGCCGGGCTACGGCCGCCGCGGACGGGGGAGGTGCGCCTCGACGGCCGCGGGCTGTCGCACTGGCGGCGCCGCGCGCTGGCCCGACGGCTGGGCGTGGTGTTCCAGGAGCGCCACGACGACTTTCCGGCCACGGTGCGCGAGACGGCCCTGATCGGCCGCCATCCGTTCCTCTCGCCGTGGCGTCAGGAGGGCCCCGAGGATCATGCCCGCGCGGCGGCGGCGCTGGAGCGCCTCGAGCTCTCGCACCTGGCCGAGCGCGAGCTTTCGACGCTCTCCGGCGGCGAGCGCCAGCGGGTCAGCCTGGCCACGGTGCTGACCCAGGCGCCGGACGTCTGGCTCGCCGACGAGCCCACCAATCACCTCGACCTGCACCACCAGGTGGCGGCCATGGCGCTGCTCGCCGAACAGGCCGACCGCGGCCACGGCGTGATGATGTGCCTGCACGACCTCAACCTGGCGGCGCGCTGGTGCAGCCATCTGCTGCTGCTCTATCCCGACGGCGAGGCCTGCTGGGGGGAGGCGCAGGCCATGCTGACGGTCGAGACCCTCGAAAGCCTCTATCACCAGAAACTGATGTGTGTCGAAGTCGACGGGGCGCCGGTCTTCGTGCCGACCCGCTGACTCAGTCCTTGTTCAGCTTCTTCAGCCGCTGCGCCGCGAGCTGGTTGGTCTTCATGCGCTCCGGGCGCTTCATCGACTGCCAGCGGGTGATCTCCTCGGTGGTGCGGCCGCAGCCCACGCACAGCCCGCCCTTCAGCTGGCAGATCGAGACGCAGGGGCTCTCGATGCGCTTGGCCATCAGTGCCGCTCCAGCACGGCCAGCCGCCGCTCCCAGTCGCCACCGTGCATGCGGCGGCACTCTTCCTCGCTGTCGGCGTCCAGATGGGCGTCGATGTCGCGGACGTCCACGTCCACCTCGAACAGGGCGGCTTCGGTGAGCTCGCGCATGCGGCGGCGGCCATCGCCCTTGAGCGCGCGGGCCAGGTCGTCCTGGGTCTCGAACACCCAGACCACCCGCAGGCTGTCCGGGAAGCGGCGGTAGTCCACCAGATGGGTCAGCCAGGCGAAGCCCGGCAGCAGCGGCTTGGCGGTCTCGCAGGCGTCGGTCAGGGCCTGGGTCAGCCGGCGTTCCATCTGCCGGCTGGCTTTCTTGTCGAGCATGTCGAGCCCTCTCGTGTCATGTCGTGTGGTGGGGCAGCGTAGCGATCTACAGGGCGCGGCGGAAGCGCAGCACCGGTCGATCCTGTTCGGGATCGTCGAGGAAATCGGCGTGCACGCCGAAGGTGTGGCGCAGCCGCTCGAGGGTCAGCACCTCCCGGGGCGGGCCGATGTCGACCAGGCGACCGCCGTCCATCACCCCGATGCGGTCGCAGTCCATGGCCTGGTCGAGGTCGTGCAGGGCGACGACCACGGTGATCGGCAGCCGCCGCACCAGGCGCAGGATCGACAGCTGGTGGCGGATGTCCAGGTGGTTGGTCGGCTCGTCGAGCAGCAGGGCGCGGGGCCGCTGGGCCAGGGCGCGGGCGATGTGCACGCGCTGGCGCTCGCCGCCGGAGAGGGTATGCCACAGGCGCTCGTCCATCGCCTCGAGGCCGACCTCGGCCAGCGCCCGGTCGACGATGGCGTCGTCCTCTTCGCGCCAGGGACTCAGCGGCGACAGGAAGGGGGTGCGGCCCAGCGCCACGGCCTCGCGCACCTGGAGGCGGTCGAGGGTGTCCGCCTGTTGCTCGACGAAGGCGATGGCGCGGGCGATCTCGTGAGGCTTCATGGCGTGCATCGGCCGGCCGTCGGCCAGCGCGCGGCCGGTCTTCGGCCGCCGCAGACCGGCCAGCACGCGCAGCAGGGTGGTCTTGCCCGAGCCGTTGGGGCCGACCAGGCCGAAGGTCTCGCCCGGTTCCACCGTCAGGTTGACGTCGTCCAGCAGCCGGCGTCCGTGGACCCGCCAGTCGACGCGTTCGGCGCAGAGTCTCATCGCGTCCTCGCCCCGCGGATCAGGATCAGGGCGAAGGCCGGGGCGCCGATCAGCGCCGTGACCACGCCGATCGGCAGCACCTGGCCGGCCACCAGGGTGCGCGACAGCACGTCGGCGCCGATCAGGAAGACCGCCCCGGCCAGCGCCGAGGCGGGCACCAGCCGGGTGTGGCGGCTGCCGACCAGGAAGCGCATGGCATGGGGAATCACCAGCCCGACGAAGCCGATGGCGCCGACCATGGACACCATGGCGGCGGTGACCAGCGCCATGGCGGCGATCAGCACGCCGCGCACCCGGCGCACGGGGATGCCCAGCGAGGCGGCGCTGTCGGCGCCGAAGGTGAAGGCGTCCAGGGCGCGCCGGTACCACAGGCAGATCGCCAGGCCGGCCAGGGCGGCGGGCAGCCCCAGGGCGACGTCGCCCCAGCGCACGCCGGAGAGGTTGCCCATCAGCCAGAACATGATGCCGCGGGCCTGCTCGGCGCTCGCCGACTTGGCGATGATCAGCGCGGTGAGGGCGTTGAACAGCTGCGAGCCGGCGATGCCGGCGAGGATGATGGCGCCGGCGGCCTGGGTCGCGCGGCCGCCGCCGGTGCCGCTGCCGGCGGCATGGGCCAGCAGCACCACCAGACCGAAGGCCAGGCCGGCGCCGGCGAAGGCGCCGAGCGGCAGCGTCAGGGTGCCGGCGCCGACACCGAGGATGGCCACCGACACCGCGCCGGTGGAGGCGCCGGCGGAGATGCCCATCAGGAAGGGGTCGGCGAGCGGATTGCGCAGCAGCGCTTGCAGCACCACGCCGGCGAGCGCCAGGCCGGCGCCGCAGCAGGCGGCGAGGACCGCCCGACTCAGACGGTATTCCCACACGATGCCGGCATCGATGCGATCCACCGCGAAGGCCGCGCCACCGAGATGGTTGGCCAGCACCTTGAGGATGGTGTCGAGCGGAATCGCGGTTTCGCCGATGGCGGTGCCCGCCATCACCGCGGCGAACAGCAGCAGCGGTGCCAGCCAGCCCCAGTGCCAGGCGGAGTGCGAGACGCTTACCCTGGCCATGGGCGGGCGCGATAGTCGAACGGCGTCGCTCATCGTGAGAAGGACATCCCGGACAGGGCATCCACCAGCGTCTCGAGGCCGTGGATCGTGCGCATCGTCGCACTCATGGCGTGGGCATCCATCTCGATGATGTGGTCGTTTTTCACCGCCGACATCTGGCTGGCCACGGGATCGTGGTGCAGGAAGTCGCGCTTGGTCTCGACGCTGTCCGCTGCATAGCGGCGGCGATCCATGGTCGCGATCACGATGAGGTCCGGATCGGCGCGGGCGATCGTTTCCCAGCCCACGGTCGGCCATTCCTCGTCGGATCGAATCACGTTCTGGATGCCGAGCTTGTCCATCATGTAGCCGGGAGCGCCGAGTCTTCCGGCGACGTAGGGGTCCGATGATCCGTCGGGAGAGGAAAACCAGAATACCGCCGAAAGATCGTCAGGAAGCGACAGTGATTCGGCGCGGGAAATGGCATTTTCCTCGCGCTCTTTCAGCTCATCGATCAGCTCGTCCCCGGCATCATTGGCGTCGAAAATGGTGGCCAGTTCCTGGATGCCCTTGTACACCGAATCGGTGGAGAAAGCAGCGGTACGAGTGCCGTCGCCGCCGGTGGCATTGTCCTTGGTATCGCAGTCGGCAGGCATGATGTAGGTGTCGATGCCGAGATCCTGGAACTGGTCGCGGGTCGCCACGCTGCCGGTGGGGCCGATGTGCCACTCGTACTGGGCCGTGACAATGTCCGGCCGCCTGTTCACGACCGCCTCGAAGCTCGGGTCATTGTCGGCGATGCGCTCGATATCGGCGTTGGCTTCGCGGAATTCCGGCAGCACTGGCGTGAACCAGACCGATGTGCCGACGACGCGATCGGCGAGCCCCAGGGCGTAGAGAATTTCGGTCGCCGACTGACCGACGGTGACGGTGCGATCCGGCGCAGCATCGACGTGAATGTCGCGGCCGCAATTCATCATCGTCAGCGGATAATGTGTCGTCTCCGCCACGGCGGATGACGCCGTAATGAGTGAGAGCACTGCCAGTAGTCTACGAGCGAGAGTCATGCGTCGGTGTCCAGGTGGGAGATGGGAAGTGGCCGACCGGCGACGGGAGATTGCCACGAGTTTCGAGGCGTTTTCCACTCTCTTCGACGTCCATGTCGTGGCCGACTTCGATGAGAGACCGGCTGCCTTCGCGCGAGGCTTTCCTTCGAAAAGTGGTGTTATGTTATAACGTAACAAAGCAGGCTGGCAAGGGGCTCGCGCGGCGGCGACGGACTATGGCACGGTCGATTGCGCGGGGGATGGCCGGTCCATTACGATACCCTTCCGAGACAGGTGCCCCTGAGGTTCAGGGGATAATCGGGAAGTCTGGTAAGGCCACGGCCGATCCCAGCGCTGCCCCCGCAACGGTAATGAAGCGCGATCCGCGACGACCACTGGCGACATGCCGGGAAGGTGCGGATCACGGCACGACGCCCACGGCCATGCCCCGGCGAGTGCCCCTTCCGAGCCCGGAGACCGGCCTGTCACGTCGAGTCATTCCATGCCGGTGCGGTGGGCACCGAGAGGATCACCATGCCCGTGTCTTTCGATTCTCCCTCCCGGCGGAGCCTCCGCCGCGATGCGCGACCCGCGTCCGTCTGCCGTTTCCCGGCCGTGACGCCATGAGCGCCGTTCCTGAATTCCCCTTCGTCGCCGTCGTCGGCCAGCCGGCGCTCAAGACCGCGCTGCTGCTCAGCGTCGTCGATCCGCGCCTCGGCGGCGTGCTGATCAGCGGTCCCAAGGGCAGTGCCAAGTCGACCCTGGCCCGGGCGCTGGCGGAGATTCTGCCGCGTGACGCCGAGGGCCGGCGACCGTCGCTGGTGACCCTGCCGCTGGGCGCCAGCGAGGAGCGCCTGACCGGCAGCCTGGATCTGCAGCGGGTGCTCGCCGACGGCGAGGCGCGCTTCCAGGAGGGCCTGCTGGCCCGCGCCCACGGCGGCCTGCTGTACGTCGACGAGGTCAACCTGCTGCCGGATGCGCTGGTCGACCTGCTGCTCGACGTGGCCGCCAGCGGCGTCAACCGCGTCGAACGCGACGGCCTGAGCCACGCCCACGCCGCGCGCTTCAGCCTGATCGGCACCATGAATCCCGACGAGGGCGAGCTGCGCCCGCAGCTGCTCGACCGCTTCGGCCTGTGCGTCGAGCAGGCGGCGAGCCCCGGCGTGGCCGAGCGCGTGGCGATCATGCGCCAGCGCGAGGCCTTCGACCGCGACCCGCGCGCCTTCGTCGACGCCCACGAGGCCGAGCAGGCGGCGCTGACCCGGCGCCTGGCCGAGGCCCGCGAGCGCCTTCCCGACATCGTCGCCGACGATGACATCTACGAGCGCATCGCCGAGCGCAGTGAGGCCGCCGGGGTCGAGGGGGTGCGCGCCGACGTCACCTGGCACCGCGCCGCCCGGGCCCATGCGGCCTGGCGCGGTGCGGCGCGCGTCGAGCGTGAGGACCTGGACGTCGTCGAGCCCTGGGTGCTGGCCCATCGCCGCACCGCTGCCCCCGACGACAACGGCAGCGGCTCCGACTCCGGCGCCGGCGGGAACGGGGCTGGCGAGCCTGACACGGGCCGCGGCAGGGCGAGCGGCGACGATTCACGCAAGCCGGCCCCCGACGGCGCCCAGGCCCCCGGGGCCGATTCGCAACCTCAGGGCCAGTGGGGCGCCATGCCGCCGGTGGCGCAGTCGAGCGTCAGCACGCCGATGCCGTCGCTGCCCGAGACGACGTCCGCGCCCAAGGCCGCTGGGGCCTCGGCTTCGGTCTCATCGAGCCGGCGCCCCGGCCGCCAGGTCGGCCGCCGCCGGGATCGTCGCCAGAGTGAGCCCACCGCTCCCGCGCCGCGCCCGGACTGGTTCGCGACCCTGGTCGAGCATCGTGGCCGTCGGCCCTGGCGTCGCCTGTGCTATCGCCGCCCGCGCAGCGGCCAGCCGATGCTGCACCTGGTGCTGCTGGACACCTCCGCCTCGACCCTCGGTCGGCGCCTGCTGGGCCGGGCCAAGGGCGCGGTCGATGCCCTGGCGCGCCGGGCCTACGCCGCCCGCGAGCAGATCGCGGTGCTGGGCTTCGGCAACGACGGCATCGAGACCCTCCAGCCCCGGCGCCGCGCGCCCAGGGACCTGCTCGAACGGCTCGACGCCGTGCCCGGCGGTGGCGGCACGCCGCTGCGCGAGGCCGTGCGCCACGCCGCCCGGCTGGTGCGCCGCTGGCGCCGCCAGGACGCCGGCCTGCAGGTGCGCACCTACCTGATCACCGACGGCCGCACTCGCCAGCCGCTGAGCGGCCTGCCGCCGCTCGGCGACTGCGTGGTCGTCGACACCGAATCCGCCGCCGTGAAGCGCGGCCGCGGCCGCGACATCGCCCGGGCGCTGGGCGCCGATTACCGGCCGCTGGCCGGCCGGGAGGCCGGGGGATGGGCATCGACATGAACGTCAAGGAAGCGAACGCGATGCACGAGCACGACGACGCCGTCAGCTGCCCGGCGGTGTTCGTCGCCGCGCCGGCCTCGGGCCAGGGCAAGACCACCGTGACCTCGGCGCTGGCGCGGATGCTGCGCCGCCAGGGCAGGGTGGTGCGGGTGTTCAAGACCGGCCCGGACTACCTGGACCCGCGGGTGCTGGCCCAGGCCTCCGGCCAGCCGGTGGACCAGCTCGACCTGTGGATGGCCGGCGAGGCCTACTGCCGCCAGCGGCTGTTCGAGGCCGCCCGGGAGGCCGACCTGATCCTGGTCGAGGGCGCCATGGGCCTGTTCGACGGCGAGCCCTCCAGCGCCGATCTGGCCGCGCTGTTCGGCCTGCCGATGGTGATCGTGATGGACGTCAAGGGCATGGCCCAGACCGCGGCGGCGCTGGTGGCCGGCATGGCCGGCTTCCGCGACGACGTGCGCATCGCCGGGCTGATCGCCAATGCCTGTGGCTCGGCGCGCCATCGCGAGCTGATCGAGGGCGCGCTGCCGGCGAGCGTGCCGCTGCTGGCGGCGGTGCCCCGCGACCCGGACCTGGCGCTGCCCGAGCGCCACCTGGGGCTGGTCCAGGCCGAGGAGATCCGCGACGATCTGGAGGCGCGCTTCGACGCCGGCGCCGAGGCGCTCGCCGCCGAGGGCCTGGCCGAGGCCCTGCTGGCGCTGCCGCCGGTGGCCTTCACGCCCGCGCCCACCGAGGCCTCCGCGCCGCCGGCCTGGCTCGCCGGCCGCACCATCGCCGTGGCGCGCGACGCCGCCTTCAGCTTCGTCTACCAGGCCAACCTGGACCTGCTCGAGCGCATGGGCGCGACGCTGCATTTCTTCTCGCCGCTGGCCGATACGAGCCTGCCGGCCTGCGACGCCCTGTGGCTGCCGGGCGGCTACCCGGAGCTGCACGCCGAAGGCCTCGCCGCCAACGCCGCGCTGCGCGACGACCTCCGGCGGGCCTTCGAGGACGATCTGCCGATCCTCGCCGAGTGCGGCGGGCTGCTCTACTGCCTGGAGACCCTGACCGATCAGGACGGCGAGACCCACGCCATGCTGGGCCTGCTGCCCGGCGCCGGCGCCATGCGCGGGCGCCGCGGCTGCCAGGGCATGCAGACCGCCGAGCTGCCCGAAGGGCCGGTGCGCGGCCACGCCCATCACCGCTCCCAGGCCAGCGGCACGCCCGAGCCCATCGCCCACGGTCGCCGCCAGCGCCATCCCGCGCCGGGCGAGGCGATCTACCGCGCGCGAGGCCTGACCGCGTCCTACCTGCACCTGTTCTTCCCCGACAACCCCGCCGCCGTGGCCCGCCTGTTTGGCGCGGCCGCGGTCGCTGACGATTCGTCTTTTTCTTCCGACGCTCCGCCGAGCGATCTGACAAAGGAATGCCACGCATGAAACTCGACAAGATTCCCGCCACGGTGGTGACCGGCTTCCTCGGCAGCGGCAAGACCACGCTGCTGGCCGGCATCCTGCGCCGCATCACCGGCAAGCGCATCGCCGTGATCGTCAACGAGTTCGGCGAGCAGGACATCGACTCCAGCCTGCTGCGCGGCTGCGCCATCGGCTGTGATGAGGACGGCGCCCAGGCGCTCGACGAGGACGGCAGCATCTTCGAGCTGGCCAACGGCTGCATCTGCTGCACTGTGGAGGAAGAGTTCCTGCCGGTGATGAAGAAGCTGGTGGCCCGCCGCGACGACATCGACCACATCCTGATCGAGACCAGCGGCCTGGCGTTGCCCAAGCCGCTGGTGCAGGCCTTCAACTGGCCGGAGGTGCGCCAGCACTGCACCGTCGACGCCATCATCACCGTGGTCGACGGCCCGGCGGTGGCCGCCGGCCGCTATGCCAGCGACGTCGAGCAGGTCGAGGCCCAGCGCCGCGCCGACGACAGCCTGGATCACGATCCCAGCCTGCGCGAGCTGCTGGACGACCAGCTGAGCGCCGCCGACCTGGTGCTGGTCAGCAAGAGCGACCTGCTCGCCGAGGACGAGCGGGCGCGGGTCGAGGCGCTGGTGGCCGACAAGGTCCCCGGGTCCGTGAAGACGCTGTTTATCGATCCGAGCCTGACCGACGATCCGGCCCGTCTGGAGGCGCTGATGGGCATCGGCGCGGCGAGCGAGGAGGGCATCGACCGCATCGACAACCACCACGACCGCCATCACGCCGAGGGCGCTCACCACGACCACGCCCACGATCACTTCGACGGCCTGGTGATCCGCCTGGGCGAGGTCGACGCCGAGGCGCTGGAGGCGCGCCTGGCCGCGCTGCTGAAAGAACACGAGATCTATCGCGCCAAGGGCTTCGCGGCGATTCCCGGCAAGCCCATGCGCCGGGTCATCCAGGCCGTGGGCGAGCGGCTGGACGGCTACTACGATCGGCTGTGGGCCCGGGACGAGCCGCGCCACACCGAGCTGGTCATCATCGGCCGGCACCTGGATCGCGAGGTGCTGGAGGCGGCGCTGGCCGGTGCCGAGAGCGCGACGCCCGCCTGATGCACCTGTTCGCCGCCAAGCCCGGAGGCTTCGTCGACGACGAGGGCATCGTCGACCTGCAGCAGACGCCCGCCGAGGTCGTGATCCTGTCGGCCGCCGACAGCAGCCTGTCGGCGCTGGCCCAGGCGGTCGAGCGGCTGGGCGACGCCTATCCCTCGGTGCGCCTCGCCAACTGGATGAACCTGGTCAAGCCCGCCGCCTATGACCTCTACGAGGATCGGGTGCTGGAGCACGCGCGGCTGGTGATCGTCTCGCTGCTCGGCGGCAGCGCCTATTGGCAGTACGGCTTCGATCGCCTGCGGGCCTGGGCGGCGGCGGACCCGACGCGGCAGCTGATCCTGGTGCCGGGCTGCGACGCTCCCGACGATGCCCTGCTGGAGGCCTCCAGCGTGCCGGTCGAATCGGCCCGTCGGGTGTGGCGCTACCTGCGCGAGGGCGGCACCGACAACGCCGAGCAGCTGCTGCGCTTCGTCGCCGCGGAATGTCTGGCCCTGGATCGGGGCACGGCGGCGCCGCTCGACTGGCGCGAGCCGCGGGCGATTCCCCCGGCTTTAGTCTATCTCTCTCAGGCGCCCGAATCCGCGCCGCGGGTCGGGCAGGAGGCGTCGCTGGCGGACTGGGAGGCGCAGCGCGATCCCGCGCGCCCTGTCTGCCTGCTACTGTTCTATCGCAGCCACCTGCAGGGGGCGAACACCGCGGTGCTAGACGGCCTGATCGTGGCGCTCGAGGCCGAGGGCCTGGCGCCGCTGGCGGTGGCGGTGGCCTCGCTGAAGGAAGACGCCTGCGTCGCCTTCGTCGATCACCTGATCGAGCGCACCGGCGCCGGCCTGGTGGTCAACACCACCGGTTTCTCGGTCAACCGCGAGCCCGATGAGGGCATGCTCGCCGCCGGCGCGTTCGGCGAAGACGGCGAGGACGCGGCGGGCCTGTTCGCCGGCCGGCCGGTGGTGCTGCAGGCGATACTGGCCAGCAGCCCCGAGGACGACTGGCGCGACAAGGCCGCCGGCCTGCACAGCCGCGACGTGGCCATGCAGGTGGTGCTGCCGGAGATGGACGGGCGCGTCATCACCCGGGCGGTGGGCTTCAAGGCCGAGGCCCACTACAGCGAGCGCTGCCAGCTGTCGGTGACCCGCCATGAGCTGCACCCCGAACGCGCCGCCTTCGTCGCCGAACTGGCCCGGCGCTACGCGCGGCTGCGCCACACCGCCAACGCCGACAAGCGCCTGGCGCTGGTGCTGGCCAACTATCCGACCCGGGACGGGCGCATCGGCAACGGCGTCGGCCTCGACACCCCGGCCTCGACGGTCAACCTGCTGCGCGCACTGAAGGAGGCCGGCTATCCGCTGGCGGACCTGCCCGAGGACGGCAATGAGCTGGTCCGGCGCCTCCAGGCCAGCGTGACCAACGATCCGCAGTCGCTTGCCTGGCGCGGCAGCTGGCAGAGCCTCGGCGTCGACGACTACCTGGCCTGGTTCCGCACCCTGCCGGCCTCCTTGCAGCAGGCGGTCTGGCGGCGCTGGGGCGCCCCCGAGGACGACCCCAAGCATCGCCAGGGCCGGCTGCTGATCGCCGGCATCCGCCTCGGCGAGACCTTCGTCGGCATCCAGCCGGCGCGTGACATCGATGCCGGTCCGGATGCCGATCCGGTCAGGAGCTATCACGACACCGAGCTGGTGCCGCCCCACAGCTACCTGGCCTTCTACCTGTGGCTGCGCGAGCACTACCGGGTGGATGCGGTGATCCACGTCGGCAAGCACGGCAACCTGGAGTGGCTGCCCGGCAAGAGCACGGCGCTCTCCGCCGAGTGCTGGCCGGACGTGGCCCTGGGGCCGCTGCCGCATTTCTATCCCTTCATCGTCAACGACCCGGGCGAGGGTGCCCAGGCCAAGCGTCGCAGCCAGGCGGTGATCATCGACCACCTGATGCCGCCGCTGGCCCGGGCCGAGCTCTACGGCGAGCTGGCCGAGCTCGAGTCGCTGACCGACGAGTACTACCAGGCGCTGGGCATGGACCCGCGCCGCGAGGCGCTGCTGCGCGAGCGCATCCTCGAGCACCTGAAGCGCACCGGCATCGACGCCGAGCTGAATCCGTCGGCGGGCGAGGGAGAGGATGCCTGCCAGGGCGACGACGAGCGCCTGCTCAACGAGCTCGACACCTTCCTGTGCGATATCAAGGAGGCCCAGATCCGCCACGGCCTGCACGTGCTCGGCACCCTGCCGCCGGCGGACAAGCGGGCCGCGACCCTGGTCGCCATCCTGCGGCTGCCGCGAGGCGAGGGCCCCGAGCGCCAGGGCCTGCTGCACGCCCTGGCCGACGACCTGGGACTGCGCGAGGCGGATGGTCAAGACAAATGCTTCGATCCGCTGACGGCCGGCGCCGAGCCCTGGCAAGGGCCGCGGCCGGCGGCCTTGAGCGAGCTGGCCGAGCTGGATGACGCACCCTGGCGCAGCGCCGCCGACACCCGCGAGCGCCTCGAGACGCTGGCCGAGCGGCTGGTCGAAGGGCATGTGCTGGAAGACGGCGATCTCGAGGCGCTGGCGCGAGACTGGCCGGCCACCGCGGCGCTATGCCGCCACGCCCGCGACGGCCTCTGGGCCGCCATGCGCCACGGTGCCGAGCGCGAGATCGGCGCGCTGCTCGACGGGCTGGACGGCCTCGCCGTGCCGCCGGGGCCGAGCGGGGCGCCCAGCCGAGGCCGGCTCGACGTGCTGCCCACCGGACGCAACTTCTTCAGCGTCGACAACCGCGCCGTGCCGTCGCCCGCCGCCTGGTCGCTGGGCGAGGCCTCGGCCCAGGCGTTCGTCGAGCGCTACCTGCAGGACCATGGCGACTACCCGCGTCGGCTGGGGCTGTCGATCTGGGGCACCGCCACCATGCGCACCGGCGGCGACGACATCGCCCAGGCCCTGGCGCTGATGGGCGTGCGGCCGATCTGGTCGCTGGGCTCTCAGCGGGTGGTCGACGTGGAGGTCATTCCCAGCATGCTGCTGGGCCGGCCGCGGGTGGACGTCACCCTGCGGGTCTCCGGCTTCTTCCGCGACGCCTTCCCCCACGTCATCCGGCTGTTCGACGCCGCGGTGAGGGCGGT
This sequence comes from Halomonas sp. ND22Bw, assembly GCF_003011945.1. Classification (NCBI taxonomy): domain Bacteria; kingdom Pseudomonadati; phylum Pseudomonadota; class Gammaproteobacteria; order Oceanospirillales; family Halomonadaceae; genus Halomonas; species Halomonas sp. ND22Bw. The sequence continues at coordinate 76,194 of NZ_PXWD01000009.1, read as the reverse complement.
GGCCGACTACCACGAGCCGGGCGACGGCAACACCATCCGCGCCGCGGTCGAGGCGCGCCGCGGCGAGCTGGAGGCCGCCGGGCTCTCGCCCGAGGTGGCCGAGCAGGAGGCGGGGTTCCGGGTGTTCGGCAGCAGGCCCGGCGAGTACGGCACCGGCCTGGATCGGCTGGTCGACACTCGCGCCTGGGACGACGCCGACGAGCTGGCCGAGGCCTACGTCGCGGCCGGCGCCTATGCCTACGGCCAGTTCCCCGAGTCCGGCGCCGCCGCGCGCCGCGCCTTCACGCATCGGCTCGAGGGGCTGCAGGCGGTGCTGCACAACCAGGACAACCGCGAGCACGACATCCTCGACTCCAGCACCTATTACGCCTTCCAGGGCGGCATGGCCAATGCCGGCCGGGCCCTGGGCGGCGAGGCGCCGGCCGTCTACCACGCCGACCATGCCAACCCGGCGCGGCCGCGCATCCGCACCCTGCAGGAGGAGATCACGCGGGTGGTGCGCTCCCGGGTGCTCAATCCCAAGTGGATCGAGGCCATGCGCGAGCACGGCTACAAGGGCGCCTTCGAGATGGCCGCCACCGTGGACACCCTGTTCGCCTATGACGCCACCACCGACCTGGTGCCCGACCACCAGTACGCCCAGGTGAGCGATGTCCTGGTGTTCGACGACGCCAACCAGCGCTTCCTGCGCGAGCACAACGCCGCGGCGCTGGAGGAGATGGCCGAGCGGCTGCTCGAGGCCGTCCAGCGCGGCCTGTGGGAAGACGCCGGCGAGCGCGCCGAGGCCCTGCAGGACCTGCTGCTCGAGTTCGACGAGCGACGGGAGGGCATGTCTTGAAAGAACAGGGCGTGAAGGAGAAGCGCTCGAGCGCCTCGCCCCGCGTGCGCGGCTGGTGCCCCGGCGCCTGGCGGCCCATGGCCACCGGCGACGGCCTGCTGGTGCGCGTGCGCCCGCCGCTGGGCCGGCTCACCCGGGCGCGGATGCTGTCGCTGTGCGAGGCCGCCGAGACCTGGGGCAGCGGCCTGATCGAGCTGACCCGTCGCGCCAACCTGCAGCTGCGCGGCGTGAGCGAGGCCGGCTGGCCCGAGCTGATGGCGTTTCTGGTCGAGCACGGCCTGGCGGCCCAGGACGCCGCGGCTGAGCGCCGCCCGGCGCTGCTGCTGGCTCCGGAGTGGCGAGAGGGCGACGCGACGCACGAGGCGGCGCGCCTGCTGGAGCGTCGCCTGGCCGACTGGCCGGCGCTGCCGGACAAGTGGGGGCTGGCGCTGGACGCCGGCCCGGCGCCGGTACTGGGCGACGTGCCCGCCGACCTGCGCCTGGAGCGCTCGGTCGAGGGCGGCCTGATGGTGCGGGCCGACGGGCGCGATCTCGCCACGCCGGTCGCCGACGTCGAGGCCGCGGTCGCGCTGTTGACGCGGCTGGCGCACTGGTTCGTCGACAGCGGCGGCCTCGCGGCCGGGCGGATGCGCCGCCTCACGGCGCCGCTGCCGGGCTGGGCCGCGGCGACGGCCGCGCGGGCCGAGTCGTCCGACGACACGCCGATCCTGCCGCCGGGAACACATCCGCATGGTCGGGTGGTGGGGCTGCCCTTCGGCCGGGCACCGGCCTCGGCGCTGCGCGCTGTCCTCCACGACGACATCACCGGCGTGCGCGTGACGCCCTGGCGGCGCCTGCTGCTGGAAGGCGAGCACGCGAGCACGCGCGACGCCGCGCTGATCCATGACGCCTGCGATCCGCGCCTGGCCATGGACGCCTGCCCCGGCGCGCCGTTCTGTGCCCAGGCCAGCGTGGCGACCCAAGGCCTGGCTCAGGCGCTGGCCGAGCGGCGCAGCGAGGGCCCGGGCGAATCAGCCGCGGGCCGGCTGCATATTTCCGGCTGCGCCAAGGGCTGCGCCCGCAGCGGCCCGGCCGAGGTCTGCCTGACGGGGCGCGACGGCCGCTATGACCTGATCCTGGGCGGACGCGCCGACGACACGCCGGTCGCGACCGGCCTCGGCGAATCCGACGCCATCGAATACTTGGAGACACGTGATGCCTTACGTCTATGAAACCGACGGACCGGCGATCTATCGGGAGTCCTTCGCCATCATACGGCGCGAGGCCGAGCTTTCACGCTTCTCGCCCGAGGAGGAGCCCGTCGCCGTGCGCATGATTCACGCCGCCGGCCTGGTGGCGCTGGCGCCCCACGTCCACTTCCGCGACGACGCGGTGGCCCGGGCCCGGGCGGCGCTGGAGGCCGGCGCGCCGATCCTGTGCGACGCGCGCATGGTCGCCGAGGGCATCACCCGCAAGCGCCTGCCGGCGGACAACGCCGTGATCTGCACCCTGCACGACGAGCGGGTGCCGGGGCTGGCGCGCGAGATGGGCAACACCCGCTCGGCGGCGGCGCTGGAGCTGTGGCGGCCCCGGCTCGAGGGCGCGGTGGTGGCGATCGGCAACGCCCCGACCGCGCTGTTCCACCTGCTCAACATGCTCGAGGATCCGGACTGCCCGCGTCCGGCGGCGATCGTCGGCTGCCCGGTGGGCTTCGTCGGCGCGGCAGAGTCCAAGCAGGCGCTGTGGGAGAGCGGGGCGGCGCCCTGCGCCATTGTCGAGGGCCGGCTCGGCGGCAGCGCGGTGACGGTGGCCGCCATCAATGCCATGGCGGATCGCAGCGAATGACGATGCCCGAGTCTCTCTCCCGCGCTGTCCCCGGCACGATTCACGGCGTCGGCCTCGGCCCCGGCAGCCAGGACCTGATGAGCGTGCGCGCCGACCGGCTGATCCGCGGCGCCAGCCACGTGGCCTACTTCCGCAAGAAGGGCCGCACCGGCCACGCCCGCACCATCGTCGAGGGCATGCTGGCGCCCGGCGCCGTGGAGCTGCCGATGGAGTATCCGGTCACCACCGAGATCCCCTTCGACGATCCGCGCTACAACGCGTGGCTGTCGGCCTTCTACGAGCGCCAGGTGGCCCAGCTCGCCGAGATCGCCGGGGCGGGCCACGACGTGGCGGTGCTGTGCGAGGGCGACCCCTTCTTCTACGGCTCCTTTATGCACCTCTATACCCGCTTGCAGGGCAGGGTGGCCGTGGAAGTGGTGCCCGGCATCACCGGCATGTCTGCCGCCTGGACGGCCACGGGCCGGCCCATCACCTGGGGCGACGACGTGCTGACCGTGCTGACCGCGACCCAGCCCGAGGAGCGGCTGGCCGAGCGCATCGCGCGCACCGACGCCCTGGTGGTGATGAAGATCGGCCGCCACCTCGACAAGCTGCGCCGTGCGCTGACAAGCGCCGGCCGTGAAGACGACGCCTGGCTGATCGAGTACGCCTCCATGGGCCGGCAGCGGGTGGTGCCGCTGGCCGAGGTCGGCGAGCAGGTGCCCTATTTCTCGATCCTGGTGATCCACGGCAACGGGAGGCGGCCATGAGCGATCAGGGATGGCTGAAGATCATTGGCCTGGGTCCCGGGAGTGAGGCGCTGATCACCCCGGAAGCGTCGAGCGTACTGATGGATGCCACCGACGTGGTGGGCTACGTGCCCTACGTCGAGCGGGTCGCGCCGCGCCCGGGGCTGACCCGCCACGGCTCTGACAACCGCGAGGAGATCCGCCGCGCCGAGCAGGCCCTCGAGATGGCCGCCGCCGGCCGCCGGGTGGCGGTCGTGTCCTCGGGCGACCCCGGCGTGTTCGCCATGGGCGCGGCGGTGTTCGAGGCGCTGGAGGCGGGCGAGCCGGCCTGGCGGGCGCTGGACATCCAGGTGCTGCCGGGGGTCTCGGCGATGCTCGCCGCCAGCGCGCGCCTCGGCGCGCCGCTGGGCCACGACTTCTGCTGCATCAACCTCTCCGACAACCTCAAACCCTGGGCGCTGATCGAGAAGCGCCTGCGGCTGGCCGCCGAGGCGGACTTCGCCATGGCCTTCTACAACCCCCGCTCCCGCTCGCGGCCGGAGGGCTTCGCCCGCGCCCTGGAGGTGCTGCGCGAGGCCTGCGGCGACGCGCGTCCGATCATGTTTGCCCGCGCGGTCTCCACGCCCGAGGAGCGCCTGCGGGTCGTCACCCTCGGCGAGGCGGCCCCCGAGATGGCCGACATGCGCACCCTGGTGATGGTGGGCTCGAGCCTGACGCGGCGCATGCCGGCCGCCAGCGACGAGGCGGGCGAGTGGGTCTATACGCCGCGGTCGGTGCCGTCATCCGTGGTGGATCGATGACCCAGCCAGTCCAGCACCGCATCGGGGCTATGGGCCTCGCGGCGGGGCGGCAGCGCCGGGCGGTCGATCATCAGCACCGGAATCCCCAGCGCGCGGGCGGCCTCGAGCTTGGCCGCGGCCCCTGCGCCGCCGGCGTTCTTGCACACCAGGCGCTCGACGCCGTGCTCGCGCATCAGGGCCAGGTCGCCCTCCCGGGTGAAGGGGCCGCGATCGACGGTCAGGGTATGGCGCGGCAGCGGCGGCGCCTCCTCGGGCAGGTCGACCAGCCGCAGCACGTAGTGGTGCTCGGGCCGGGCGGCGAAGGCCGCCAGATGCATGCGGCCGATCGCCAGCAGCACCCGTTCGGGCGGGCCGGCGAGCGCCGCCACCGCCGCCTCGATGCTCGGGACGCGCTGCCAGCGGTCACTTTCCTGCGGCGCCCACGGCGGCCGGGTCAGGGCGATCAGCGCGGTGCCCGTCTGCTCGGCCGCGGCGACGGCATGGTGGCTCATCTGTTCGGCGAAGGGATGGGTGGCATCGACCAGATGGGTGATGCGCTGCGCCGCGAGAAAGGCGGCCAGCCCGTCCGCGCCGCCGAAACCGCCGATTCGGGTCGGCAGCGGCTGGGGTTTCGGCGCGGCGACGCGGCCGGCGTAGCTGAACAGCGCGGGGATCTCGCGCTCGGCGAGCGCGCGGGCCAGGGCGCTGGCCTCGGTGGTACCTCCCAGGATCAGGACCTTCATGATGACTGACGCGGACGACGCTCCCTGGCTGACGGTGGTGGGCTGGGGCGAGAGTGGCACGGCCGGGCTCACGCCGGCAAGCCGCGAGGCGCTTCAGGCCGCCGAGGTGGTGTTCGGCGCCCGGCGCCATCTGCGCTTGCTGCCGCCGCTCGCCGCCGAGGTGCGCGAGTGGCCGGTACCCTTCGCCGACGGCATTCCCGAACTGCTGGCCGAGCGCGGCCGGCGCACGGTGATGCTGGCCTCCGGCGACCCTTTCTGGTTCGGCGCCGGCACTACCCTGGCGCGGCATCTCGCGCCGGGCGAATGGCGCTCGCTGCCGACGCCCTCGACCTTCAGCCTGGCGGCATCGAGGCTCGGCTGGTCGCTGGAGGGCGTGACCTGCCTCGGCCTGCATGCCCGGCCGCTGACGCGCCTGCGCCCGCACCTGCATCGCGGTCGCCGGCTGCTGGTGCTGCTGCGCGACGGCCCGGCGGTGGCCGCGCTGGCCGACTGGCTCGGGCGCGTGGGCTTCGGCGCTAGCCAACTTCATGTGTTGGAGGCCCTGGGCGGCGATGAAGAACGCGTGCGCTGCCTGCGTGCCGACGCCGAGCTGCCGGACGACATCGCCCATCCGGTGGCGGTGGGGCTCGAGGTTGCCGGCGACGGGCCGGCGCTGCCGCTGACGCCCGGGCGGCCGGATGGATGGTTTTCTCACGACGGCCAGATCACCAAGCAGGCGGTGCGCGCCGCCACGCTGGCCGCCCTGGCCCCGATGCCGGGCGAGCGTCTGTGGGACATCGGTACCGGCTCCGGCTCGGTGGCCATCGAGTGGCTGCTGGCCCACCCGGACAACCGCGCCCTGGGCCTCGAGCGCGATGCCGAGCGGGCCGAGCGCGCCCGCCACAACGCCCGGGAACTCGGCGTCGACTGGCTCGAGGTGGTCGAGGGCGACGCCGCGGCGCTGCTGGCGGATGAGCTTGCGGATGCGCCGTCGCCGGATGCGGTCTTCATCGGCGGCGGGCTTTCCGAGGCGCTGCTCGACGCGCTGTGGCTGCGCCTGCCGGCGGGCACGCGGCTGGTGGCCAACGCGGTGACGCTCGAATCCGAGGCGCTGCTGGCCCAGCGGCAGCGCGAACTCGGCGGCGAGCTGGTGCGCCTGGAGCTGTCGGCGGCGACCGCCCTCGGCAGCCGCCGCGGCTGGAAGGCCGCCTATCCCATCGTGCAGTGGCGGGTCGTGAAATGAATAGCGAAATGAATGGCGAAATGAACGGCGGGATGAGAATCGCGGGCTTCGGCATGCGCCGCTCGGCCACGCTCGCCTCGCTGGCCGAGGCGCTGGAGCGGCTCGAGGCTCGCCACGGCCCGGCCGACCGGCTGGCGGCGGCCGACAGCATGCGGCCAGCTGTTCAGGCCCTTGGCGAGGCGCGGGGCCTCGAGACCCTCGCCGTGCCCGACGCGGCGCTGGCCTCGGCCGAGACGCTGACCCGCTCCCCGCACAGCCGGCGGGCCCGCGGCACCGGCAGCGTCGCCGAGGCCGTGGCGGTACTGGCGGCGGGCCCGAGCGGCGAGCTGCTCGGCCCGCGGAGGGTTTCCCGGGATCGATGCGCCACCGCCGCGATGGCCAGCGCAGCGCTTACACAAGACGCGCCGGCAAGAGACATCAAGACAAGCGACACCCCGGCAGGAGACACGACATGACCGTTCATTTCATCGGTGCCGGCCCCGGCGCGCCGGATCTCTTGACCCTGCGCGGGCGCGACCTGATCGCCGCCAGTCCGGTGTGCCTCTACGCCGGTTCGCTGGTGCCCGAGGCGATCCTCGACCACTGCCCGGCGGACGCCCGGATCATCAATACCGCGCCGCTGTCCCTCGACGAGATCGTCGACGAGATTGCCGCGGCCCACGCGGCGGGCCAGGACGTGGCCCGGCTGCATTCCGGCGACCTGTCGGTGTGGTCGGCCATGGGCGAGCAGCTGCGCCGGCTGCGCGCGCTGGGTATTCCCTATGCCATCACGCCCGGGGTGCCGGCCTTCGCCGCGGCCGCCGCCACCCTCGGCCAGGAGCTGACGCTGCCGGGCGTGGCGCAGTCGGTGGTACTGACCCGCACGCCGGGCCGCGCCAGCGCCATGCCGGATGGCGAGACCCTGGCCAACTTCGCGCGCACCGGGGCGACGCTGGCGATCCATCTGTCGATTCACAATCTGCAGCAGGTGGTGGCGGAGCTCGCGCCCCGCTACGGCGATGACTGCCCGGTGGCCATCGTCTGGCGCGCCAGCTGGCCCGACCAGAAGGTGATCCGCGGGCGGCTCGACACCATCGCCGCGCGCCTCGATCCGGCCATGAACCGCACCGCCCTGATCCTGGTCGGTCCGGCGCTGGCCAGTGACGACTTCGACGACAGCTGCCTCTACGCCATCGGCTACGACCGCCGCTTCCGGCCCCAGTCGGCGGACTCGCCCTTCGCCGAAGGCGGCGCCTTTGAGGAAGAGCGCGCGGCACGAGAGGGCGGCGCATGATTCATCTGTCGCTGATCGGCATCGGCACCGGCAACCCCGATCACATCACCCTGGCCGGGGTGCGCGTGCTGCGCGAGGCCGAGCTGATCCTGCTGCCGCGCAAGGGCGAGGCCCGCTCGGACCTGGTCGACCTGCGTCGCCTGCTGTGCCGCCAACTGCTCGACGAGACTGCGCTCACCCGGGTGGTGGAGTTCGACCTGCCCCGTCGCGACGGCCGCGACGACTACCTGGGCGCGGTGGACGACTGGCATGCGGCGATCGCCGAGACCTGGCATGGGCAGATGACGCAGCGCCTGCCCGAGGGCGGGCGGGTCGCGATGCTGATCTGGGGCGATCCCTCGCTCTACGACAGCAGCCTGCGCATCGCCGCGCGCCTGAAAGGGCCAGAGCAAGATAGTGGCATGGCGCTCGAGGTGGAGGTGGTGCCGGGCATCACCAGCCTGCAGGTGCTGACCGCCGAGCATCGCATCCCCTTGAATGCCCTGGCCGAGCCGGTGCAGATCACCACCGGGCGGCGCCTGCGCGAGCGCGGCTGGCCGGGTGACGCCGCCAGCGTGGCGGTGATGCTGGATGCCGGCGGCGCCTTCCAGACGCTGGCCCCGGAGGGCCTGCATATCTGGTGGGGCGCCTATCTCGGCATGGACAAGCAGTGCCTGATCGACGGCCCGCTGGCCGAGGTCGGCCCCGCCATCGTCGAGCGCCGTGCCGCGCTGCGCGAGCGCCATGGCTGGATCATGGACGTCTATCTGCTGGCGCGTACGCCGCTGCTGCCAGGGCCTATCGAATGATTGATATAGGGGACAAGCCGCAGCGGAGCTCCTGCGCCAGGGATGGCGTCGGGAGCTACAAGGATGTATTCATCGCGTCTCCGCGTAGGCTTGTTCCCGGCATTCTCCCAGAACCATCACGCTATTCCCTCGATCGCTGGAGAACTCGATGAAGCACGTCGACCCCGAGCGCCATGCGGTGCGCATGGCCCACAAGCAGAAGATCATGAACGAGCGGATCAAAGCCGCCGACAAGGAGCAGGGCGTGCTGCTGGTGCTCACCGGCCCCGGCAAGGGCAAGAGCAGCTCCGGCTTCGGCATGGTCGCACGCGCCCTGGGCCACGGCATGAAGGTCGGCGTGGTGCAGTTCATCAAGGGCAAGTTCCAGACCGGCGAGGAGGCCTTCTATCGCTCGCTGCCGGGCGTGGACTACCACGTCATGGGCGAGGGCTACACCTGGGACACCCAGGATCGCGAGCGCGACGTGCGCGCCGCCGAGGCGGCCTGGGCCGAGGCCAGCCGCATGCTGGCCGACCCGGACTATGCCCTGGTGCTGTTCGACGAGCTCAATATCGCCCTGCGCCACGGCTATCTGGAGCTCGACCGGGTGCTCGACGACCTCCAGGGGCGCCCGGCCATGCAGCACGCCGTGGTCACCGGCCGTCACGCCCCCGAGGCGCTGATCGAGCTGGCCGACACCGTGACCGAGATGAAGGTGGTCAAGCATGCCTTCAAGGATCAGGGGGTCAAGGCTCAGAAAGGCGTCGAACTCTAGGCCGGCCTGATAAGTGGCTGCGCTCGGCAATACGGCGTTAAAAATCAGCTCAAAGTCCTCATTTAGGGCCCCTAAACTCCGGCTTTTCGCTGATTTTTGCCTTGTCTAGCCTTCGCTCGCCGACTTTCAGGCTCGCTTTAGCCTTGCTTTCGTCCCGCTGCCACGCCAGCCACCTCACTATCGACCTTTCCAGGAGACCGCCGCATGGCAGACCCGACCGGGCGACCCGATCACGCCTTCCCCGAGGCGCAGCGCGAGGGCCTCTACCGGGCCATCTTCGAGCGTCGCGACGTGCGCGCCCAGTTCCGCCCGGATCCAATCCCCTCCGAGGTGCTGGCGCGGCTGCTCGAGGCCGCCCACCACGCGCCCTCGGTGGGCTTCATGCAGCCCTGGGACTTCCTGCTGATCGACGACCGCGCGGTGCGCGAACGCGTGCACGCCATCTTCGAGCGCGAGAACGCCAGGGCGGCCGAGGCCCACAGCGGCGAGCGCGGCGCGCTGTATCGCCGCCTCAAGCTGGAGGGCATCCTCGAGAGCCCGCTCAACCTGTGCATCACCTGCGACCGCAGCCGCGGCGGCGAGCACGTGCTGGGCCGCCAGAGCATCGTCGAGATGGACCTGTTCAGCACCTGCCTGGCGGTCCAGAACCTGTGGCTGGCGGCCCGGGCCGAGGGCATCGGTGTGGGCTGGGTCAGCATCCTCGATCAGGACGAGCTGGCCGAAGTGCTGGGCCTGCCGGAGAGTGTCTATCCGCTCGCCTACCTGTGCCTGGGCTACGTCGACGAGTTCCTCGACCGCCCCGAACTGGCCCGCGCCGGCTGGCGCCAGCGCCTGCCGCTGGCCGAGCGAGTGCACGGCAACGGCTGGGGAGAAGCGGCCGATGCGCCGGCGCTGTTCGAGGCACTCTCGGCGCGGGAGGGCGAGCGATGAAGGCGCTGATGATCCAGGGCACCACCTCGGACGCCGGCAAGAGCACGGTGGTGGCGGGGCTGTGCCGTCTGCTGGCGCGGCGCGGCGTGTCGGTGGCGCCCTTCAAGCCCCAGAACATGGCGCTGAACAGCGCGGTGACGCCGGAGGGCGGCGAGATCGGCCGCTCCACGGCGCTGCAGGCGGCGGCCTGTGGCCTCGCGCCCCACGCCGACATGAATCCGGTGCTGCTCAAGCCCGAGACCGACCGCGGCGCCCAGGTGATCCTCGACGGTCGGGTCCACGGCCACATGGACGCGCTGGATTACCACGCCTTCAAGCGCCAGGCCCGGGAGACCGTGCTGGCGGCCTGGGAGAGGCTGACTTCACGCCATGATCTCGTCATTGCGGAGGGGGCGGGGAGTCCTGCTGAAATCAATCTTCGTGCCAATGATATCGCCAATATGGGCTTCGCCGAGTCGGTGGACTGCCCGGTATGGCTGGTGGCCGACATCGACCGCGGCGGCGTCTTCGCCCAGCTGGTGGGCACCCTGGAGCTGCTGAGCGCATCCGAGCGCGCGCGTACCACCGGGCTCGTGATCAATCGCTTCCGCGGCGACATCGCGCTGCTCGAGCCGGGACTGGACTGGCTCACCGAGCGCACCGGCAAGCCGGTGACCGGCGTGCTGCCGCACCTGAACGGCCTGCTGCTGGACGCCGAGGACGGACTGGGGCTGACCGAGAGCGCCGCCGAGGCGCCGGGGCTGCGCGTGGTGGTGCCGGCGCTGCCGCGGATCAGCAACCACACCGATCTCGACGCGCTGCGCCTGCATCCGCGGGTCGAGCTGACGCTGGTCGGGCCGGGCCAGGCCATGCCGCCCGCCGACGTCATCCTGCTGCCCGGCAGCAAGAGCACCGCCAGCGACCTGGCCTGGCTGCGCCGCGAGGGCTGGGAACCGGCGATCCGCCGCCACCTGCGCTACGGCGGGCGGGTGCTCGGCATCTGCGGCGGCTTCCAGATGCTCGGCGAGGCCATCGACGACCCGGACGGCCTGGAGGGCGAGGCCGGCAGCGTGCCGGGGTTGGGGCTGCTGGCGATGCGCACCCGCATGGTGGCCGGCAAGCAGCTGCGCAACGTGCGCGGCACGCTCACGGCCCTTCATGCGGGCACCCCGGCCGGCGAAGGCGTGGCGGTGAGTGGCTACGAGATTCACAACGGCGTCAGCGAGGGCCCGGCGCTGGCGCGGCCGCTGCTCGACCTGAACGGCCGCCCGGACGGCGCGGTGAGCGAGGACGGCCAGGTGATGGGCACCTACCTGCACGGCCTGTTCGACGAGGCGCCGGCGGCGGCCGCACTGCTGGCCATGCTGGGACTTGCCGGCGAGGGCGCGGCCGTGGATCTGGCCGCCCACCGCGAGCGTCAGCTCGACCGGCTGGCCGATACCCTGGAGGAACATCTCGACCCGGCCGCCATCGAGGCGCTGATCGGGTCCGTGATGAGGGGGGAATGAATATACCGTGGCGCATTCGCCGCGGTTCGGCGCACGTTGATGGCACGCACGCCTGTGGCGATGGACCGAGGTCTTATCCGTTCAGCGCTTCGAGTCTTGGCTCGGGCGCCGGGTGGTAAGGAAGGTTCGGGGATCCGGCCCCGGGGGCTCGGGAGCCGGATAGCCATGCCGGATGGGCGGCGCCCGGCCACCCGATCCGGCATGGTCGATCCATGGGCCGTCGTTCGAGGCGCCGAGCTGGGGTCACGGCTGCTGCTGGAAGTTCTCCGCTGCCGTTTCCAACACGTTCAGGGCGACGTCGGCGTCCTCGTAGCCGAGGCCTTCCATGCCACCGTCCGGCCCTTTGTAATTGGCGAACCACAGGTCGATGATCCGACTCACGCCGGGGAATTCGCGGTCCAGCTGTTCGATCGTCTCGACGTGGGAAAACGGCGAGTCGTGCGCCAGTACCGCAATGAGCTTGTCGTCCTGTTCGCCGTCGTCCAGCATCTTGAGCACACCGATGACGCTTACCTCGGCCACCTCACCGCGCGGGATGGCCTGGCCGAGGACGATGACATCCAGAGGATCCCCATCACCGCCCAGCTCTTTCGGCAGGGCCGTGCCGGGAATGGCGCCGTAATTGCCGGGATAGCCCAGGTAGTCGACGACGCGCGGAGCACCGTCTTCATATTCCCAGTAAACGGCATGCGGATCGTCCTTGCTCACTTCCCACTTGGCGGACGTTCCCGCCGGAATTTCGATGATGGCATTGGCATGCCCGTTGGCGCTGATGGCCTCCATGGCCATCAGGTCGCGATCGCCCACGATGGTGTAGGCATCCTGCTGCGTCATGCCGGCGGTGACAGGCGTCGTATCCGAAAAGGCAAGGTTGCCGAGCGAATCGGCCTGCGCAGTGACCGATAAGAAGGGCAGGCAGGCCATGCCGGCCAGCAGGAAAGAACGTCGCATCACATATCTCCAGAGTCACGGTGCTTGTCATCGAGTTGCCGTTGTATCAGCGAGACATGACAGAAAGGTGATGGCGCCGGTGAGAGGGCCCGCCGGGTTCGAGACTATCGACGCGCAGACCGACCGCCGTGCGAGGCTCAGCGAAAACGCGTGGGGTCGTCGCTGATCACCGTATTGACGCCCCAGTCCCAGCGTGGGGCGAAGGCGGCCGGGTCGTTGGCGGTGTAGCAGACCAGCGCGTGGCCGGCGGCCTTGATGGCCCGGGCCCGCTCCGCCTTCAACGGTTTCCAGTTGGCGTGCACGCTGACGGCCTGCAGCGCCTCGGTGCGGGACTGCCAGTCCCGGGGCACGCGGTCGAACAGCGCCCCCAGGGCCAACCGTTCGGGGCCGGCCAGCGCGCGACTGACCCTCAGCGCCCGCTCGTCGAAGGACGACACCAGCCGACGCTCGTAGGGCAGTGCCTCCATCAGCGTGGGCACGGCGGCTTCGGCCAGCGCCACCGGGTCGTGGCCGCGGTTGACCTTGAGCTCCAGATTCACGCCCATGCCGAGTTCGGCGATCAGCACGAGCATCGCGTCGAGGGTGGCCATTCTCTCGCCGGCAAAGGCGGGGGCGAACCAGGCGCCCGTGTCCAGCCGTCGGGCCGCGGCCAGGTCCATGGCCGCCAGCCGGCCGCGGCCGTCCGAGCAGCGCGACACGTCGCGGTCGTGCCAGATCACCGGCGTGCCGTCGCCGAGCAGCTGCACGTCGAGCTCGACCCAGATGATGCCGGCCGCATGGGCCGCGCGCACCGCCGCCAGGGTGTTCTCGGGGGCGCGGGCGGAGAGGCCGCGATGGGCGATCAGGCGGGGAAGGTCGAGTGCTGGCATTCGGGCTCCAGGGGGTCCAGGCGCCGCCCTGTGTCGGGGGCGAAGAGATGCAGGCGGCCGGCATCCGGCCGCAGGGCCAGCCTATCGCCTTCGGCCACCGCGCGGATACCGTCGACGCGCGCCACCACCAGATCGTCCTGGCCTTCGAGCCGGGCATGGACGAGGGTGTCGGCGCCCAGCGGCTCGACCAGCTCGACCCGGACGGACAGGTCGCCGTCGATGACGTCGACTTCGGGCACCACGGTCAGATGTTCCGGGCGGATGCCCAGGCAGACCGGAGCTTCGCCGGCGGTTGCCGATGCGGGCAAGGGGGCGGCCAGCCGGGTACCGCAGGGCAGCGTCAAGGTGTCGCCCGCGCGGCGGGCATCGAGACGGGCGCCGAGAAAGTTCATCGCCGGCGAGCCGATGAAGCCGGCCACGAAGCGGCTGGCGGGGCGCTCGTAGAGATGCATCGGGGTGCCGACCTGCTCGATGCGCCCGCCGTTCATCACCACCAGCCGGTCGGCCAGGGTCATGGCCTCGACCTGATCGTGGGTGACGTAGACCGCGGTGACGCCGAGGCGCTTCTGCAGGCGGCGGATCTCGAGGCGCATTTGCACGCGCAGCTTGGCGTCGAGGTTCGACAGCGGCTCGTCGAACAGGAACACCCGGGGCTCGCGGACGATGGCGCGGCCCATGGCCACCCGCTGGCGCTGGCCGCCGGAAAGCTGTTTCGGGCGCCGGTCGAGCAGGTCCTCGAGGCCGATCAGGCGCGCCGTTTCCTCCACCTTGCGGCGGCGCTCGGCCTTCGGTATGCCGCGGTTCTTCAGCGCGTAGGCCATGTTGTCGGCCACGCTCATGTGCGGGTAGAGGGCGTAGTTCTGGAACACCATGGCGATGTCGCGCTGGGCGGGCTCCAGGTCGTTCACCCGGCGGTCGTCGATGACGAGCTCGCCGTCGCTGATCGATTCCAGCCCGGCGAGCATCCGCAGCAGGGTGGACTTGCCGCAGCCCGAGGGGCCGACCACCACGATCAGCTCGCCGTCGGCGATCTCGAGGTCGGCGCCGTGCAGGCCCGTGAAACCGTTGGGATAGGTCTTGCGCAGGGCGCTCAGGCGAAGCGTGGCCATAGGCGTCTCTCGTGTCCGTTGGAAAGCGTCATTTCTCGGCGTCGACCAGGCCCTTCACGAAGTAGCGCTGCATCAGCACGATCACCGCCACCGGCGGCAGCATGGCCAGCAGGGCGGTGGCCATGACCGTCTGCCAGGGGACCAGGTTGTCGGCCGAGGAGAGCAGGCGCTTGAGGCTGACCACGATGGTCATGTGATCGGATTCGGTGGTGATCAGCAGCGGCCAGAGATACTGGTTCCAGCCATAGAGGAACATGATCACGAACAGGGCGGCGATGTTGGTCGTCGACAGCGGCAGCAGGATGTCCTTGAGGAAGCGCCAGGGGCCGGCGCCGTCGACCCGGGCGGCCTCCAGCAGCTCCGGCGGCACGGTGAGGTAGAACTGCCGGAACAGGAAGGTCGCCGTGGCGCTGGCGATCAGCGGCAGGATCAGCCCCACGTAGGAGTTCAGCAGTCCCAGATCGGCCGCCACCTTGTAGGTGGGCATGATGCGCACTTCCACCGGCAGCATCAGGGTGATGAAGATCAGCCAGAAACACAGCCGACGCAGCGGAAAGCGGAAGAACACGATGGCGTAGGCGGCCAGGATGGCGATGGCGATCTTGCCGACGGCGATGCCCAGTGCCATGACCGTGGAATTGAGCAGCAGCCGGGTGACGTCGGTGCCCAGCCGGCCGACCGGTTCGGTGAGCACGGCGCGGAAGTTGTCGAGCCCTTCCGAGCCGAACCACAGCGGCGCGGTGCCGGTGTACAGCGAGGCCTGGTCGTGGGTGGCGGCGGTGATGGCCAGCCACACCGGCAGGCAGAAGGCGATCAGGGCCAGGATCAGCAGCGCATGGCTGGCGATGTCCAGGCCGGGGCGGCGGTAGCGCATGGGCGTCTCTCCGGTGTCAGTACTGGACCTTGCGCTCGAGGTAGCGGAACTGCAGCAGGGTGAGCAGGCCCACCAGTCCCATCAGCAGCACCGACTGGGCGGCGCTGGCGCCCAGGTCGTAGCCGATGAAGCCGTCCTCGAAGACCTTGTAGACCAGGGTGCGCGTAGCACCGCCGGGGCCGCCGGCGGTGGTGGCGTCGATGGTGCCGAAGGTCTCGAAGAAGGCGTAGACGCTGTTCATCACCAGCAGGAAGAATGCGGTCGGCGACAGCAGCGGGAAGGTGACGGTCCAGAAGCGCCGCCAGGGGCCGGCGCCGTCGATGGCGGCGGCCTCCAGCAGGCTCTTCGGGATCGCCTGCAGGCCGGCGAGGAAGAACACGAAGTTGTAGCTCATCTGTTTCCAGATCGAGGCCATCACCACCAGTGCCATGGCCTGGCCGCCGTTGAGCTGGTGGTTCCAGTCGATGCCGAGCGCGCCCAGGCCGGCGCTGACCAGGCCGAGTTCGGGGTCGAGCATGAAGCCCCACAGCACGCCCGCCACCGCGGGCGCCACCGCATAGGGCCAGACCAGCAGGGTCTTGTAGGCGCCGGCGCCCTTGATCACCCGATCGGCGAGCACCGCCAACAGCAGCGCCAGGGCCATGGCGCCCAGCGCCACGGCGACGCTGAAGGTCACGGTGATGCCCAGCGCGCGGTAGTACTCGGCCGAGGCCAGCACCCGGGCGAAGTTCTCGAAGGCGACGAAGGTACGGCCGAGGCCGAAGGGGTCCTCGACGTAGAAGGCCTGGAACATGGCCTGGGCGGCGGGCCAGAAGAAGAAGATCGCCACGACGGCCAGCTGCGGGGCGAGCAGCAGCCAGGGCGTGACGCGGTGATGCCGGAAGGTCGCCATGGTCGTCTATCGCTGGAGAGGAAAGGAAGCCGGCGCGCCCGGACGGCGCGCCGGCAATGGGACAACGGCCAGGGCCTCAGGGCCGCCGGCCAGGCGGGTCAGCCGTTGGCCTGCTGGAAGCGTTCCAGCAGCTCGTTGCCGCGGCGCACGGCCTCGCTCAGGCCTTCCTCGGCGCTCGCGTCGCCGTTGAAGATGCGCTCCAGCTGCTCCTCGATGACGTCGCGGATCTGCGGCATGTTGCCCAGGCGAAGCCCCTTGGAATTGGCCGTGGGCGTGACGCCGGTCATCTGCTCGATGGCCACGGCGCTGCCCGGGTTCTGCTCGTAGAAGCCTTGCTGCTGGCCGAGTTCGTAGGCCGCCTGGGTGATCGGCAGATAGCCGGAGAACTGGTGCCAGTCGGCCTGGACCTCGGCGGAAGAGAGATAGTCGAAGAAGCGCGCCACGCCCTGATAGACCTCGTCGCTCTTGCCGGCCAGCACCCACAGCGAGGCGCCGCCGATGATGCTGTTCTGCGGCGTGTCGACCAGGTCGCTGTCGTAGGGCAGCGGGGCGACGGAGAAGTCGAAGTCCTCGGCGTTGGCGCGCACGCCCGCCAGCGAGGCGGAGGACGCCATCAGCATGGCGCAGCGGCCGGTGTAGAAGGCCGGGGCGGCATCGTCGAAGCGGCCGCCGTAGTCGAAACGGCCGTCCTGCTGCCAGTCGGCCAGGCGCTGGATGTGATCGACGGCGGCGGTGTCGGCGATGCTCAGGCGGGCCTCGAGCCCGCCGAAGCCGTTCTGCTCGGTGGCGAAGGGCAGGTCGTTGCGCGCCGAGAAGTTCTCGAGCTGGATCCAGGACGGCCAGGTGGTGGTCATGCCGCACTCGGCGGCGCCTGAATCGACGATCCGGCCCAGGGTCTCGCCGAGCCCCTGCCAGGTGGTCGGCACCTCGTCCACGCCGGCCTGGTCGAGGATGTCGCGGTTGACGTAGACCACCGGTGTCGAGGAATTGAAGGGCATGGACAGCATGCGGCCGTCGGCGTCGGTGTAGTAGCCGGTCACGGCGGGCAGGAAGGCGCCGGGATCGACGTCCTGGCCCGACTCGCTCATCAGCTCGTGGACCGGCACGATGGCGCCCTCGGCGTTCATCATGGTGGCGGTGCCGACCTCGTAGATCTGCACGATGGCCGGGGCCTCGCCGGCACGGAAGGCGGCGATGGCGCCGGTCATGGTTTCCGAGTAGTTGCCACGGAAGGACGGCTCGACGACATAGTCGTCCTGGGAGGCGTTGAAGTCGGCGGCGATCTCGTCGACCTTGTTGCCCAGTTCGCCGCCCATGGCGTGCCACCAGGCGATCTCGGTGGCCCCGTGGGCGGACAGCGACAGGCCGGCGGCGGCCATTCCCAGGGTCAGTGCTCCAGCGTACAGGCGTGGCATCGGAATCTCCTTGTCCATCGAGTCTTGGCTGAGAGAAGGCCCGGGCCGTGCATGTGCCGACGGCCGGCGAGCGACAAATACATTAGGAAAACTCGATGACAGCCTCGTGACCGTTTGGCTGCCCGGTGCCGAGCGGGGCGAGAGCGAAGGGCGCGTCTATGCTAGGCTGCGCGCTTTCAGGCTCGGCTGCGCCGGGCATCGAAGGCAGTCATGAAGGAGAGCCGGAAGCGATGAAAGTGGTGCATATCAAGAACGCGGCCCAGCGTGAGGCCTGTCTGGCGCGGCTGTGCGCCGAGGCCTATGGCCAGGACGCCGGCATCGCCCCGCTGGTGACCTTCGCCGGGGTGACGGGCGTGCTGTTTCCGCAGGAGGCCGCACGTCTGCTGGCGCTGGCCGACGATCAAGGGAAGCCGCTGGCACTGGCGCTGCTGGCGCTGGACGAATCCGGTGAGGGCATGACCGTGATGCAGCTGGCGGATCTCGACACCGAGACGGTGAAGGCGCCGTCGATGCGGCTGGTGGGCGAGCTGGCGATGCGCGCGCCGCTGCGCGTGGACGCCACCGACGAGACGCAGGAAGCCCGCTTCCGCGAGGCCGGTATCGAGCGCTGGTTCAGCGGCAAGGCGGGCGTACGCATCGGGCTGTCGAAGCGTCATCCGGCCACCGGGCTCGATGACCTTCCGCGCACGCTGACGGTGGACGAGCAGGGCGTGGTGCAGTCGTTCAAGCGCGACCGGGCGCAGTTCGACGACTACAAGCAGCGCTTCGTGAACGGCCTGGAGAACTTCCCCGCCACCCTGTCGGCGCGGCACTGAGGCGGGAGGCGCGCCGCCTTGGCGGCGCGCACTGGGATCACCCTTCGACGGTGAAGGTGCCCTTCATCAGGCTGGAGTGGCCCGGGAAGGAGCAGAAGAAGGTCAGGTCGCGACCGGCCAGGCCTTCGGTGTCGAAGGTGACGCTGGTGCTCTCGCCGCCGCCGATGACGTCGGTGGCGGCCAGCACGCGGTCGTCGTCCGCCGGCAGATAGTCGCTCTCGAGGCCGGTGCTCATGCCGGCCTGGGCCACGCCCTGAACGTCGGACGTCTCGCTGAGCACCCAGTTGTGGCCCATCACGCTGGCCTGCATCTGGCCGGTGTGCTCCAGCGTCACGGTGACCTCGTCGCAGCTGGCCGGCACGCTCATGGCGTCCTGGTTGAACTGCATCTGGTCGTTGCCCTCGATGGTCAGCTGGCACTGTTCGCCGTCCTGGGCCATGGCGGGGGCGGCGGTCAGGGTCGCGGCCAGGGCGGTGGCGGCGAGCAACCAGGTAGCGTTGGTAGCTTTCATAGCGGCATCCTTCCTGTCGTCACTTTGGTGATGTTTCTGTATACACTTTGCATTCTTCGCCGAGCCTTCCAGGGCTGTCAAGCCCTGTCGGTCGCGGGGACGCTTGACCGCACGGTAAGGTAGCGTTTGACTGACGGTTCCTTCATTAGCGGTTTAAGGGTATCCAACATGGCCAAGCGCATCCAGTTCGCCCGCACCGGCGGGCCCGAGGTCCTCGAGCTCGTCGACGTCCCTCCCGTCGAGCCGGGGCACGGGGAGGTGCGGGTCCGCCATCAGGCGGTGGGCCTGAACTTCATCGACATCTATTTCCGCACCGGGCTGTATCCGGCGCCGGCGTTGCCGTCGGGGCTCGGTACCGAGGGCGCGGGCGTCGTCGAGGCGGTGGGCGAAGGCGTCGAGCACCTGGCGGTGGGCGATCGCGTGGCCTATGCCCAGGGGCCGCTGGGTGCCTACGCCGAGAGCCACGTGCTGCCGGCGGAGAAGGTGGTGACGCTGCCCGACGGCATCGATGCCGAGACCGCGGCGGCGGCCATGCTCAAGGGCCTGACCGTGCAGTACCTGCTGCGTCAGACCTACCCGCTCCAGGGCGGCGAGACGATTCTCTTCCACGCCGCGGCCGGCGGCGTCGGCTCCATCGCCTGCCAGTGGGCGAAGGCGCTGGGCGTGAAGCTGATCGGTACGGTGAGCTCGCCGGAGAAGGCGGCGCTGGCCGAGAAGAACGGCGCCTGGGCGACCATCGACACCACCCGCGAGGACGTGGTGGAGCGGGTTCGCGAGCTGACCGGGGGCGCCATGTGCGACGTGGTCTACGACTCGGTGGGCAAGGACACCTGGGAGACCTCGCTGGACTGCCTGAAGCAGCGTGGCCTGATGGTCAGCTTCGGCAATGCCTCGGGCCCGGTGGAGGGCGTCAACATCGGCATTCTCAACCAGAAGGGCTCGCTGTTCGTGACCCGCCCGAGCCTCAACGGCTATGCCGATACCCGAGAGCGACTGGAAGCGATGGCCGCCGACCTGTTCGCCCGGATCGAAAGCGGCGAGGTCGTGATCGACATCGGTCAACGCTATCCGCTCGCCGAGGCCGCCCAGGCTCAGGAGGCGCTGGCAGGCCGCAAGACCACCGGCTCGACCGTGCTGATTCCGTAGCGTCTGCGCTTCTGACGACGGCCCCGCGTCTTGCCGGACGCGGGGCCGTCGTCGTTCTGGGGAGAGCGTGCGGGGAGAGCGTGCGAGGAAAGCGTCCGGGGCGCTACAGCGCGTCGCCGAGCTCGTCGATCATCCGCTCGCGGCGCTCGAGCGAGGCCAGCCCGGCCTCGCCCAGCAGGCCTGCTGCCTCGCTCAGCAGCCCTTCGGTCAGCAGCATGAAGGCGCACATGGCGTTGCTGAAGAACAGGCTGTGGTTGGGCACCGCGAAGCGCTCGTCGGCGGCGCGAGCCAGCGGCGAGCTGGCGGCATCGGTCAGCGCGATCACCGGTACGCCCTGGCGGGCCGCCACCTGGGCGGCGGTCAGCACGCTCGGCGTGTAGGGGAAGGCGCTCATCACCACCAGCACGTCGTTGTCGTCGAGTTGGGCCAGGGCGTCCGCGATGCCGTGGCCGGCGGCGTCCAGCGTGGCCGCATCGGGTCGCAGCATGCCGAGCCCGTAGGCCATGAACGAGGCCAGTGAGGCGAACTGGCGGCGGCCATGGATTCTCACCCGTCGGGCATCCGCCAGCCGTCGTGCGGCACGGGTCAAGGCCTCGCCGTCCATCCCCGCCACCAGATCGCCGAGGTTGGCGCTCTCCTGGCGGCCCAGCCGGGTCAGCCGGCCGAGGGCGTCGTCGTCCTGCTCGCCCTCCAGCAGCCGCGAGACCTGCTCGCTGTAGAAGTGGGCGCCCTCGGTGACGTGGCGGCGGAACACCGCCTGCAGGCCGGCGAAGCCGTCGAAGCCGAGACGCTGGGCCAGCCGCGAGAGCGTCGAGGGGCTGACGCCGAGGCGCTCCGCCAGATCGCTGATCGACGACATCGCGGCCTGCTGGGGCATGCCGACCAGCGCCGAGAGCACCTGCCGCGAGCGCCGGCCCAGGCGCAGCTGGGCGTCTCCCGCCTCGAGGTCGGCGAGCAGACGCTCGAGGTCGTCGAGGGTCGCGAGGCGTGCGTCCGGTCGAGAAGGTGAGGTGGCGGTCATGAAGGGCGTGGGCTCCGGTCGCGGGGAAGAACGGCAGGGCATTGTAGCGGCCGCGGCACCTGACGTCAGGGCGGTGACGGCACTTGTTGCAAATATCTTTGCTATTAAACAGAATGGCAAATGTGTTTGCGATATGGCCCGAGGAGGGTCGCATGAGCCACGTCTTCCATCGTCACCTCTCCCACGCCTATCCCACTGCCGTCGGCGGCGACGGGGCCTATCTGATCGACGCCGAGGGACGGCGGTACCTGGACGCCTGCGGCGGCGCCGCGGTCTCCTGCCTGGGGCACAGTGACGCCGAGGTGATCGAGGCGGTGCGCGAGCAGGTGGGCCAGCTGGCCTACGCCCACAGCGCCTTCTTCACCACCGAGCCGATGGAGGCGCTGGCCGACTTCCTGATCGAGCGCGCGCCGGAGGGGCTGTCCTCGGTCTATTTCGTTTCGGGCGGCTCCGAGGCGGTGGAGGCGGCACTGAAGCTGGCCCGCCAGTACGTCATCGAGCGCGGCGAGCCCGAGCGCCGTCACCTGATCGCGCGGCGCCAGAGCTACCACGGCAACACCCTCGGGGCGCTGGCCACCGGCGGCAATGCCTGGCGGCGGCGGCAGTTCGAGCCGCTGCTGGTGGGAGTCAGTCACGTCAGCCCCTGCTATGCCTACCGCGGCCAGGCCGAGGGCGAGACGCCGGAGGCCTACGGCGAGCGGCTGGCGCGGGAGCTGGAGGACGAGATCCAGCGCCTGGGGCCGGAGACGGTGATGGCCTTCGTCGCCGAGCCGGTGGTGGGCGCGACGCTCGGCGCGGTGCCCGCCGTGCCGGGCTATTTCCGGCGCGTGCGCGAGATCTGTGATCGCCACGGCATCCTCTTGATCCTCGACGAGGTGATGTGCGGCATGGGCCGTACCGGCAGCCTGTTCGCCGCCGAGCAGGAGGGCGTGGCGCCGGACCTGGTGACCATCGCCAAGGGGCTGGGCGCGGGCTACCAGCCGATCGGCGCGACCCTGGTCAGCGAGCGCATCCGTTCGGCCATCGCCGAGGGCTCGGGCTTCTTCCAGCACGGCCACACCTATATCGGCCATGCCACCGCCTGCGCCGCGGCCCTGGCCGTGCAGCGCGCCATCGAGTCCCGCGACCTGCTGCCCCGCGTGCGGCAATTGGGCGACGGTCTCCAGCGGCGTCTCGAGGCCCGCTTCGGCGACCATCCCCGCGTCGGCGACATTCGTGGCCGGGGGCTGTTCCGCGGGCTCGAGCTGGTCTCCGATCGGGCCGACAAGACCCCGTTCGATCCCGAGCGCCAGCTGCACGCCGCCATCAAGCGCACGGCCATGGATCACGGCCTGATGTGCTATCCGATGGGTGGCACTCTCGACGGCCGTCGGGGCGACCATATCCTGCTGGCGCCGCCCTTCATCCTCGAGGACGGCCAGCTCGACGAGATCGTCGACAAGCTCGACGCGACCCTCCGGTCCGTCCTTGGGCCTTCTTGATCAGGACCTCATGAAACAGGAGCTCGACATGTCGATCACTTCGCGTCTGCCGGCGCTCGATGACGCCACCGCCTCGCCCGAGCAGCGCCGCGTGCTGGACGCCATTCTCGGCGGCCCGCGCGGCAACCTCGACGGCCCCTTCCTGGCCTGGATTCACAGCCCGGCGCTGGCCGACCACGCCCAGCGCCTGGGCGCCTTCTGTCGCTACGGCACGCGGCTCGAGCTGCGGCTCACCGAACTGGCGATCCTGTTCACCGCGTCCTGGTGGCAGTCCCAGGCGGAGTGGCAGATCCACGAGCCGATCGCCCGGGAGGCCGGCGTCTCCGCCTCGCTGATCGAGGCGCTGCGGGAAGGCCTGACAGAGGATCAGGAACCGGACTGCGAGCGCGACGACGAGGCGCTGGTGGTGCGCCTGGGGCGCTCGCTCTACACCACCCGGCGCGTCAGTGAGGCGCTCTACGCCGAGGCGGTGGAGGCCCTCGGCGAGCCGGCGGTGGTCGAACTGGTCGGCGTGTTCGGCTACTACGCCCTGGTGGCCATGACCCTCAACGTCTTCGAGGTGCGACGCGGCGACGGGCCGTTGCCGTTTCCCGAGCCGCCGACGCCGGGCTGAAGGGGCGGGCGTCTCACCGCTCGCTGGTATCCGCACGCGTTAGCGACGATGCTGAAGACAGCGCGTTGCGAGCCTCGACGCGCCTGTTCCAGCACAGGGAGGTGAGCCGTCATGGCCGACAGCACCCAGGTCTTTCTCCTGCTTGGCGCGACCCTGGCGGCCTTCGTCTGGGGCCGCTTCCGCTACGACCTGGTGGCGCTGGCGGCGCTGCTGGCGGCGGTGGGGCTGGGCCTGGTGCCCGCCGAGGGCGCCTTCGCCGGCTTCGGCCATCCGGCGGTGATCACCGTGGCCGCGGTGCTGGTACTCAGCCGCGGCTTCGAACGCTCGGGGCTGGTCGACCTGATCGCCGAGCAGGCGCTGCGCGTCGGCGACCGGATCATGCTGCAGACCCTGGTGCTGTCCGGCACCGTGCTGGTGCTCTCCGGCATCATGAACAACGTCGGCGCCCTGGCGCTGATGCTGCCGGTGGCGCTGCGTCTGGCACGAGAGCACGATACCCCGCCGTCGCTGCTGCTGATGCCGCTGGCCTTCGGCTCGCTGCTCGGCGGGCTGACCACCCTGATCGGCACGCCGCCCAACATCATCATTTCCGCCTATCGTCGCTCGCTGACCGGCGAGGGCTTCGGCATGTTCGACTTCTTCCCCGTCGGCGCCAGCGTGGCGCTGGCGGGTCTCGTCGTGATCGTGCTGGCCGGCCGCTACCTGGTGCCCCAGCGGGCCGGCCAGGCGTCGATGGACGCGATGTTCGACACCGCCCACTACCTGGTCGAGCTGCGCGTGCCGGAGGACGGCAAGGCGGTGGGCTGGTCGCTGCGCGACCTTCACCAGGCCGTCGAAGAGCCGATCCCGGTGCTGGCGGTGGTGCGCGACGAGCGGCGCCATCCCGGCCATACCTTCCTCGGCGCGCTGCGTGAACATGACATCCTGCTGGTGGAGGCCGGCCCCGAGGAAATGGCGCTGCTCGAGGACAAGGCCGGACTGGCGGTGGGCGCCGAAGCGGAGCGGGAGGCCGAAGACGCCGAGGAGAGCGGTCGAGCCGACAGGGAAGGCGAGGAAGGAGGGAACGGCGAGGACGGAAAGGGTGGCAAGAGCAAGACGCATGACAAGGCCACGACCGACACCGAGGGCCTGCAGCTGGTGGAGGCGGTGGTACGCAACGACTCGCTGATGCAGGGCCGCACGGTCGGCCAGCTGCGCCTGCTCAACCAGTTCGGCCTGCATCTGGTGGCGGTGGCCCGTGACGGCGGCCGGCTCAGGCAGCGGCTGCGGGACATCCGCTTCCGCGCCGGCGACGTGCTGCTGCTGCAGGGTGGCGAGGAGGAAATCGGCGAGAGCCTGACGACCCTGGGCTGCCTGCCTCTTGCCAGCCGCGACCTGGCCCTGGGCCAGCCGCGTCGGCTGGCGCTGTCGGTGGCGATCTTCGCCGCGGCGATCGTGGCGATGCTGTTCGACTGGCTGCCCGCCGCGGTGGCGCTGAGCGGCGCCGCCCTGGCCTCGCTGCTGGCCGGTGTGCTGAGCCTGCGCGAGGCCTATCAGGCCATCGACGGGCCGGTGATCGTGTTGCTCGGCGCGATGATCCCGGTGGGCCAGGCGCTGGAGACCAGCGGCGGGGCGGCGCTCATCGCCGAGACGCTGCTGGCGCTGGGCGGCGACTGGCCGGTGGCGATGACGCTGGCGGGGCTGTTCGCGCTCGGCCTGCTGCTCTCCAACGTGATCAACAACGCCGCGGCGGCGCTGCTGATGGCGCCCATCGCGGCGAGCCTGGCCGAAGGCTTCGAGGCCTCGGTGGACCCCTTCCTGATGGCGGTGGCGGTCAGCGCCTCCTGCGCCTTCCTGACGCCGATCGGGCATCAGTCCAACACCCTGGTGATGGGCCCCGGCGGCTATCGCTTCGGCGACTACTGGCGGCTGGGCCTGCCGCTGTCGCTGGCCGTGATGGCGGTGGCGATCCCGTTGATCCTGATCATCTGGCCGCTTACTCCTTCCTGACGCGTGTTGTTGGTGGCCATGGGCAGGCGCGAGGGGAAGGTCAAAGAGAGGGTCCGATGCCATGGATGGCATCGGTAGCGTACAGGGAGGTATTCACAGCGCCCTCTCGGTGACCTGCCCCGATGCCCACAGAAACCGGCAGGCAAGGCAAAGTGCGATGAATCAAAAAAGACGCCCCGGCGGATGCCGGGGCGTGGTCGTGGGCGAGCGAGAGGGCGTCAGGCCGGATGGTGGCGCAGCACCTTGCTCTTGTCGGTGACGAAGGCGTCGTAGTCGAAGTCGTCGACGGTGAGCATGTCCAGCACCTCGGCCTCGCGCTGGCGCATGAAGGTGGCATCGTCCTCGCTGATCAGGCCGGCGGCGAGGGCGGCATCGACCTGCTGCTCGGGATGCAGCGCCTCGGCCGGGATCTCGCCCTTGGCGTGGGCCTTGCCGACGGTGCGATACAGCGCCTCGGCGCGCTCCTGGGTGGCCAGCAGGGCGTTGTAGCGGGCCAGCGGGTTGTCCTGGGGACCGTCGTCGGCGTCCCAGGTGTTGGTCAGCAGGCGCTGGCGCAGGATGCTGTCGCGGGTCACGGCCTGGGCGATGGTGCGCGTCAGGTCGTCGGTCGGGCGCGCCCAGCGGCGGCCGCGGGGCATCACCACGATGCGCAGCATGCGGCCCAGGGCGCGGTTCGGCAGGTTGTCGAACAGCTCATCGAAGGCCTGCTCGGCGCGGCCCAGCAGGAAGCGGGCGGCGTAGTGGAGCAGGGCATCTTCCTGCTCGACCTTCTCGCCCTCGTGCCACTGCTTGAGCATCAGGCTGGCCAGATAGAGGTTGGACAGCACGTCGCCGAGGCGCGCGGAGAGCATTTCGCGCTGCTTGAGCTTCGAGCCGAGGCTCGCCATGGCGGCATCGGCGGTCAGCGAGAAGCCGGCGGAGAGCCGTGCGATCTCCTTGGCGTAGGGGGCGGCGACGTCGTCGAAGGGCGAGTCCGGCTGGCCGATGCCAAGGCCCTGGGTCAGGGCGCGGGCGGCGTTGCCGAGGATAAGGCCGGCATGGCCGAAGAAGGCCGTATCGAAGGCCTTGACGTCGTCGGCGTCCTTGGCGGCCAGTTCCTCCAGCACGTAGGGATGGCAGCGGATCGCCCCCTGGCCGAAGATCATCAGGTTGCGGGTCATGATGTTGGCGCCCTCGACGGTGATCGCCACCGGGTTGGCGCTGTAGCCGATGCCGAGGTAGTTGCGCGGCCCGAGGGTCACCGCCTTGCCGCCGTGGATGTCCATGGCGTCGGCCAGGATCACGCGCTGGAACTCGGTGAGCTGGCTCTTGAGGATCGCCGAGGGCACCGCCGGCTTCTCGCCGTGGTCGATGGTGTTGGCGGTCTGGTAGACCGCGGCCTGGGCGATGTAGCCGAGCGCCGCCATGCGGGCCAGCGGCTCCTGGACGCCCTCCATCTCGGCCACCGGGACGTTGAACTGGCGGCGGATGCGGGCGAAGCCGCCGCTCCAGCCCAGGGCGTAGCGCGCGGTGCCGGTGGCGCCGGAGGGCAGGGTGATGCAGCGGCCCACCGACAGGCACTCGACCAGCATGCGCCAGCCCTGGCCGATCATGGCCTCGCCGCCGATGATGGTGGACAGCGGCACGAAGACGTTCTCGCCCTTGATCGGGCCGTTGAGGAAGGGACTGCCGATGGGATGGTGGCGGCGGCCGATCTGCATGCCTTCGGTATCGCGCGGCACCAGCGCCAGGGTGATGCCGCGGTCTTCCTCCTCGCCGAGCAGGTGGTCGGGATCGAACAGGCGGAAGGCCAGGCCGACCACGCTGGCGATCGGCGCCAGGGTGATCCAGCGCTTCTCGAAGGTCAGCTCCAGGCCCAGCACCGTCTCGCCGTCGATCTCGCGGCGCACCACGGTGCCGACGTCGGGCAGCGAGGTGGCATCACTGCCGGCGCGGGGGCCGGTCAGGCCGAAGCAGGGGATCTCGCGACCGTCGGCCAGCCGCGGCAGGTAGTGATTCTTCTGCTCCTCGGTGCCGTACTTGAGCAGCAGCTCGCCCGGGCCGAGGGAGTTGGGTACGCCGACGGTGACCATCAGCGTCTCGTTGACCGAGAGTTTCTGCAGCACCATCGACTGGGCCTTGGCGGAGAAGCCGAGGCCGCCGTATTCCTGCGGGATGATCATGCCGAAGAAGCGCTCGCGCTTGAGGTAGTCCCACAGCTCCTGGGGCAGGTCGGCGCGCTCGCGGGCGATGTCCCAGTCGTTGCACATGCCGGCGGCCACGCCGCACTGGTGATCGAGGAAGGCGCGTTCCGAGTCGGACAGGCCGTCGTCGCGATAGTCGAGCAGCCGCTGCCAGTCGGGGCGGCCGGTGAACAGCTCGCCGTCCCAGGCCACGCTGCCGGCCTCCAGGGCGGTGCGCTCGGTGGCCGAGACCTTCGGCGCGACGCGCTTGAACATGGCGAACAGCTTCGGCGTCAGCCAGCGGCGGCGTAGCGCCGGCAGGCCGCAGGCGGCGATCGCCGCGGTGGCGACCAGCAGCAGCACGCCGATCACCGTGGCGCCGGTGGCCAGGCCGACGAGGCCGAGCAGGCCGGTGACGCCGAGGGCGGGCAGGGCGCCGGCCTCCCGGCGCATCACGATGAGCAGGCCGGCAACGGCCAGCAGCAGCAGGATCAGGGTCAGCATGGTGGACGGCTCCGTGATATTTAAACACTTGTTTGAATGTATTCAGCCTAGCCCATCAGATGCCTCGCAGCCAATACCCTATCGACCAACGCAGTACTCGTTCGATCCAGGGCTACGGAGGCAAGCCGACGAGGCGTTCCTTCGCCATGGGGGAGGAGCATGTCGCCGAACGGGCTGGCCAAGGATGGCCAGCACCGGACCTGCCCTATTCTTTGTGATTGCCAATGCAAGACGCCCCGCTCGAAGGCGGGGCGTCTCGGTGCTGTCGGTGGCGCGATCAGGCCGTGCGGCGCTGTGGCTCCTGCTGGGCGGGGGCGCCGTTGGCCACGTAGTAGGGCGCGTCGCTCTTCGGCAGGGCCTCGCGGCCGCGGATCTTGTCGGCCATCTTCTCGGCCAGCATGATCGTCGGCGCGTTGAGGTTGCCGGTGGGAATGACCGGGAACAGCGAGGCGTCGACCACGCGCAGCGCCTCCACGCCGTGCACCCGGCCGGCGCCGTCGACCACCGCGTCGTCGCCGTCGCCCATGCGGCAGCTGCCGCAGGGGTGGTAGGCGGTCTCGGCGTGTTCGCGGACGAAGGCATCGAGTTCGGCATCGGTCTGCACGTCCGGCCCCGGGGAGATCTCGCGGCCGCGGTATTCGTCCATGGCCGGCTGCTCGATGATCTCGCGGGTCAGGCGGATGGCGTCGCGGAACTCCTGCCAGTCCTTCTCGGTGGACATGTAGTTGAACAGGATCGAGGGCGCGGCCTTGGGGTCGAGAGAGGTCAATCGCACCCGGCCCTCGCTCTCCGAGCGCATGGAGCCGACGTGGGCCTGAAAGCCGTGGGCCTGCACCGCGCTCTTGCCGTTGTAGCTGATGGCGATCGGCAGGAAGTGGTACTGCAGGTTCGGCCATTCCTCCTCGTCGCGGGTGCGGATGAAGCCGGCGGCCTCGAACTGGTTGCTGGCGCCCACGCCGGTGCCGAACAGCATCCACTCGGCGCCGATCTTCGGCTGGTTGTACCACTTCAGCGCCGGATACAGCGAAATTGGCTTCTTGCACTCGTACTGGATGTACATCTCCAGGTGGTCCTGGAGGTGCTGGCCGACGTTCTCGTTGACCTGCACCGGGGTGATGCCGAGTTCATCGAGCAGGTCCTGCGGGCCGATGCCGGAGCGCTGCAGGATCTGCGGCGAGGCGATGGCGCCGGCGCACAGCAGCACCTCGCGACGCGCCTTGACCTGCTGGGACTGGCCGCCGCGCTCGTAGCGCACGCCGGTGGCGCGCTTGCCGTCGAAGGTGATGACGTCGGTGGTGGCGCGGGTCTCGATGGTCAGGTTGGGGCGCGGCTTGGCCAGATCGAGGTAGCCCCGGGCGGTGGAGGCGCGGCGCCCGTTCGGCGTGACGAAGCGGTCCATGGGGCCGAAGCCTTCCTGCTGATAGCCGTTGACGTCCTCGGTGGCCGGATAGCCGGCCTGCTGGCCCGCCTCGATGAAGGCATGATACAGCGGGTTGTTGCCGTCCTTCGGCGTGGTCACGCTGACCGGGCCGTCGCCGCCGTGGTAGTCGTCGGGACCGATGTCGCGGGTCTCGGCCTTGCGGAAGTAGGGCAGGCAGTCGGCGTAGGTCCAGTCCTCCAGGCCGGCGCGTTTGGCCCAGTTGTCGTAGTCCAGGGCGTTGCCGCGGATGTAGCACATGCCGTTGATCAGCGAGGAGCCGCCCAGGCCCTTGCCGCGGCCGCACTCCATGCGTCGGCCGTCCATGTGCGGTTCGGGGTCGGTCTCGAAGGCCCAGTTGTAGCGCTTGCCCTGCAGCGGATAGGCCAGCGCCGCCGGCATCTGGGTGCGGAAGTCGAAGCGGTGGTCCTTGCCGCCGGCCTCGAGCAGCAGCACGCTGACGCCCGGGTCC
The DNA here is from genome assembly GCF_003011945.1 of Halomonas sp. ND22Bw. Classification (NCBI taxonomy): domain Bacteria; kingdom Pseudomonadati; phylum Pseudomonadota; class Gammaproteobacteria; order Oceanospirillales; family Halomonadaceae; genus Halomonas; species Halomonas sp. ND22Bw. The sequence continues at coordinate 46,587 of NZ_PXWD01000009.1, read as the reverse complement.
TCGGTCAGGCGGGTGGCCAGGACGTTGCCGGCCGAGCCGGCGCCGATGATGACGTAATCGAACTCACGGGACTGCGACATGGAGCCTCCCTGAAACAGTCAAAAGGGTCTCGTGGCGAGGCGTCGGGTCTCGCCGATCAGGCCAGGCGCGTGTAGAGAGGGCGCGCCTGAGAAAGCGGTCGTGCAGCGGCACCGGCGAGATGAGCGTCGGGGATGAGGCGTAGCGAGGGTCTTTTGACCATGGACGGCAAAAGTCGCGCCCATGGATGGGTTCACAGCGCCCTCGCGATGGCCCGGCATTCCGGGGCTCGTCGCCGAATCAGCTCATCTCGCTCGGCGGTCCAGAGCAGGCCTTAGAACACCGATTCGAAGGCGCCCATCTCGACCTGCACCGACTTGGTCTGGGTGTAGTGGGCCAGGGTCTCGACGCCGTTCTCGCGGCCGACGCCGGACTGCTTGTAGCCACCCACCGGCATCTCGGCGGGGGAGTCGCCCCAGGTGTTCACCCAGCAGATGCCGGCTTCCAGTCGATGGATGACCCGATGGGCGCGGTTCAGTCCCTCGGTGAACACGCCGGCGGCCAGGCCGTAGTCGGTGTCGTTGGCGCGGCGGATCACTTCTTCCTCGTCGTCGAAGGCGAGGATCGACATCACCGGGCCGAAGATCTCCTCGCGGACGATGCGCATCTCGTCGTGGCAGTCGGTGAACACCGTGGGCGCGGCCCAGGCACCCTTCGCCCAGTCGCCCTGGCTCCAGGCCTCGCCGCCGGCCAGGACGCGGGCGCCTTCCTGCTTGCCCAGCGCGATGTAGGACAGCACCTTCTCCTGGTGCTCGAAGCTCACCAGCGGGCCGAAGTTCACCGTCGGGTCCTGCGGGTCGCCGGCCTTGATACGGGCCACGCGCTCGGCGATCTTGCCCTCGAAGGCCTCCTTGACGGCGCTGGCCACGAACACCCGGGTGCCGTTGGTGCAGACCTGCCCGCTGGAGTAGAAGTTGGCCATCATGGCGGCGTCGGCGGCGCGGTCCAGGTCGGCGTCGTCGAACACGATCAGCGGCGACTTGCCGCCCAGCTCCATGGTCACGTCCTTGAGGCTGGACGCGGCGGAGGCGGACATCACCTTCTTGCCGGTGCCCACCTCGCCGGTGAAGGAGACCTTGTCGATGTCGCCGTGGCCGGTGATCAGCTGGCCGACCCGGGCGTCGCCGTGGACCACGTTGAACACGCCGTCGGGCAGGCCGGCCTCGGTGAAGATCTCGGCCAGCACCATGGCGGTCAGCGGGGTGACCTCGCTGGGCTTGAAGACCACGGCGTTGCCGGCGGCCAGCGCCGGGGCGGACTTCCAGCAGGCGATCTGGATCGGGTAGTTCCAGGCGCCGATGCTGCCGATCACGCCCAGCGGCTCGCGACGGGTATAGACGAATGAGCTCTCGCGCAGCGGGATCTGGCTGCCCTCGATGGCCGGGGCCAGGCCGGCGTAGTACTCGAGCGCGTCGGCGCCGGTGACGATGTCGACCTCGCGGGTCTCGCTCACCGGCTTGCCGGTGTTGCGGCTCTCCAGCTCGGCGATCTCGTCGTTGCGCTCGCGAAGCAGCGCCACGGCGCGCTGCATCACCCGGCCGCGCTCCATGCCGCTCATGGCGGCCCAGTCGCGCTGTCCGCGGCGGGCGGCGGCGACGGCGGCGTCCACGTCGGCCTCGCTGGCCTGCTGGACCTCGGCCAGGATGCTGCCGTCATAGGGGTTGATGACCGGGAAGGTCTCGCCGGAGGAGGCCTCCACCCGGCGGCCGTCGATGTACAGGGATTCGATTGCGTGGGTCATGGAAGCCTCCAGTCAGGACTCGAGTGACAGGGATTCGGAAGAGGGTGCGCCGAGGCCGTGGGCCTTGAGCAGCTGCTCCAGGTAGTCGCGGGCCAGGTGCCGGGCGTGGTCGCTGTCCAGGCCCTCGGGGGCGAGAGCCCCGCGCAGCCACAGGCCGTCGATCATGGCGGCCAGGGCGCGGGCCGCGTCGCGGGCCTTGTCCTTGGGCAGCAGGCGCCGGAACTCGTGGCTGAGGTTGGCGTACAGGCGCCGGTCGTTGACCGTCTGCAGCCGCGCCAGGGCAGGGCGATGCATGCTGCTGGCCCAGAAGGCCAGCCAGGTCTTGGCCACCGGGCCGGAGACCTGGGTGCGATCGAAGTTGCCGTCGATGATCGCCGCCAGGTGGGCCTCCGGGGCATCGGTGGTCAGCGCCTTGCGTCGGCGTGATACCGCCTCGCCCAGATCGTTGAGGATCTGGCGCATGGTCGCTTCGAGCAGGCCGTCCTTGCCGCCGAAGTAGTGACTGATGATGCCGGCCGAGACGCCTGCATGGCGGGCGATGCGCGCCACGGTGGCGTCGGCCAGGCCGACTTCGTCGATGGCCGCCATGGTGGCCGTGATCAGCTGCTGGCGACGAATGGGTTCCATTCCGACCTTGGGCACTGCGTTGACTCCTCTCCCGAGAGCATCTTGCTACCATGCCACCCGACATGGTTAAGATAGCGACAGCTTGCCATTTTTTTATTGAACGTTCAATCAATAAAAATAGGCAGGCACGATGTTTCCTCGAATCATACGCGTGATCCACGCAAGGGAGCGATGCAATGAACAAGATGACCATGGGCCTGGCCACCACCGCGCTGGCGCTTTCCGCCTCGCCGCTGATGGCCGCCGAAGAGGGCTGCCAGCCCGTCCGCTTCGCCGAAGTGGGTTGGACCGACATCACCGCGACCACGGCCCTGACCACCGAGGTGATCGAGGCGCTCGGCTACGATACCCGGATCGATACCGTCTCGGTGCCCATCGCCTATTCCGGCATGAAGAACGGCGATTTCGATGTCTTTCTCGGCAACTGGATGCCGTCCATGGCGTCGATCAGCGACCCCTACGTCGAGCGGGGCCAGGTCGACCGCTTGGGCGCCAACCTGGAGGGGGCCAAGTACACCCTGGCGGTGCCTCAGTACGTTCATGACGCCGGCGTCACCTCGGTGGCCGACCTGAACGACCACGCCGACCGCTTCGAGGCCACGCTGCACGGCATCGAGGCCGGCAACGACGGCAACCTGCTGATCCAGGACATGATCGACGACGATGCCTTCGGCCTGGGCGACTGGCGGCTGGTGGACTCCAGCGAGGCGGGCATGCTGGCCGAGCTGCGTGCGCGTGAGCCCAACGAGCAGTGGATGGTGTTCCTCGGCTGGGAGCCGCATCCCATGAACACCAACTTCGACATCGCCTATCTGGAAGGCGCCGACGACTACTTCGGCCCCAACCTGGGCGGTGCCACCGTGTACACCAATACCCGTGCCGGCTACGCCGAGGCCTGCCCCAACGTCGGGGCACTGCTGAACAATCTCTCCTTCACCCTGGAGATGGAGAACCAGCTGATGGGCGAGATCATGGACGAGGGCACCGATCCGCGCGATGCCGCCCGGGACTATCTCCAGGCGCATCCCGACGTGCTCGAGGGCTGGCTCGATGGCGTGACCACCGCCGACGGCGAGCCGGGGCTGCCGGCGGTCGAGAAGGCGCTGTCCCTCTGATGCTGCCTGTCGCATGGCGGGCTTGCCTTGGGGCGGGCCGCCGTGCATAATCTGCATCCGTCGTCGGGGGCATCCATTCCGAGACGAAAAATGGCTACGTAGCTCAGCTGGTTAGAGCACATCACTCATAATGATGGGGTCCCCTGTTCGAATCAGGGCGTAGCCACCAGGACAGCATGAGACGCCCGCCCGGCACATCGCCCGGCGGGCGTCTTGCTTTCCGGAGGTGCGAGCGGCGAGTGACGGTTTTGGCCCTTGACGTTCACAAGCGGATCCGTATACTACGCACCGTGCTCGAGGCCATTCCCCGATAGCTCAGTTGGTAGAGCAAATGACTGTTAATCATTGGGTCACAGGTTCGAGTCCTGTTCGGGGAGCCAATGCTTGTTATCCAGCCGTCTCCGCTGACTCCCTGAATTCCCCGTTCTGACGTCTTTCCCGATGTCATCGTGATGCTACCGGCCTCCTGCCGGCATTCGTCGTGTCTGTCCGTTTCGTTCGCGTGATGTGTTCCGTGCCAAACGGCGACGCCGGGCGCAGGGCCCGGCGTCGTGCGTGGCGAGGGTGGGAAGGGCTCAGTCGCCGTAGTCGGCGAGCCGCAGGCCGTGGTCGAGACGGGCGTAGTCGAGCAGGATCTCGGCGCTCTCCATCACCTGGGCGCGATCGATCGGCTCGGCCTGTTCGGTATCCTCGTCGCGGGCGTCCGTCCACTCCTCCAGCGGCTCCAGGCCCAGGGCCTCACGGCGCTGGTTCTCCAGGGCCAGCTGTTCGGCCTCCTGGGCCTCGGCCTCGCGCTGACGCTGTTCGCGATTGAGGCTGACGCTGGTGTGCTGCTCGCGCAGCCGCTCGGCGAGCTCGGCCTCGCGCTCCAGGTAGTGGAAGTTGGGGTGCAGGTCGGCACGCTGTTGATGCCGTTGGCGAAGGGTCTCCAGATAGCGCTCCGGCTGGCCGTAGCGGCGGTACTGGACCTTGCGCACCTGATCCCAGGCCAGGGCGTTGTCGAGGCTGCTCTCGCCGATGAGCTCCGGGTCGATCAGGCTCGGGAAGCTGATGTCGGGCGTGACGCCGCGATGCTGGGTGCTCTCGCCGGAGATGCGGTAGAACTTGGCGCGGGTCAGCTTGAGCTGGCCGTGGTTGAGTTCGTCGAGGGTCTGCACGGTGCCCTTGCCGAAGGTGTCGCCGCCGACCACCAGGCCGCGCCCGTAATCCTGAATGGCGCCGGCGAAGATTTCCGAGGCCGAGGCCGAGAGCCGGTTGACCAGCACCGCCAGCGGACCGTCGTAGAGGGTGCCGCTGTCGGTATCGCCGTAGAGGCTGATGCGGCCCTGGGCGTCGCGCACCTGAACGGTGGGGCCGCGATCGATGAACAGGCCGATCAGCGAGTTGGCCTCCTGAAGGGCGCCGCCCCCGTTGTTGCGCAGGTCGAGCACGATGCCTTCCACGTTCTCGTCCTTGAGCCGTTCGACTTCCTTGGCCACGTCGCGGGTGGTGCTGCGGTAGTCCGGCTCGCCGGCCTGCCAGGCATCGAAGTCGACGTAGAAGGCCGGCACCTCGATGACGCCCAGGCGATGCATGCCGTCCTCGCGCTCGACCTCGATGACCTCGCTCTGGGCGGCCTGGTCCTCGAGCTTGACGGTGTCGCGGGTGATCTCGACCACCTTGGAACGGGTGGTATCGACGGCCTGGGCGGGCACCACGTCGAGGCGCACCACCGAGCCCTTGGGGCCGCGGATCATGTCGACCACGTCGTCGAGGCGCATGCCGACCACGTTGACCACCTCCTCGTCTTCCTGGCCGACGCCGATGATGCGATCGGCGGGCTTGAGCACGCCGGCTTTCTCGGCGGGGCCGCCGGGCACCAGGCTCGCGACCTTGACGTACTCGCCATCGGCCTGGAGCAGGGCGCCGATGCCTTCCAGGGACAGGCGCATCTGGATGTCGAAGGACTCGCTCTGGCGCGGCGACAGGTACTCGCTGTGCGGGTCGATGCTGCCGGTCACGGCGGCCATCATCAGGCCGAAGACGTCCTCGGCGTTGGCCTGGCGCAGGCGGTTCAGCTGGTTCTCGTAGCGATCGTGGAGGGTTTCTTCGACCTCTTCCGGGCTCTGGTCGCTGAGCGACAGCGTCAGGGCGGCATTCTGCAGGCGCTTCTGCCACAGCTCGTCCAGCGATGCGGTGCGGCGGGGCCAGGGGGCGTCCTTGCGATCCAGGACCATCCGCTGGTTGCCGTCGAAGTCGAAGTCGAGGCCTGCATCGACGCGCTCGAGCAGCCACTCCAGGCGTGCTTCGGCGCGCTCGTGGTAGCGCTGGTAGAGCGCGTAGGGGCGGTCGAGATCGCCGTCGAGGACGGCATCGTCCATGGCGGTCGACAGGTCCGCGAACTCGTCGACGTCATCGGCGAGCAGGTAGGCCCGCTGGCCGTCGAGCAGTTCCAGATAGCGCTCGAAGGCCTGCTTCGACCACTCGTCGTCGAAGCGGATATCCGCGTAGTGGCCGTAGCGCAGCGATTCGGCCACCTCCACGGCGGCCTCGCGCTGGGCGTCGGTGGCGGTGATCGCCGCCTGGGCCGGGACGCTGCCCAGCAGCAGGGCCAGGGCCGCGGCACGACCCAGGGTCACAAACAGGCTCATCGATGAAGCACTCCCGGATTCATGTACACTCTAGCGTCCAGACCGTGATTCGGCTCACGAGTTGCACGGACAGAACCGCCATTGTAGCAGCTCGGTCGAGTCCCATGCCCCCAAGATGCGACACCGAGAGGAGTCCCATGCCCCAGGATGCCCCGCTCGAGCGACTGCTCGACTTCCTGCGCCGTTCGCCCACGCCCTGGCACGCCACGGCCAACATGGCCGAGCGCCTCGAGGCCGAAGGCTTCCGGCGCCTCGACGAGACACAGGCCTGGCAGCTGACGCCCGGCGAGCGGGTCTACGTGACGCGCAACGAATCCTCGATCATTGCCCTGCAGCTGCCGAGCGAACCGCTCACGGCGCTGCGCATGATCGGCGCCCACACCGACAGTCCCGGACTGCGCCTCAAGCCTCATGCGCCGCAGACCGCCGCCGGCTGGCTGCAGCTCGGCGTCGAGGTGTACGGCGGGGCGCTGCTGGCGCCCTGGTACGACCGCGATCTGGGGCTCGCCGGCCGGGTTCACGTGCGTCATCCCGACGGCCGCCTGGAAGGCGTGCTGCTCAACGTCGATCGCGCCGTGGCGATCATTCCGAGCCTGGCGATCCACCTTGACCGCGAGGCCAACAGCGGCCGGGCGATCAATGCCCAGACCCAGATGGCGCCGGTCTTCCTTCAGGGCGGCGAGTCGGCCGATCTGGATCGTCTGCTGCGAACCTGGCTGGCGGCCGAACATGACCTCGGCGATGTGGAGATCGTCGACTTCGAGCTCGGCTTCCACGACATGCAGCCGCCGGCCCGGGTCGGCGTGGAAGGCGAGCTGATCGCCTCGGCGCGGCTCGACAACCTGCTGTCGTGCTTCATCGGCCTTGAGGCCCTCCTCGATTCAGACGGGACGCAGGGGGCGGTGCTGGTGGCCAACGATCACGAGGAAGTGGGCAGCGCCAGCGCCTGCGGCGCCCAGGGGCCCTTCCTGGGCGACGTGCTGCGGCGGGTCAGTGCCCAGCTGGGTGACGGCAGCGAGGAAGAATTCATCCGTCTGATTCAGGCCTCGCGGATGATCTCCTGCGACAATGCCCACGCCTTGCACCCGAACTTCCTCGACAAGCACGACGCCGCTCACGGTCCGGCGCTCAACGAGGGGCCGGTGATCAAGGTCAACGCCAATCAGCGCTACGCCACCAACAGCGCCACCGCGGCGCTGTTCCGCACGCTGTGCCAGGAGGCCGAGGTGCCGGTGCAGACCTTCGTGACCCGTGCCGACATGGGCTGCGGCAGCACCATTGGTCCGATCACCGCCACCGAGCTCGGCGTGCCGACCCTGGACGTGGGCGTGCCCCAGTGGGCCATGCACTCGATCCGCGAGACCGCGGGCGCCAGGGATGTGGCGCACCTGACCCGGGTGCTGACCGCCTTCCTGAATCGCCGCGAGCTGCCCTGAGGCCCCGTGACCGCCGGCGCCTTCGGGCGCCGGTGGGAGGGTGGTCGGCCAAGCCGGCTCACCAACGAAAAAAGCCCGCCTGGCGAACCAGGCGGGCTTTTCGATATCTGGTGGCTACGCCCTGACTCGAACAGGGGACCCCATCATTATGAGTGATGTGCTCTAACCAACTGAGCTACGTAGCCGGACAACGAGGGCATATAATACGGATAAGGCCCCGTATCGTCAACTATTTTTTGTCTCAGACGTTGAAGCGGAAGTGCACCACGTCGCCGTCCTTGAGCACGTAGTCCTTGCCTTCCAGGCGCCACTTACCGGCGTCCTTGGCGCCCTGCTCGCCGCCCAGCGAGACGAAGTCGTCGTAGGCGATCACTTCGGCGCGGATGAAGCCCTTCTGGAAGTCGGTGTGGATCACGCCGGCGCCCTCGGGGGCGGTGGCACCGATCTTGACGGTCCAGGCGCGGACTTCCTTCACGCCGGCGGTGAAGTAGGTCTGCAGGCCCAGCAGTTCGTAGCCGGCGCGAATCACGCGGTCCAGGCCGGGCTCTTCCATGCCCATCTCGTCGAGGAACATGGCGCGCTCCTCGTCGTCGAGCTCGGCGATCTCGGCCTCGATCTGGTTGCACACTGGGACCACGACGGCGCCTTCCTCGGCGGCGATCTGCTTGACCACCTCGAGGTAGGGGTTGTCGTCGAAGCCGTCCTCGTTGACGTTGGCGATGTACATGGTCGGCTTGAGGGTCAGGAAGCCGAAGCTCTTGAGCTGCTGCTTCTCGTCGTCGTCGAGGCCGAAGCTGCGCAGCGGCTGGCCCTCGGCCAGGTGCGGCTGGATGCGGTCGAGGATCGCCTTGGTGGCGATGGCTTCCTTGTCGCCGCCCTTGACCACGCGCACCAGGCGCTGGATGGCGCGGTCGACGGTGTCCAGGTCGGCCAGGGCCAGCTCGAGGTTGATGGTCTCGATGTCGGCGCGCGGATCGACCTCGTTGGCCACGTGGATGACGTTGTCGTTATCGAAGCAGCGCACCACGTGGGCGATGGCCTGGGTCTCGCGGATGTTGGCCAGGAACTGGTTGCCGAGGCCCTCGCCCTTGGAGGCGCCCGCCACCAGTCCGGCGATGTCGACGAACTCCATGGTGGTGGGGATGGTCTTCTCGGGCTTCACGATCTCCGCCAGCCGGTCGAGGCGCGGGTCCGGCATCGGCACGATGCCGACGTTGGGCTCGATGGTGCAGAAGGGGAAGTTCTCGGCGTCGATGCCCGACTTGGTCAGGGCATTGAAGAGGGTGGACTTGCCGACGTTGGGCAGGCCGACGATACCGCAGTTGAAACCCATGGGATCTTCCTGGAAAGAGAGTTCGAGGCGTGTGATTGGCCAGTATTCTACGAGATAACGGTGCGGCTGTAAGCCGGCACCCTTCGGGCAATGCCTAGGGCTTGAAGCTGTGCAGCCGCTGCATGGCCTTCGTCCAGTCGCCGCTCACGGCCTGGGGCAGGGTGGCCAGGCACTCGTCGATGGCGGCATCGATGGCGCCGCGCTCGGCCTTGCCGGGGCGCCCCAGCACGTAGTTGGTCACCTGGCGGGCGTCGCCGGGGTGGCCGATGCCGATGCGCAGGCGATGGAAGCCCTTGTCGTTGCCCAGGGCCTGGATGATGTCGCGCAGTCCGTTGTGGCCGCCGTGGCCGCCGCCGGTCTTGTAGCGGGCGGTGCCGGGATCCAGGTCGAGCTCGTCGTGGGCCACCAGCAGCTCGTCGGGGGCGAGCTTGAAGAACTTCGCCATCGCCGCCACGGCGCCGCCGCTGCGATTCATGAAGGTGGTGGGCTCGAGCAGGTGCAGCTCCTGCCCGTCGAGATGGATGCGGGCGTAGCGGCCGAGGAACTTCTTCTCCGCGCGCAGTTCGCCGCCGGCCCGTCGCAGCAGGGCCTCCAGCAGCCAGGCCCCGGCGTTGTGGCGGGTGGCCTCGTACTCGGCGCCGGGGTTGGCCAGTCCGATGATGGCTTTGACCTGACTCATCTTCACTGCCTCCAAACAGTCATCCGGAACGGTGTGGCGCGGCTCCGCGTGGGGCTTGCAGCGGCTGGCGGGCCACAAAAAAAATCAAGCGCCGGAGCGCTTGATCGGAAGGACGCGGGCCGCGCCGATGGCGCGGCCCTGAACAGTGCCGGACTTACTCGGCGCTGTCCTCGCCTTCGGCGGACTCGCCCTTGTCGGCCTGGCCTTCTTCGGCCTCTTCGCCTTCCTCGGCCTCGCTGCTGACCTTGGCGGCGGTGATGCTCAGGATGGCCTGGTCATGGTCTTCGCCGTGAGACAGCTCGACCGAGGTGACGCCGGCCGGCAGGCTCAGGTCGGAGAGGTGCAGGGTGGTACCCAGGGCGACGTCGGCGACGTCGATTTCCAGGTAGTCCGGCAGGTCCTTCGGCAGGCAGCTCACTTCGACCTCGTTGGCCAGGACGTGCAGTTCGCCGTCCTGGTCCTTGATGCTCGGCGCGGTCTCGGCGTTCACCACGTGCAGCGGCACGCGCATGGTGATGGCGTGAGTCGCGTCGACGCGCATGAAGTCGGCGTGGGTCACCAGCGGCTTGTACGGGTGACGCTGCAGGTCGCGGACCACGACCTGGTGCGGCTTGCCGTCCAGCTCGAGGTTGATCACGGACGCGAAGAACGCCTCGTCCTCGAGCGCCTTGTAGAAGGCGGTCTTGTCGACGGCGATCGGCTGCGGGGCCTGCTCACCACCGTAGATGATGGCCGGCACCTGCTCGTTCGCACGACGCAGGCGGCGGCTCGCACCTTTCCCCAGGTCGTTGCGGACGTTGGCTGTGAGAGTGTATTCGGACATGATGTTGCCTCTTGATAGAAAGTGAGGAAACCACCGGTGCCCGCGACCAGGCTGACGGTGGTTCCCATCGCCCCGGCGAACCGGGGAGCGTTATCCGCGCGATGCGCTGACGACGGTGTCGTCAGTGGAACATGGCGCTGACGGATTCCTCGTTGCTGACCCGGCGGATCGCCTCGGCGATGAGGCCGGCCACGCTCAGCTGGCGGATCTTGCCGCTGCGGCGTGCGGTTTCGGTCAGCGGGATGGTGTCGGTGACGACCAGTTCGTCGAGCACCGAGCCGGTGATGTTGTCGACGGCCGGGCCGGACAGGATCGGGTGAGTGGCGTAGGCCACCACGCGGCGGGCGCCGTGTTCCTTGAGCGCCTCGCCGGCCTTGCACAGGGTGCCGGCGGTATCGATCATGTCGTCGACCACCACGCAGGTGCGGTCCTGGATATCGCCGATGATGTGCATCACCTGGGCCTGGTTGGCCTGGGGGCGACGCTTGTCGATGATCGCCAGGTCGGCGTTGAGCTGCTTGGCGATGGCACGGGCGCGAACCACGCCGCCCACGTCGGGCGAGACCACCACCAGGTCGTCGTAGTTCTGGCGCTCGATGTCGTCGAGCAGGATCGGCGAGCCGTAGACGTTGTCCACCGGCACGTCGAAGAAGCCCTGGATCTGGTCGGCATGGAGATCCATGGTCATGACGCGGTCGACGCCGGCCTTGACCATGATGTCGGCGACCAGCTTGGCCGAGATCGGCACGCGGGCGGAGCGGACGCGACGGTCCTGACGGGCATAGCCGAAGTAGGGCACCACGGCGGTGACACGCGTGGCGGAGGCCCGGCGCAGGGCGTCCACCATCAGCACCATTTCCATCAGGTTGTCGTTGGTCGGGGCACAGGTGGGCTGCAGGACGAAAACGTCCTTGCCGCGCACGTTCTCGTTGATCTCGACCGCAACTTCGCCGTCACTGAACTGGCCGACCGTTGCGTTGCCGAGCCGGGTATCCAGGCTCTCGGCAACCTTCTGGGCGAGTTCGGGATTGGCGTTCCCGGCGAAAACCATCAATTTAGACACGCGCAGCCACCTTTGCAGTGTTGGGTCATCAGGGTTTGGGTCGGATGTTCGGGAAGGGATATGGCTGGGGTAGCAGGATTCGAACCTGCGCATGCCGATACCAAAAACCGGTGCCTTACCGCTTGGCTATACCCCAGCAACCTTTGCCGTACCGGATCGATGCATGATGCTGCCATGGCCTGGCGATCATCGATCCAGTGCATCATGGAGAGGAGAGCGATTCAGCCCTTGGGCCTTGAAGGATGTCCAGCGGCCGGAGATGTCGTCCAGCAGCGCCGTGGCATCGGCTTCATGGTCCAAACGGGCGAATACACAGGCGCCGGTGCCGGTCAGCATGGCCGGTGCCCTGTCGCTCAACCAGTCGAGCGCACCCGCGACCTCGGGATACAGTTCCCGGACCGTGAGCTCGCAGTCGTTGCGCCAGCTCGCCGTTCCCCCCTGAAGTGCGCGCGCCATAGTAATGGGAGGCGTGCCTCGTGTCAATTCCGGCGCCTGGAACACGGCCGGCGTGGAGACGCTCACGCCGGGATGGACGACCACGAACCAGGGGGTGTCGAGCGCCACCGGCGTCAGGCGTTCGCCGATGCCCTCGGCCCAGGCGGCATGGCCGCGCACGAACACCGGGACATCGGCGCCCAGGCGCAGCCCCAGTTCGGCCAGCACCTCTATAGAGAGGTGGAGCCCCCACAGACGGTTCAGACCGAGCAGGGCGGTGGCGGCATCGCTGCTGCCGCCGCCGAGGCCGCCGCCCATGGGCAGGCGCTTGTCGAGGTGGATGTCGGCGCCCTGGCGGCTGCCGGTGGCCTCGCGCAGCGCCGCGGCGGCGCGCAGGATCAGGTTGTCCGCCGGCGCGACGCCGGACAGCGTCGGCGTCAGGCGCAGCTCGCCGTCGTCGCGCGGGGCCAGGGTCAGGGTGTCGCCGTGGTCGAGGAACTGGAACAGCGTCTGCAGCTCGTGGTAGCCATCGGGGCGCCGGCCGGTGATATGCAGCATCCGGTTGAGCTTGGCCGGCGCCGGCAGGATCAGGCGGCCGGCGTCAGACATCGGTGGTCTCCGGCTGCCAGCGAGTCACCACCAGGGTGACGTTGAGGTCGCCGTACTGCATCTTCATGCGGCGCGGCAGCCACAGGTCCTCGACGCGCATCCAGTCCTGATAGTCGATGGTCCAGCCGTCCTGCTCCAGACGCTCCGGAAAGCCGCGCGCATCGCGGCTCATCCGATGGGGGCTGTCGTCGGCGGGCAGGCCACGCACCCAGTCGCCGAGCGCGGCCACCGGCAGCGACCAGCCGAGCTGCTGGTTCATCAGTGCCTCGGGGCTCTCGGCCTCGAAGCGGCCTTCGCCGGTGGTCAACGACACGCGACCCTCGCGGCCTTCCAGCACGCTGCGGCCGCTGCCGAAGGGGCCGCTGAGCAGCATGCGGAAATGGTAGGGGGTCTGGTTCCAGTCGAGATTGGCGCTGGTGCTGTCCTCGGGGGTGCGCAGGCCGGCCTTGCCGGTCAGCTCCCAGGTCTGCATGGCCTCGAGGCGCACTTTCTGGGCCTGCCAGTCATCGGCGGCACGAGGCGCCTCGGGTGCCTGGCCTCGGGTAGCGCAGCCGCCGATCAGCAGCAGGGTGAGGGCCAGGCTTGGCAGCAGGGAGCGGATGGGGCGTCGCATGATCGGGATTCCTTCTCCGTCGCGGGGCGTCAGGGGGCGAGCGCGGGCAGGCGCTCGAGCAGCTCGTCGATTCGGGGGCGCGGCGAGAAGCGTTCCACGGCGGTGGCGGTCAGTGCCCGGGCCCGCTCGCGTTCGCCGGCCATCCACAGCACCTCGATCAGGTGGGCGGCGATCTCCTGGTCGGGCATGGCGGCCCAGGCGCGTTCCAGCCACGGCAGGGCGGCCTCGATGTTGCCGAGGCGATAGGCGACCCAGCCGCGGCTGTCGAGGATCGCCGGGTTGTTCGGCTCGAGCTCCAAGGCGCGATCGATCAGTCGGCGGGCTTCCTTCAGTCGTCCTTCTATATTCTCGTCGGCCAGGGTGTAGCCCAGGGCGTTGAGGGCGTTGGCGTTGTCCGGGTCGCGCTCGAAGATGGCGCGCAGGTCGCGTTCCATGGCCACCAGGTCGCCGTCGGCATAGGCCCGCATGGCACGCTGGTAACGCAGCCGGGCGTCGTCGGGATGGCTCGCGAGGTAGCTGTCGAGCAGGGCGTCGGCCTGGGCGTGGGCGCCGGCCTCGTCGAGCAGCTCGACCTCCAGGCCGGTGAGCGGGGAGGCCTCGCCGGGATGCGCCAGGCGTTCGTTGCGCAGGAAGGTGCGCGCGTCGACCAGCCGGTCGTCCTCGATCAGCATGCGGGCGGCGCTGAGCCGGGCGAGCAGGAAGCTGTCGCCCTCGGGGACCTGGCGGTAATAGAGGAGGGCGTTGTCCACCTCGCCCTGCTGTTCGGCAATGCTGCCGAGCAGCAGGAAGGCCAGCACGGGCGTGTCGTCGTCCTCGAGCATCGGCAGCAGCAGGCGCCGGGCCGGCTGCGGATGCGCCTCCTCGAGATAGAGGCGCGCCAGGGCCAGGCGCAGCGATGGCCGATCGCCGCGGTCCTCGAGCAGCGCATCGGTGCTGGCCTCGGCGGCGTCGAGCCGGCCGAGGCGGATCTGGGCCCGGGCCAGCAGCAGCTGCAGGCGTGCGTCGTCCGGTGATATCTCGAGGCCGCGCCGGGCGGCGGCCGCGGCGCGTTCGGGGGCGTCCATCTCCAGTGCCAGGGCGGCATCGATGCGTTGGACGGCAGGCTCCTGCGGATATTCGGCGCTCAGCCGATCGAGGCGGTGCCGGGCCGAGATCGTCTGGCCCGCGCTGGCCTCCAGCAGCGCCAGGCTCAGTGCGCGGTCGACCGAGGCGCCCGTCGCTGCGCTGTCTTGTCGCAGGCGTTGCAGCAGCGGCTCGGCCGGTGTGCCGGCGTCCAGGGCGCCTTCCACGAAACGCAGCAGCTCGGCGTCCTCATTCCCGTCCAGCAGCGCCAGGCGTTGTTCCAGGGCGCTGGTCCAGTCGCCCCGCTGCACGGCCAGGCTGGAGAGCAGCCGGGCCGGGGCGTCGCTCGCGGGATCCAGCGAGCGCCAGCGGCGGGCGGCTTCCTCGAGCAGCGCCGGGTCGTCGTCGAAGCGGGCCGCCAGGGTGGCGCGCTCGGCGAGCTCGGGAGCCTGATAGCGTTCGGCGGTGGCCAGGTAGCCGCGGGTGGCGCGACGATAGTCGCCGCGCTGGCCGGCGATCTCCGCCACCAGCAGCGTCGACAGGCCTTCGGCGTCGAGACCCCGGGTGACCGGTGGGGCATCGGCCAATGGATCCTGCGGCGGCGGGGCCGACACGGCGGACAGGCTCTGGCAGCCGCCGAGCGCCAGGGCCAGGCCGATGACGGCGAGGGGGCGGCGACGGAACAGCGTCGTGGGGAATCCTCGGGGCATGCCGGTCTCGTGGTGTCGGGCGAGTCGTCAGCATAACGGCTTGATCGCGTGGGGCAAAGGCGCAATGGAAGAGGGGGCGCGGCGCGCCGATGGTCTGCGTCGATGCCCCCGATAGTGCCGGCGGGCGCCGTGCGGCCATGGGCTGTGATAGAATGTGGCGCCGTGGAGTGGCAGGCGCGCGCTCGCCGCGCCGCCCTCGATACCGCCGAAACTCGATCGCGAAGACGCCGACACGCATGACGCTTCTTGCCCTGGGAATCAACCATCGGACCGCCGCCGTCGAGGTGCGCGAGCAGGTCGCCTTCACGCCTGCGCAGCTCGAGACCGCGCTGACCGAACTGCGTGGCCTGCCCGAAGTGCAGGAGGCCGCGGTGCTGTCCACCTGCAATCGCACCGAGCTGTACTGCGTCACCGGCGAGTCGGGGGAGCGCGCGGTCCTCGACTGGCTGGGCCGCTTCCACGGCCTCGCCGTCGAGGAGCTGACCCGCTGCGCCTACCACTATATGGACGACGAGGCCGCCCGCCACCTGATGCGGGTGGCCGTCGGCCTCGACTCCATGGTGCTCGGTGAGCCGCAGATTCTCGGCCAGCTCAAGGAGGCCTATCAGGTCGCGCGCCAGGCCCGCGGCATGGGCGGCGAGCTGGAGAGCCTCTTCCAGCAGACCTTCGCCGTGGCCAAGCGGGTGCGCACCGAGACCGGCATCGGCCGCAATCCGGTCTCCGTGGCCTATGCGGCCGTTAGCCTGGCCAGCCGCATCTTCGATGACTTCTCGCGCTCGCCGGCCCTGCTGATCGGCGCCGGCGAGACCATCGAGCTGGTGGCGCGCCACCTCCACGAGGCCGGTGTGCGCCACCTGACGGTGGCCAACCGCACCCGCGAACGGGCCGAGCAGCTGGCCGCACCGCTGGGCGGCCAGGCCATCACCCTCGACGAGATTCCCGAGGCGCTGATCGAGGCGGACATCGTGATCTCCTCCACCGCCGCGCCGCTGCCGATTCTCGGCAAGGGCATGATGGAGCGGGCGCTCAAGAAGCGCCGCCACCGGCCGGTGTTCATGGTCGACATCGCCGTGCCCCGCGACATCGAGCCCGAGGTCGGCGAGCTCTCCGACGTCTTCCTCTATACGGTCGACGACCTGGAGGAGGTGATCGAGGAGAATCGCCGCCACCGCCAGGTGGCCGCCGACGAGGCCGAATCGCTGATCGAGCACGGCGTGGGCTGCTGGCAGCACGATCGCCGGCTGCGCAGCGGCGGCGAGCTGATCCGCGACGTGCGCGCCCGGGGCGAGACCCTGCGCGACGAGGCCCGCGACCAGGCCCTGGCGCGCCTGGCGCGCGGCGAGAACCCCGAGGAGGTGGTGGCGCGGTTGGCCCACCAGCTCACCAACCGTCTGCTGCATCGTCCCACCGTGGCCCTGCGCGAGGCGGCTGCCGACGAACAGCGCGAGCTGCTGGAAGCGGCCGCGTCACTGCTGCTCGACGACTCTTCCGACACTTCCCGATAGGACATCCTTGATGAAAGCTTCCCTGCGTCAGCGTCTCGACGCCTTTGCCGAGCGCTTCGAGGAGCTCGCCGCCCTGCTGGCGGACCCCGAGGTGATCACCGACCAGGCCCGCTTCCGCGACTACTCCCGCGAATACACCGAGCTCGAGCCTCTGGTGGAAGCCTGGCGCGAGCATCGCGGCGTGGAAGGCGACATCGCGGCCGCCGAGGCCATGGCCGACGACGCCGACGCCGAGATGCGCGAGCTGGCCGAGATGGAGCGCGAGGAAGGCCGGGAGCGGCTGGTCGAGCTCGAGGCGCGCCTCAAGCAGCTGCTGATCCCCCGCGACCCGGACGATGCCGGCAACGTCTTCCTCGAGGTTCGCGCCGGCACCGGCGGCGACGAGGCGGCGCTGTTCGCCGGCGACCTGTTCCGCATGTATTCCCGCTACGCCGAGCAGCACGGCTGGAAGGTCGAGGTGGTCAGCGCCAGCCACGGCGACATGGGCGGCTACAAGGAGATCATCTCGCGCATCAAGGGCGAGGGCGTCTACGGGCGGCTCAAGTTCGAGTCCGGCGCCCACCGGGTGCAGCGCGTGCCGGCCACCGAGTCCCAGGGGCGCATCCATACCTCGGCCTGCACCGTGGCGGTGATGCCCGAGGCCGATGAGGTCGGTGACGTCGACATCAACCAGAACGATCTGCGCGTCGACACCTTTCGCTCCAGCGGCGCCGGCGGCCAGCACGTCAACACCACCGACTCCGCGATCCGCATCACCCACCTGCCCACCGGGGTGGTGGTGGAATGTCAGGAGGAGCGCAGCCAGCACAAGAACCGCGCCAAGGCCATGTCGCTGCTGGCCGCCCGCCTCAAGCAGGCCGCCCAGGACAGCCAGCGCCAGCAGCAGGCCGACGAGCGTCGCTCGCTGGTGGGCTCGGGCGATCGCAGCGAGCGCATCCGCACCTACAACTTCCCCCAGGGCCGGGTGACCGACCACCGCATCAACCTGACCCTCTACAAGCTCGGCGAGGTGATCGGCGGCGAGCAGCTCGACGAGGTGATCGAGCCGCTGATCCAGGAGCACCAGGCCGACCAGCTCGCCGCCCTGCAGCAGGAGGCCTGATGCGCCTCGACCTGCTGCTGGCCCGGGCCGCCCAGCGGCTGCTGAACGCCGGCTCGCCGAGCGCAAGGCTCGACGCCGAGGTGCTGCTGTGCCACGTGCTCGAGGTCGATCGCACCTGGCTCTACACCTGGGGCGACCGCGAGGCCGACGCCGAGACCGAGGCGCGTTTCGAGGCGCTGGTCGCCGAGCGTGAGGCCGGTCATCCGGTCGCGCATCTGACCGGCGAGCGCGAGTTCTGGGGCCTGCGGCTCGCCACCTCGCCGGCCACCCTGATTCCGCGCCCGGACACCGAGACCCTGGTGGAGGCGGCGCTGGCGGTGGCCGGCGCCAGCGGCCGGCTGCTCGATCTCGGCACCGGCACCGGCGCGGTGGCTCTGGCCTTCGCCAGCGAGCGGCCGGGCTGGGCGGTGACCGGCGTCGACCTGCGCCCCGAGGCAGTGGCCCTGGCGCGGGACAACGCCGCCCGCCACGGCCTCGGCAACGCCCGCTTCCTGGTCAGCGACTGGTTTGCGGCGCTGGACGAGGAGGGCGGTGACGCGCGCTTCGAGCTGATCGTCTCCAACCCGCCCTACATCGCCGACGACGATCCGCACCTCGCCCGCGGTGACGTGCGCTTCGAACCGCGCAGCGCCCTGGTGGCCGCCGATGACGGCCTGGCCGACCTGCGCCATCTGGTCGAGGCGGCGCGCGACCATCTGGCCCTCGGCGGCTGGCTGATGCTGGAACACGGTGCCGGCCAGGCCGCGGCGGTGTGCGAGGCCCTGGCCGCAGCCGGCTATCGCGAGGTGTCGAGCCGCCGCGATCTCGGCGGGCACGAGCGGATCAGTCTAGGGCGGCGCTGAGCGGCCCCGGGCTTGCGTGGCGGCGCCGGTCGGCCGCCCGTGAGCGACATCCCGGGGCATCTTTCCGCCGCCGGGACTGGAGCCGATACCGGGCCTTGTGGTACACGTTGAAGCAGAAAAAAACGCCACTCACCGCCGGTTATTCATGTGTGAATCCCGAAAGCGCGCCGTTTGACGGTGGTTTTCAGTAGAAGATTCGGCGGTGGCCCGTTCGACGTGCCAGGACCACAATGAAAACCAAGACCCGTTCGCTCGACCGCATCGACCTCAAGATCCTGCGCTGCCTGCAGGACAATGCCCGCATCTCCTACGTCGACCTGGCCTCCCAGGTCGGCCTGTCCACCACGCCCTGCCTGGAGCGCGTCAAGCGCCTCGAGCGCGCCGGGGTGATCCGCGGCTACAAGGCCCTGCTCGACCCGCGGGCGCTGAAGGCCAACCTGCTGGTGTTCGTCGAGATCAGCCTGGAGACCCAGTCGCCCTCGGTGTTCGACGAGTTCCGCCGGGCGGTGGCCAAGCTGCCGCAGATCCAGGAATGTCATCTGGTGTCGGGGCAGTTCGACTACATCCTCAAGTGCCGGATTCCCGAGATGTCGGCCTATCGCCAGCTGCTCGGCGAAGTGGTGCTGACCCTGCCCGGGGTCAAGGAGTCCAAGAGCTACGTGGTGATGGAAGAGGTCAAGGAGGAGTTCTCCCTCCACGTGCCCGACATCGAGGAATTCGAGGACAAGTGAGCGCCATGAACGACGACGCGCTGCTGCGCTATAGCCGCCAGATCATGCTCGAGCAGGTCGACATCGCCGGCCAGGAGCGCCTGCTCGCCGGCCATGCCCTGGTGATCGGCGCCGGCGGGCTGGGGTCGCCGGTGGCGCTGTATCTGGCCGCGGCCGGCATGGGGCGGCTGACGCTGGCCGACGACGACGCGGTGGAGCTCTCCAACCTGCAGCGCCAGATCGCCCACGGCACCGCTGACCTGGGGCGTGCCAAGGCCGAGTCCGCGCGGGAGGCGGCGCTGGCGCTCAATCCCGACGCCGAGATTCGCGCCATCACCGAGCGCCTCGAGGGCGAGGCGCTGGCCGCGGCGGTGGCCGAGGCCGACGTGGTACTCGACTGCACCGACCGCTTCACGAGCCGCTACGCCATCAACGCCGCCTGCCGGGCCGCCGGCGTGCCGCTGGTCTCCGGGGCGGCGATCCGCTTCTCCGGCCAGCTCGCGGTGTTCGATCCGCGCGATGCCGAGAGCCCCTGCTATGCCTGCCTCTATCCGCCGGACGACGGCGGCGACGAGGCGTTGAGCTGCGCCGAGAGCGGCGTGGTGGCGCCGCTGGTCGGGCTGATCGGCAGCTTCCAGGCGCTCGAGGCGATCAAGCTGGTCGCCCACGCCGGGCAGGTGCACCAGGGGCTCTCCACCTTCGACGGCCTCCGCGGCCAGTGGCGTCATTTCCGCGTGCCGCGCGACCCCGCCTGCCCGGTCTGCGGCGGCTGATCTCGATCTCCCCGCGAGACGCCGCATCGGGCGCCTCCTGCCTGTCGATGCTTCAGGTCACTCGTAGGTCACCACCAGAAAGGCCAGCAGCTCGTCGTCGCTCTCGTTCTCGATGACGTGCTCCTGGTCGGCGTGATAGTGCGCCGAATCTCCCACCGCCAGCCGGCAGTCGCTGTCGCCCGCCACTACCCGGGCGCTGCCACTCGTGATGGTTAATAATTCCCGTGTGCCCTCGAAGTGCGGCGCGCTGCGCAGGCTCGCCCGCGGTGCGATGCGCAGCTCGTAGAACTCCACGTGCTTCTCGAGGTGTAGCGGCGAGAGGGTGCGGATGCGGCATTCCCGATCGTCGCGGAACAGGTGCGTGGCGTCGTCGCCGCGCACCACCTCGATGGTGGAGGCGGTCCAGGGCTGATCGACGAGATCGCCGATGCTGAGCCCGAAGGCCTGGGCGATGCGCAGCGTCACCGCCAGGGTCGGGTTGGCGCGGCCGCGCTCGATCTGGCTCAGCATCGAGCGGCTGACGCCGCAGGCCGAGGCCAGCTGATCCAGCGTCAGGCCGCGTCGCTTGCGCAGCTCGATGACGCGGTCGCAGAGCAGCTGGCCGCCCTGGGAGGGCGTTTTCGCCGGCGCCTCCAAGGGCGACGGCGCGTCGGGGGGCGTGGTGGTCACCGGGCACTCCTGGTGTTCAGTATGCTGGAATTTATTCTTGCATAGAGGATTTCGTCCACTATGCTGGAATTAATTCCTTCATGGTAATCATCCCGTCAGGGATTGCCAGCATGGAGGTCATTCAGGGAAGCCATTCACAACCGTCAGGAGACGCTCATGAAGGCGCTGGTCAAGCGGGAGGCGGCCCCCGGGCTCTGGCTCGAGGACGTGCCCGAGCCGGAAGTCGGCATCAACGACGTGCTGGTGCGGGTCAAGCGCACCGCCATCTGCGGCACCGATCTGCATATCTACAACTGGGATGCCTGGGCGCAGCAGACCATCCCGGTGCCGATGGTGGTCGGCCACGAGTTCGTCGGCGAGATCGTCGCGGTGGGCGACAACGTCAACGACTTCCATCCCGGCCAGATCGTCTCCGGCGAGGGGCACGTGGTGTGCGGGCGCTGCCGCAACTGCCTGGCGGGGCGCCGCCACCTGTGCGCCCATACCCGCGGCATCGGGGTCAATCGTCCCGGCGCCTTCGCCGAGTACGTGGCGCTGCCGATGTCCAACGTCTGGGAGCATCGCCCGGGCATCGACCTGGACGTGGCGGCGCTGTTCGACCCGCTCGGCAACGCCGTGCACACCGCCCTGCAGTTCGACGTGCTGGGCGAGGACGTGCTGATCACCGGCGCCGGTCCGATCGGCGCCATGGCCGCGGCGGTGTGCCGCCATGCCGGGGCGCGCCACGTGGTGGTCACCGACCTCAATCCGAACCGGCTGGCGCTGGCGGAGACGCTGGGCGCGACGCGTACCGTCAACGCCGCGGAGGAAAGCCTGGCCGACGTGCAGGCCGAGCTCGGCATGGCCGAGGGCTTCGACGTGGGGCTGGAGATGTCCGGCAGTCCGGCGGCCTTCAAGGATCTGCTGGCCAGCATGTGCCACGGCGGCAAGGTGGCGATGCTCGGCATTCCCACCGAGGAGACGGCCATCGACTGGAACACGGTGATCTTCAACATGCTGACCATCAAGGGCGTCTACGGCCGGGAGATGTACGAGACCTGGTACAAGATGTCGGTGCTGGTGGAATCGGGGATGGATATCTCGCCGGTGATCACCCACCGTCTGCCCTATACCGACTTCGAGCAGGGCTTCCAGGCCATGCTGGCCGGCGAGGCCAGCAAGGTGATTCTGGACTGGGAGTGAGAATGCCCGGCCGCGATGCGCGCCCGAGTCCGGGCGCACGGCGCGTGCCGACGCTTCGGGCACTGGTAACACTCAGCGTAAAATGAAGGGAAAGACACCATGTACGGCGACTTTCAGCGGCATCTGCGCGACGAGCTCGCGGCCATCGAGCAGGCCGGCCTGACCAAGCACGAACGCGAGCTGGCGACCCCTCAGGGCGCCCACGTGGGCGTGGCGAACGATGGTGAGGTATTGAACCTCTGCGCCAACAACTACCTGGGGCTGGCCCAGCACCCCGAGGTCCAGGCGGCCGCCAGGCAGGGGTTGGACGAGTGGGGCTACGGCCTGGCCTCGGTGCGCTTCATCTGCGGCACCCAGACCCTGCACAAGACCCTGGAGGCGAGGCTCAGCGAGTTCCTGGGCACCGAGGACACCATCCTCTATCCGTCCTGCTTCGACGCCAACGGCGGGCTGTTCGAGACCCTGCTGGGCCCCGAGGACGCGGTGATCTCCGACGAGCTCAACCACGCCAGCATCATCGACGGCGTGCGGCTGTGCAAGGCGAGCCGCTATCGCTACCGCAACAGCGACATGGCCGACCTGGAGGCCCAGCTCCAGGCCGCCGACGCCGCCGGCGCGCGCTTCAAGCTGATCACCACCGACGGCGTCTTCTCCATGGATGGCTATATCGCCAAGCTCGACGAGATCTGCGACCTGGCCGAGCGCTACGGCGCCCTGGTCCACGTCGACGACTGCCACGCCACCGGCTTCCTGGGGGAGGGCGGCCGCGGCAGCCACGAGTACCGCGGCTGCCTGGGACGGGTCGATATTCTCACCGGCACCCTGGGCAAGGCCCTGGGCGGGGCCAGCGGCGGCTACACCAGCGCCCGGCGCGAGATCGTCGAACTGCTGCGTCAGCGCTCGCGGCCCTACCTGTTCTCCAATACCGTGGCGCCGCCGGTGGTGGCCGGCGCGCTCAAGGCGCTGGAGCTGGCCGGCGAGTCTCGCGAACTGCGCGACCGGCTGCGCGACAACACCGCCTACTTCCGTCGCGGGCTCGAGGGCCTGGGCTTCGAGCTGCTCCCGGGCGAGCATCCCATCGTGCCGGTGATGCTGCACGATGCGGCCCTGGCGGCGCGTTTCGCCGACGAGATGCTGAAGGAAGGCATCTACGTGATCGCCTTTTCCTACCCGGTAGTGCCCAAGGGCCGCGCGCGCATCCGCACCCAGGTCTCGGCGGCGCTGACCCGCGAGGACCTGGACGCTGCCCTGGCCGCCTTCGGGCGGGTCAAGACCCGCCTGGAAGATGCCGCTCCGATGGCCTGATCCGCCTCGCCTCCAGGCGCCTCCCCGGAAGCGGAGGCGCTCGGCTTGCCCGGCCTCCGCGTCGTCGGAGGCTTTTTTCGTGGCGCTTGCCGCCACGCCCTTCACCGCGGAAAATCTTTCCGCCACCCGTTTTTTCGAAGTGCAACAAGGCTTTGGGTATCATGCCGGATGGCGTCACAGGGGAATGGTAGCGTTGGTCGACTTATTTCAACGCCGTGGAGGCGCCGGAAATAAAGTGTGCATGCGCGGGCGGGGGGATTTTTGCGGCGTTATTTTCTTGACGAAATTCCATCCTGTTTTTTTTAAAATATTGATTTTATTAATATTATTTTCAACGTTTAATATGCCGTTGTTGAATACTTGACATTCATGTGGCCGATGACGTCAGAATGGATGCCATGGGTCATGCGACGTCTCCTGAAACGTGAGCGACCTTTAGGTATGAAGTATTCAACAACAATAACAGGATGCAATGTATGAGCAGTTCCGTCTCCGACGGCCCGGCCTCGTGGTATCGCGCCTCGGTCGCCGTCGAGCTCGAGCCCTGTCGACCGCTGGAAGGGGAGGCACGGGCGGACGTGTGCGTGATCGGTGGCGGTGTCACCGGCTGTTCGACCGCTCTGCACCTGGCCGAACAGGGCTACTCGGTGGTGCTGCTGGAGGCCGGCGACGTCGGTCATGGCGCTTCTGGCCGTAGCGGCGGGCAGATCCTGCCGGGATTGGGCACCGATATCACCACCGTCCAGCAAGCCATGGGCCTGACCCGCGCGCGGGAGGTGTGGGAAATGAGCCGCGAGGCGGTGCGTCTCACCGCCGAGCTGGTCGAGCGCCACGCCATTCCCTGCGAGCTGGCCTGGGGGTATCTGCATGCCGCGGTGAAGCCGCGACATGTTCGTGAGCTCGAGGCCTTCCGTGAACAGCTGTCTCGGGACTACGGCTACGAGGCCCTCGAATGGCTCGAGGGCGATGCCCTGCGCGAGCACGTGGTCACCGATGCCTACCCGGCCGCCCTTCATGACCGCGAGGGCGGCCACCTTCACCCTCTCAACTACACCCTGGGACTGGCCCGGGCCGCGCAGCGCGCGGGAGTGCGTCTCCACCCCCGCAGTGCCGCCGTCGAGATCCGGCGTGGCCGGCCGGCCACCGTCCTCACCGAGCATGGTCGCGTGAGCGCGGACTTCGTGGTGCTGGCGGCCAATGCCTACCACCGCGACCTGGTGCCGGAGCTTTCCGGGCGCATCATGCGCGCCGCGAACTACATGATCGCCACCGCTCCGCTGAGCGAGGCCCAGGCGGCGCAGGTGCTGCCCAGAAACGATGCCCTGTCCGACGCCAACTTCGTGCTCGACTACTATCGGCTCAGCGCCGACCGTCGCCTGATTTACGGCGGTGAGGTCAGCTACGACGGTCGCGAACCTCCGCGGCTCCAATCGCGCATGGACGCCAAGATCGCCCGGCTGTTCCCGGTGCTCGAGGGCGTGCCGATCGAATATCGCTGGGGCGGCGACGTGGCGATCACCCTGAACCGGGCCCCGGATTTCGGTCGCCTGGGCGACAATCTCTACTATGCCCAGGGCTATTCCGGCCATGGCATGGCCCTGGCGGGACTGGCCGGCAAGCTGATGGCCGAGGCGATCCGCGGTCAGAGCGAGCGTTTCGATGTCTTCGCCGCCATGCCGCACCGCCAGTTCCCGGGCGGGCGAGCCCTGCGAAAGCCGCTGCTGGTGCTGGCCACCAATTTCTACAAACTGCGCGACCGGCTCTGAGGGGCCGCCGACAAGTGAAGAGGGTATCCCCATGAGCGAGACCATCACGGCGGAGATCGCCGACGAGCCGGGGCTGCGCCCGGCCGTCGAGGAACGGGATCGGGTCAGCCGCAAGGCGTCCTCGATCGAGATGCAGAGCCTGCACAAGCGCTTCGGGCGCGATACCGTGGCCCTCGACGGCGTCGACCTGGACATCCAGGCCGGCGAGTTCTTCACCCTGCTGGGGCCGTCCGGCTGTGGCAAGACGACCCTGCTGCGGATCCTCGCCGGCCTCGAGGAGCCGGATGACGGCTCACTGGTCGTGGGCGGCAAGAACGTCACCGAGGTGCCGCCCCACCGGCGTAGCGTCAACACCGTCTTTCAGTCCTACGCGTTGTTTCCGCATCTTTCGGTGCGCGAGAACCTGGCCTTCGGGCTGAAGATGCGCGGCCTGTCGGCCCACGAGCGCAACGCCAAGGTCGACGAGATCGCCCGCTTCATCAAGCTCGGCGACCTGGTCGAGCGGCGTGTCGATCAGCTCTCCGGAGGCCAGCGCCAGCGCATCGCCCTGGCCCGGGCGCTGGTCTGCGAGCCCGATGTGCTGCTGCTCGACGAGCCGCTTTCGGCGCTGGACGCCGGCCTGCGCAGCCAGCTGCAGGTGGAGTTGCTGCGGGTGCAGAAGCGTCTCGGCATGACCTTCGTGTTCGTCACCCACGACCAGGACGAGGCGATGGTCATGTCCGACCGCATCGCCGTGCTCAACGGTGGCAACATCCAGCAGGTCGGGGCGCCGCGTGACGTCTACGAACGACCGGTGAACGCCTTCGTGGCCCGGTTCATGGGACATGACAATCTCTACCCGATCAGCGCCCGCGAGGGGGAACGCCTGACCACGGCGCTGGGGACGCTCACCGTCGAGGACGCCGGTGACGGCGATCTGCTGTTGAT
The DNA here is from genome assembly GCF_003011945.1 of Halomonas sp. ND22Bw. Classification (NCBI taxonomy): domain Bacteria; kingdom Pseudomonadati; phylum Pseudomonadota; class Gammaproteobacteria; order Oceanospirillales; family Halomonadaceae; genus Halomonas; species Halomonas sp. ND22Bw. The sequence goes on along the minus strand of NZ_PXWD01000009.1, from coordinate 20,852 downwards.
CCGCCCCGAGACGCTCGATCTGTTGCCCGGAGAAGCCGCGGGCGACAACCACCTGACGGCGACGGTGGCCGAGCGTCTCTATCGCGGCAGCCACGCCGAGTTCCGTCTGGAGATCGGCGACACCTCCCTGCAGGCCACGGTCAGCAACCGCGGCCGTCACCTGCCCGAAGTGGGCGATACGGTGACGGTAACGGTGGCGCCGGAAGACCTGGTCACCCTGAGCGAGTGAGGAGGTGGATATGTCCTATTCCGGCGTAATGCCCTCGGCGCGCAGCCGGGCCATGGTCCGCGAGACCCGCCACCTGCTGTTCACGGTGACCCCGGGGGCGTTCTGGATCCTGCTGTTCCTGGTACTGCCGAGTGCCTATCTGATGGGCGTGGCCTTCATGACCAACGGGCCCTATGGCCTGCCGCAGATGCCGCTGTCGCTGGCGTCTTTCGAGCGCCTGGCGGGGTTCGGCTTCCTGGGCTGGAGCCCGGGCAACCTCTATACCCTGCTGCGCTCGCTGTGGCAGACCCTGGTGTCCACAGCCCTGGTGGTGGTGGTGGCCTATCCCATCGCTTACTACATCACCACCTGCCGCGAGAAGTGGCGGCCGATCCTGCTGCTCGCCGTGGTGGTGCCGTCCTGGACCAACCAGGTGATCCGCACCTTCGGCTGGATGAACCTGCTGGCGCCGGGGACTCCCCTGTCCGAGCTGGCCGAGGGGCTGGGGCTGGTCGCCCCCAACATGGGCCTGTATCCCTCCAACTTCGCGGTCACCCTGGGGCTGGTCTACAACTTCCTGCCCTTCATGGTGCTGCCGCTCTACGGCGCCTTCGAGAAGCTGGATACCGCCCAGGTGGAGGCCGCCCAGGACCTCTACGCCAGCCCGGTGCGCGCCTTCTGGCACGCCGTCTTCCCGCAGACCCTGCCGGGGCTGCTCGCGGGCATCGTGCTGGTGGCCATTCCGGCCTTCGGCATGTACGTGATCCCCGAGCTGCTGGGCGGTGGCAAGGGCATGATGCTCGGCAACCTGGTGGCCAACCAGTTCTCGGGCGGGGCCAACTGGCCGCTGGGCGCGGCCGGCGCGATCCTGATGCTGCTGGCGACCTTCATCGGGCTCTACGTCATGCGTCGTCTCGGCAAGCGTCTGGGCGGCGGCGAGGAGGTGGTGATATGAGAAAGCGGACCCTGCATCGTGGCCTGACCGGTTTCTGGTGGCTGACCCTGGCCTTTCTCTATCTGCCGCTGGCGGTCGTGGTACTGTTCTCCTTCAACTCCGCCAACAGCTCGGCCAACTTCGCCGACTTCTCGCTGCGCTGGTATTTCCAGCTGCTGGGCAACGAGGAGATCCTGTCGGCCTTCGGTAACAGCCTGGTGCTGGCCATCTGCTCCTCGGTGATCGCCCTGGGGATCGGCTGCGTGTTCGGCTACGGCATGTACCGTCACCGTCATCGCAAGCTCGGCTGGCTGATCGTGCTGATCTACCTGCCCATCGTGCTGCCCGACATCGTCTTCGGCATCTCCGAGATGGCCTTCTTCGTGCAGATCCACGAATGGACCGGGCTGCTGTCGCCGGGGCTTGGCACCATGATCATCGCCCACGTGACCTTCCAGATTCCCTTCGTCGCGCTGATCGTGTATTCGCGCTTCGTGGGACTGGACCCGACGCTGTTCGAGGCCGCCAAGGACCTCTATGCGACGCCGGTCAAGCGGGTGGTGCACTTCATGCTGCCGACCCTCAAGCCGGCGTTGATATCCGCCTTCTTCCTGTCGTTTACGCTGTCGGTGGATGACTTCGTCATCAGTTTCTTCACCGCCGGCCCGGAGAGCGCGACCCTGCCGATCTATATCTGGGGCGCGATCAAGAAGGGGGTCTCGCCGGAGATCAACGCCATCGCCGCGTTGATGATCTTTGCCGTGGCCGCGGCCGCCATCCTGAGTCTGGCATTCAGCCGTCGTCGGCCGTCCTGAGCCGGCATCATTACCTAGGGAACGAAGGAGAGCCACCCATGAAGTTCAACAAGATCGCCATGGCCCTGTCGCTGGGCGGGCTCGCGCTTGCCGGCCAAGCCCAGGCCGAGGAGGGCAAGCTTTACCTCTTCAACTGGACCGAGTACATGGACCCAGCCATCATCGAGGCGTTCGAGGACGAGTACGACGTCGAAGTGGTGCAGAACTACTTCAACTCGTTGCCGGAAATGTTCGCCAAGCTCAACGCTGGCGGGGCCTCGCAGTACGACATCATCGTGCCGTCCAACTACTACATTCCGCGCCTGATCAAGACCGGTCTGGTCCAGGAGCTCGACACGTCGAAACTGTCCCACCTCGACAACGTCATGTCGCAGTTCCAGGACCCGTCCTACGATCCCGGTAGCCGGTACTCGGCCCCCTACCAGTGGGGCACCACCGGTATCATCTACAACGCCGAGACCTTCCCGGACGCGCCCAAGAGCTGGTCGCTGCTGTTCGACCCCGAGGTCAACGGTGACTATCCCTTCGCCCTGATCGGCGACGGCCAGGTCGGCATGGGCGGGGCCTGCGCCTTCCTGGGTCACGGCTACGACTGCACCGGCCTGGACGCCTGGCGCGAGGCGGCGCAGCTGATGATCGAGACCAAGGGACGCAACACCTTCAGCGGCTTCTCCGATGGCACCCCGGCGCTGCAGCAGCTGTCCCGTGGCGTGATCCATGCCGGCATGTCCTACAACGGGGACTACTTCTTCTACAAGAGCGAGAACCCCGAGGCCTTCGAACACCTCGAGTTCATGATCCCCGACGAGGGCGCCGAGATGTGGGTCGACGCCATGATGATCCCGTCCGGAGCCCCCAATCCGGATCTGGCCCACAAGTTCATCGACTTCATCCTCGATGCCGAGATCGGTGCCCAGCTCTCCAACTACAACTACTACGCGAGCCCCAATGCCGCGGCCGAGCCCTATCTCGACAGCGTGTTGACCCAGCCGCCGATCATGCCGTCCGACGAGGACATGGATCGACTGCTGTTCACGCCGAGCCTCGAGGGCGAGCAGCTGCAGACCTTCCAGCAGCTGTGGTCCGAGGTCAAGGCGCGGTGAGACGACGGACCCCGGCCGGGTGGCCGGGGTCCCAGCTCCAGAGCAAGGAAACCCCATGAGTAACCGTCAGGAACACCCCAATTTCAACGACTGGTTCCAGACCCGCGGCATTACCGAGGTCGAATGCCTGGTCTCCGACCTCACCGGTATCCTCAAGGGCAAGATCATGCCCGCCGGCAAGTACCTGGGCGGCGGTCGCCCGCGATTGCCGGACTCGATCTTCATCCAGACCGTCACCGGTGGCTATCCCGACGACGAGGACAGCCACTTCTGGAATCCCGCCGAACGGGACATGGAGCTGGTGCCCGACCCCGGCGCCATCTACATGGTCCCCTGGGCAGACGATGCGACGGCCCAGATCATCCATGACTGCTACTATCTGACCGGCGAGCCGGTGGAACTGTCGCCGCGTCATGTGCTCAAGCGGGTGCTGTCGCTCTACGAGGACCGGGGCTGGAAACCGGTGGTGGCACCGGAGGTCGAGTTCTTCCTGGTCAAGACCAATACCGACTCCGACTATCCGCTGGAGCCGCCGGTGGGTCGCAACGGTCGCCAGGAGAGCAGCCGCCAGTCGTTCTCCATCGATGCGGTCAACGAGTTCGACCCGCTGTTCGAGGAGATGTACGACTACTGTGATGCCATGGACCTCGACCTGGACACCCTGATCCACGAGGAGGGGGCCGGCCAGATGGAGGTCAACTTCCAGCACGGCGACCCGCTGAAGCTGGCCGACCAGGTGGTGATGTTCAAGCGCACCCTGCGCGAGACCGCCCTGCGCCACGGCATGTACGCGACCTTCATGGCCAAGCCGATGGCCAATGAGCCGGGCAGCTCGATGCACCTGCACCAGAGTCTGGTGGGCATCGAGGGCGACAACCTGTTCGCCGGGGAAGACGGCAGGCCCAGCCGGCTGTTCCAGCAGTTCATCGGCGGCCTGCAGCGTTACCTGCCGGCGGCGATGCCGCTGATGGCGCCCAACGTCAACTCCTACCGCCGGCTGATGCGCACCGAGACCAGCGGTTCGGCGCCGATCAACGTCGAGTGGGGCACCGACAACCGCACCGTGGGCCTGCGGGTGCCGGTCTCGCCGCCCGAGGCGACTCGCGTCGAGAACCGCCTGGCCGGGGCCGACGCCAATCCCTACCTGGTGATGGCGGCGTCGCTGGCCTGCGGCTATCTCGGCATGCTCAACCAGCTCGAGCCTCGCCCGGCCGTGGTGGGTTCGGCCTGGGCCGGCGGGCACAAGCTGCCCGACGACATCGGGCCGGCGCTGGACCTGCTGCATGACTGTCCCGAGCTGGCCGAGATGCTCGGCGAGCGTTTCACCCACAGCTATCTGGCCGTCAAGCGGGCCGAGCATCGGGAATACTTCCAGGTGATCAGTTCCTGGGAGCGTGAGCATCTGCTGCTGCGCGTCTAGGGGGCCCCACAAGAAGGGCGGGTGACAGGCCCGCCCGATCCTATGGCAAGGAGGCGATTCATGAGGCACTTCATTCTGGCCGGCGTGACCGGCCTCGGTCTGCTGGTTGCCGGCCCTCTGGCCGTCGCCGAGGAGGGCAAGCTTCGCCTCTTCAACTGGACGGACTACATGGCGCCCTCGATCATCGAGGGGTTCGAAGCCGAAACGGGCATCGAGGTCGTCCAGAACTACTACAACTCGAATGCCGAGCTGTTATCGAAGCTGACCGCCGGGGGAGATGCCCAGTACGATCTGGTCGTGCCCTCGGACTATTTCGTGCCCCGGCTCATCGATGCCGGCCTCATCCAGCCACTGGTGCCGGAAGGGGAAGCCCTGGAGGGCCGCGACAACATCCTGGAGGAGTTCCGTACCCCGTCTTTCGACCCCGAAGGACGCTTCACCGTGCCTTATCAGTGGGGGGTGACGGGGGTGGTCTACAACGCCGAGACCTTCCCCGACCCCGCGCCCAGCTGGTCGCTGCTCTATGATCCGGAGGTCAACGACGCCTATCCCTTCGCCCTGCTCAAGGGCGACGCCCAGTTCACCTTCGGCACCCTCTGCGCTTTCCAGGGGGCGGGCTTCGACTGCGTGGGCGAGGCGCCCTGGGTGGCGGCGGCACATGGCCTGATCGAGACCCGCCGACGGGACAACTTCGTCGGCTTCGTCGATGCGACGGCGGCCATCGAGCAGGTGGCCTCCGGCGTGATCCATGCCGGCGTTGCCTATAACGGCGATGTCGCGGCCAAGCGTGCGGCGGATCCCGAGCTCTATGGCCATCTCGGCTTCTTCGTGCCCGAAGAGGGCTCCCAGCGATGGGTGGACGTGATGGCGGTGCCGGCACAAGCCCCCAACCCTCAGGCGGCCAGGGCCTTCATCGAGTATCTGCTGCGCCCCGAGGTGGCGGCTCGCCTGTCCAACCACAACTTCTACACCACACCCAACGAGGCGGCGCTGCCCCTGGTGGACCCGGCCTTGCGCGAGCCACCGGTCATGCCCGCGGCCGAGACGCGACAGCACCTGTCCTTCACTCCCTCGGTGAGCGGCGAGCAGCTGCAACTGCTTCAGCAGCTGTGGAGCGATGCCCGCAGCCGCTGACGTCATGCCTTGTCCCTCGTGTGCGTCCAGGCGCCGGTCATGCCGGCGCCTTCTTGCATTCTAGAGGGTCGGATGGAAAGAAAAGCATGGCTGGTGATTGGAATTTTACGCGGTTGCGCCGTAATATTGGCTCCAGTGTGTTAAATAAAATAACCATCTGGAGGCTCTATGCGCGTCTCGAACGAAACCGAACACGTCGGCTCCTGGTACGCCGCCACCGCCAATTCGGCCCCTGAGCGACCCGCCCTGGAGGGGGAAACGAGCTGTGACGTCTGCGTGGTGGGCGCGGGCTTCTCCGGCATCTCCGCGGCCCTTCACCTGGCCGAGAAGGGCCTCAAGGTGGTGGTACTGGAAGCCGCTCGGGTCGGCTTTGGCGCCTCCGGGCGCAACGGCGGCCAGATCGTCAACAGCTACAGCCGCGACATGGACGTCATCGAGGAGAAGTACGGCGACGGGACGGCACGGGCGCTGGGCGACATGGCCTTCGAGGGCAATCGCATCATCCGCGAGCGGATCGCGCGCTACGGCATCGACTGCGACCTGCGCGACGGTAACCTCTTCGCCGCCTGCAATGCCAAGCAGATGAAGGGGCTGGTGGAGCACAAGGCGCTGTGGGAGCGCTACGGCCATCGCGAGCTGGAACTGCTCGACGGTCAAGACGTGAAGCGCGAGGTGGGCACCGAGCGCTATGTGGGCGCGCTGGTCGATCACTCCGGCGGGCACCTCCATCCGCTCAACCTGGTGCTTGGCCAGGCCGCCGCCATCGAGTCCCTGGGCGGCGTGATCCACGAGCAGACGCCGGTGACGGCCATCGAGCATGGCCAGCCGGTGCGCCTGGCCACGCCCAGCGGCACGGTCATCGCCGAGCGCGTGGTGATGGCCGGCAATGCCTATCACCAGGGCATCATGCCGGCGCTGGAGGGCAAGTCGATGCCCTGCGGTACCCAGATCATCACCACCGAGCCGCTGGACGAGGCGCGCGCCCGGGCGCTGCTGCCCAATAACCTGGCGGTCGAGGACTGCAACTACCTGCTCGACTATTTCCGCCTGACCGCCGATAACCGGCTGATCTACGGTGGTGGCGTCAATTACGGTGGCCAGGACCCGGCCGACATCGAGGCGGTGATCCGGCCCAAGATGCTCAAGACCTTCCCGGGCCTGGCGGACGTGAGCGTCGACTATGCCTGGAGCGGCACCTTCCTGATGACGCTCAACCGGCTGCCGCAGTTCGGCGTGATCAACGACAACGTCTATTACGCCCAGGGTTATTCGGGCCACGGCGTGACCTGCACCCACCTGGCCGGTCGTCTGATCGCCGAGGCCATGACCGGACGCGAGGAGCGCTTCGATGCCTTCGCCGGACTGCCGCACCTGCCGTTCCCGGGCGGGCGGATGCTGCGCGTGCCGCTTTCGGCCATGGGCGCCTGGTACTACGAGACGCGCGATCGCCTGGGCATCTGAGGGGGCACCTGCGTCGCGATGACGCCATGGCAGGCATGCTACCCAGCCCGCTGTCGCCGCTCGCCGACGGTGGCGCAGCAAGTGTGAAACCTCTTCGACCGGTCTGGAGCCGCAGACGCGGACGGTCGATACTGTCGGGCACCGGTGCGGGGCGGGAAGCCCCGGCCGCCATCGCAACCGCTGGAGCAGTGTTCCAGGATTCCAGCGAGCGGCGTGACGAGCGCCCGACGAGAGGTAACGAACATGAGCAAGTCGATCGTGGTGGGCAGCGTCCTGGCGGTACTGGGCCTCGGCGGCATGGCCTTCGGCGCCTGGCAGGTCCAGGAAAGCCGTCAGCCCCAGTTCGCCGATATCACCGGCGTGGAACCCCTGACCCGCACCGTGGAGACCCCGCGCGAGGTGTGCGAGAACGTGGTGGTGCAGCGCCAGGCGCCGACCCGCGATCCGCACAGCGTGGTCGGCACGGCGGCCGGCGCCATCGTCGGCGGGCTGCTGGGCAATCAGGTCGGCGGCGGCAGCGGCAAGAAGATCGCCACCGTAGCCGGTGCCATCGGCGGCGGCCTCGCCGGCCGCGAGGTTCAGCAGCGGGTCGAGGCCGGCCAGACCGTCTCCACCACCGAGCAGCGCTGCCACACCGTCACCGATTCCCACCAGGAGACCACCGGTTACGAGGTCAGCTGGCGCTATGACGGCCAGTCGCACACCAGCCGGCTGGACCAGCGCCCCCAGGGCGAGACGGTGCGCGTCGTGAACGGCGAGCCGCAGTGGGGCGAGCCCCGCAGCCAGAGCTGATGGGGCTCCGACGTGCGGCAGGTGCCGGCACTAAGTCAAGAACGGCAGGAAACAACAGACAGAAGGGCCGCCCCATTGGGGCGGCCCTTCTGCGTTGTGCCTGCTCCGCGGAGCGGGGCGACCCGTGTCAGCCCGCCTTGCGGGCCTGTTGCTCGGCCAGCCGCTCCACGGCCTGGCGGGCCACCGGTTCCAGGCCGCCGGCGTCGGGCTCGTCGAGGCAGGCGACGATGCGCTGCTTCATGGCTCGGGCCCAGAACTTCTCCAGGTGGCTGCAGACGCCCTCCACGGCCTCGGCTTCCTCGCGGCCGCCGCTCAGGTTGGTGGCGATCTGATTGACCATATGCACCAGGGTCTCGCCTTGATCGTGCGACATGCTCTGCTCCTCAACAACCTTGGGCCCGCGCCGACGAGGCGTCGACGGGGCGATGATAGATCAGGTGGCGGCCGGGACGGGCGAAGCCGACCAGCAGCAGCCCGGCCTGCTCGGCCTGTTCCACCGCCAGCGAGGTGGCCGCCGAGACGGCCACCAGGGCGCCGATGCCGGCGCTGGCGCTCTTGTGCACCATCTCGTAGCTGGCGCGACTCGAGACCAGGGCGAAGCCGCCGTCGCTGGGGCCGCCCTCCCGGGCCAGGGCGCCGATCAGCTTGTCGAGGGCGTTGTGGCGCCCGACATCCTCGCGTGCCAGCCGCACCCGGCCGTCGGCCTCGCACCAGGCGGCGGCATGGGTGGCCCCGGTAGCCGCCTGCAGCGCCTGGTGGTCGGCAAGGGCCCCGAGGGCGTGCTGGATGGCGTCGTCGTCGAGCGCCGGCGCCTTGACCCTCGGGATCGGGCGGATCGCCTGATCCAGCGCCTCGGTGCCGCACAGGCCACAGCCGGTGCGGCCGGCCAGGCTGCGGCGGCGTTCCTTGAGCTCCGCCAGCCGCTGGCTGGCGATGCTCAGCTGTACCGTCAGCCCGCCGGGCGCCTCGTGCACCTCCAGGTCGTAGCACTCATGGGGGTGCGCGAGGATGCCCTCGGTGAGGCTGAAGCCCAGCGCGAACTCCTCGAGGTCGGCGGGGCTGGCCATCATCACCGCGTGGGAGATGCCGTTGTAGACCAGCGCCACCGGCACCTCCAGTGCCAGGGCGTCGTCGACCGCGTCGGCGTCCCGGCCCGACGCACCGCGGTGGACCTCCACGCGCCGGTGCGTCAGGGGAGGGGCGCCGTCGCCGGGCGAGGGCGTCCCTCGACGGCTCATGAGGCGGCGTCCCTGGCCGTGGCCAGGTATTCGCGCTGCTGACGGTCGACCTCATCGAAGCGGCGCTGCCACTGCGACGGCTGGCTGACCTTCTCGACCTGCACCGCGGTCACCTTGTACTCGGGGCAGTTGGTGGCCCAGTCGGAGCTGCTGGTGGTGATCACGTTGGCGCCGCTGCCCGGGTGGTGGAAGGTGGTGTAGACCACGCCCGGCTGCATGCGCTCGCTGAGCCGCGCCCGCAGCACCGTCTGGCCGGAGCGGCTGGTGATGCCCAGCCAGTCGCCGTCCTGGATGCCGCGCACCTCGGCGTCGGAGGGGTGCAGCTCCAGCACGTCCTCGTCATGCCACACCTGGTTGTCGGTGCGCCGGGTCTGGGCGCCGACGTTGTACTGGGACAGGATCCGCCCGGTGGTCAGCAGCAGCGGGAAGCGGCGATTGGCGCGCTCCTCGGTGGCCACGTACTCGGTGATCGCGAAGCGGCCGCGGCCGATCGGGAAGTCCACCTCGTGCATGGTCGGGGTGCCCTCGGGATGCTCGTCGTTGCACGGCCACTGCAGGCTGCCGAGCTCGTCGAGCTTGTCGTAGCTGACCCCGGAGAAGGTCGGCGTGAGCCGCGCGATCTCGTCCATGATCTCGGACGGATGCGTGTACTCCATCGGGTAGCCGAGTGCACGCGCCAGGTCGACGGTGACCTCCCAGTCGGCCTTGCCGGCCACCGGCGGCATCACCTTGCGCACGCGGTTGATGCGGCGCTCGGCGTTGGTGAAGGTGCCGTCCTTCTCCAGGAAGCTCGAGCCCGGCAGGAGCACGTGGGCGTACTTGGCGGTCTCGTTGAGGAAGATGTCCTGGACGATCAGGCAGTCCAGCGAGCGCAGCGCCGCCTCCACGTGCTGGGTGTCGGGGTCCGACTGGGCGATGTCCTCGCCCTGCACGTAGAGCGCCTTGAAGCTGCCCTCGATGGCGGCGTCGAACATGTTGGGGATGCGCAGGCCCGGCTCGTCGTCGAGCTTGACGCCCCAGGCATCCTCGAAGCGGCCGCGCGCCGCGACGTCGGCGACGTGCTGGTAGCCCGGCAGCTCATGGGGGAAGGAGCCCATGTCGCAGGAGCCCTGCACGTTGTTCTGGCCGCGCAGCGGGTTCACGCCCACGCCCTCGCGGCCGATGTTGCCGGTGGCCAGCGCCAGGTTGGCGATGCCCATCACCATGGTCGAGCCCTGGCTGTGCTCGGTGACGCCCAGACCATAGTAGATGGCGCCGTTGCCGGCGGTGGCGTAGGTGCGCGCGGCGCGGCGCACGGCCTCGGCGGACACGCCGGTGATGGCTTCGGTGGCCTCCGGGGAGTGGCGCTCCTCACCGATGAAATCGCGCCAGGCGCGATACGCCTCGGTGTCGCAGCGCTTGGCGATGAAGTCGTGATCCTCGAGGCCCTCGGTGACGACCACGTGGGCCAGGGCGTTGACCAGCGCCACGTTGGTGCCCGGGCGCAGCGGCAGGTGCTGGGCATCCTCGAGGTGCGGCGTCTTGAGCAGGTCGATGCGGCGCGGATCGGCGACGATCAGCGAAGCGCCCTGGCGCAGGCGCTTGCGCATCAGCGAGCCGAACACCGGGTGGGCATCGGTGGGATTGGCGCCGATCACGATGATGGCGTCGGCTTCCATCACCGAGTCGAAGGTCTGGGTGCCGGCGGACTCGCCCAGGGTGGTCTTCAGGCCGTAGCCGGTGGGCGAGTGGCAGACCCGGGCGCAGGTATCGGTGTTGTTGTTGCCGAAGGCCGCGCGGATCAGCTTCTGCACCAGGTAGGTTTCCTCGTTGGTGCAGCGCGAGGAGGTGATGCCGCCGATGCTCTCGCGGCCGTGCTCGTCCTGGATCGCCGTGAGGCGCTTGGCGGCGAAGGAGATCGCCTCGTCCCATTCGACCGGGCGCCAGGGCTGGTCGATGGCATCGCGGATCATCGGCGAGGTGATGCGGTCCGGGTGGGTCGCGTAGCCGAAGGCGAAGCGGCCCTTGACGCAGGAGTGGCCGTGGTTCGCGTCGCCGCCCTTGTAGGGCACCATGCGCACCAGCTGGTCGCCCTTCATCTGGGCCTCGAAGGAGCAGCCGACGCCGCAGTAGGCACAGGTGGTGATCACGCTGTGCTCGGGCTGGCCGGCGTCGATGACGCTCTTCTCCATCAGCGTCGAGGTCGGGCAGGCCTGGACACAGGCGCCGCAGGACACGCACTCGGAGTCCATGAAGGCCTCGTCCTGTCCGGCGGCCACCGTCGAGTCGAAGCCGCGGCCGTCGATGGTCAGCGCGAAGGTGCCCTGCACCTCCTCGCAGGCCCGCACGCAGCGCGAGCAGACGATGCACTTGCTGGGATCGAAGCTGAAGTAGGGGTTGGAGTGGTCGGTCTCGGCGGCCAGGTGGTTCTCGCCCTCGAAGCCGTAGCGCACCTCGCGCAGGCCCACCGCGCCGGCCATGTCCTGCAGCTCGCAGTCGCCGTTGGCCGGACAGGTCAGGCAGTCCAGCGGGTGGTCGGAGATGTAGAGCTCCATGATGTTGCGGCGCAGCCGGGCCAGGCGGTCGTTCTGGGTGGTGACCTTCATGCCCTCGGCCACCGGGGTGGTGCAGGCCGCCGGCGTGCCGCGCCGGCCCTCGACCTGGACGGCGCACAGTCGGCAGGAGCCGAAGGCTTCCAGGCTGTCGGTGGCGCACAGCTTGGGAATGTTGATATCGGCCAGGGCCGCGGCGCGCAGCACCGAGGTGCCCTCGGGCACGGTGATCTCGACGCCGTCGATCTCGACGCTCACCGGGGCCGCGTCGGCGGCCGGTGCCGGGGTGCCCAGGTCCTTGGCCAGTGCCTTGTCGTGCTGGCTGGGATCGAAGTGCTGAATCATGAGCGGTCTCCTTCCGGCGCGCGCTGGAAGTCGTCGGGGAAGTGTTTCAGGGCGCTCTGCACCGGGAAGGGCGTCATGCCGCCCATGGCGCACAGCGAACCGTCTTCCATGGTCTCGCAGAGCTCACCGAGGAGCTCGAGGTTGGCGTCGCGGTTCTCGCCGGCACGGATGCGGTCGATGACCTCCACCCCGCGGGTCGAGCCGATGCGGCAGGGCGTGCACTTGCCACAGGACTCTTCCTTGCAGAACTCCATCGAGAAGCGGGCCTGCTCGGCCATGTCGACGCTGTCGTCGAACATCACCACGCCGCCGTGGCCGACGCCCGCGCCGACCTCGGCGAAGGTCTCGTAGTCCAGCGGCATGTCCCACTGGCTCTCGGGCAGATAGGCGCACAGCGGACCGCCGACCTGCACGGCGCGCAGCGGACGACCGCTGGCGGTGCCGCCGCCGAAGTCTTCCATCAGGGTGCGCAGGGTGGTGCCGAAGGCCAGCTCGATCAGGCCGCCGCGCTTGACGTTGCCGGCCAGCTGCAGCGCCAGGGTGCCGCGGGAGCGCCCCATGCCATGGTTGGCGTAGGCCTCGGCGCCCTCGGCGAGGATGAAGGGCACGGCGGCCAGCGACAGTACGTTGTTGACCACGGTGGGGCGGCCGAACAGGCCCTCGATGGCCGGCAGCGGCGGCTTGAAGCGCACCAGGCCGCGCTTGCCCTCGAGGCTCTCCAGCAGCGAGGTCTCCTCGCCGCAGATGTAGGCGCCGGCGCCCATGCGCACTTCCAGATGGAAGGTCCGGCCGCTGCCCTGGAGGTCGTCGCCCAGGTAGCCGGCGGCCTCGGCGCGCGCGATGGCGTCGTCGAGGATCTCCTTGGCCAGCGGGTACTCGGAGCGCAGGTAGATGTAGCCCTGGGTGGCGTTCACGGCGAGCCCGGCGATGGCCATGCCCTCGATCAGCACGTACGGGTCGCACTCCATCACCAGGCGGTCGGCGAAGGTGCCGGAGTCGCCCTCGTCGGCGTTGCAGACGATGTATTTCTGGTCCGCCGGGGCGTCGAGCACGGTCTGCCACTTGATGCCGGTGGGGAAGGCCGCGCCGCCGCGGCCGCGCAGGCCGGAGGCCTTGACCTCCTCGACGATGTCCTGGGGCTCGAGCGCCAGCGCGGCCTCGAGGCCGCGGAAGCCGTCGTGGGCCTTGTAGTCATCGACCGACAGCGGATCGGTCACGCCGATGCGGGCGAAGGTCAGGCGCTGCTGTCGGGCGAGATAGGGGATCGACTCGGTCGGCCCCTGGGCCAGCGCGTGGCCGTCACGCCCCTCGAGCAGGCCCTCATCGAGCAGCGACGGCACGTCGGCGGGCGTCACCGGGCCATAGGCGACGCGGCCGGCGGGGGTCTCGACCTCGACCAGCGGCTCGAGCCAGGCCAGGCCGCGGGAGCCGTTGCGCACCACGGTCAGCTCGAGGCCGCGGCGTTCGGCCTCGCGCTCCAGGCGCGTGGCGACGGCGTCGGCGCCCAGCGAGAGGGCGGTGGTATCACGGGGAACGAAGACGCGGACACTCATCCGAGCACCTCCAGCGGCTGGGTGCGGAGTTCATCGACCAGGGCATCGAAGCTCTCGGGCGTCACGCGGCCGAGGATCTGGTCGTCGACGCGAACCGAGGGGCCGCAGGCGCAGTTGCCCAGGCAGTAGACGGCCTCGAGGGTGATCTCGCGGTCGGCGGTGGTCTGGTGGTAGCCGACGCCGAGGGTGGCCTGGGCATGGGCTTCCAGGGTGCGGGCACCGCGGGCCTGACAGGCCTCGGCGCGGCACACCTGGACCACATGGCGGCCCGGCGGCGAGGTGCGGAAATGGTGGTAGAAGCTGATCACCCCGTGCACCTCGGCGCGGGTGAGGCCCAGCGATTCGGCGATGATCGGCACCGCGCCCTCGGGCACATGGTCGAAGCGGTCCTGAAGGGCGTGCAGGATCGGCAGCAGGGCGCCGGGCTTGTGCTTCAGGGCGTCGATCTCGGCCTGGACCGCCTGGGGCGTCCACTCTCGGGAATCGTTCATCGAGTACCCCTGGTTATCATTGTAGCTGGCTTTTAAATATGCACGCTTCTTCATATTTTGGGCGGGGCGTGCGTCACGGTCGCGGTAAAGCTAGCATTGGTGTTTCCACGGCGAAATATGAAACTTACTTCACATGAAGCGTATCCGCATCACGCCGGCCTGGTACTTCAGCGACGAGGCCGGTAACCAGCTCGATCCCAAGCTGTTCGGCCTGCTCGAGGCGGTGCATCGCCACGGCAAGCTCACCCAGGCCGCCGAGGCTGTCGGTATCTCCTATCGCCATGCCTGGAACCTGCTCAACAAGTGGGGCGAGTTCTTCGGCATCGCCCTGGTCGACCTCGAGCGTGGCAAGGGGGCACGACTGTCGCCACTGGGCGAGAAGCTGCTGTGGGCCGAGCAGCGGGTGATTGCCCGACTGGGGCCGCAGCTGGAGAGCCTGGGCTCCGAGCTCAACCTCGCCATCCAGCAGACCCTCGAGGGCGTCAAGCCGGTGCTGCGGCTCTATGCCACCCACGGCTATGCCGTGGAGCTGCTCCCGGCCTATCTCGATGAGCTGCGCCTCGATCTGCAATATTGTAGTTCCCGTGAGGCCCTCTCGGCGCTGCATCGCGGGGCCTGCGATCTGGCCGGTTTCCACCTGCCGCGGGGGGAGGTCGGCAAGCGGGTGAGCCGCGGCTATCGAGACCTGCTCAAGCCGCGCAGCTATCGCGTCATCCGCTTCATCACCCGACGCCAGGGATTGATCGTGGCGCCGGGAAATCCATTGGGTGTCAAAGGGTTGAACGATCTGGCCAAGGGCGAGGTGCGCTTCATCAATCGCCAGGTGGGGTCGGGCACCCGGGCGCTGCTGGACGGCCTCCTCGAGGGCGAAGGGCTCGCGACGCGGCGCATCCGCGGCTATGAACTCGAGGAATACACCCACTCGGCGGTGGCGGCCTATGTCGCTGCCGGCATGGCAGAGGTCGGTTTCGGGGTGGAGGCGGCGGCGCGGCGCTTCGGTCTCGACTTCGTGCCGCTGGCGCTGGAGGACTATCTGCTGGTCGGTCATCGGCGCAGCCTGGCGGAGCCCAAGCTGCAGTCGCTGTGTCAGGTGATCGCCGGCGAGGCGTTCCAGGCGGCGGTGGCGGAGCTGCCGGGCTACCGGCCGGATCGCTGCGGCCAGGTGGAGGGCATCGAGTCGCTGCTGCCGGATTGACGCACGCGGCGCCGGACGGCGCCGCGTGACAGGCCTGGTTCAGGTCAGGCTCAGGTCAGGACATGGCCCAGCGCCAGGAAGCCGCCGGCGGTGATCAGGGCGCCGATCAGCGCGTAGGGGAACTGGGTCAGGCCGTGCTGCATCGGCAGGCAGCCGCTGCCCTGTGAGGACAGCACCGAGGAGTCGGAGAAGAAGCAGGCGTGGCTGCCGAAGCTCGAGGCCGACAGCAGGGCACCCACCACCAGCGGCATCGGGGCATCCATGTGCTGGGCCATGGGGACCACGATGGGGATCGAGATCACGAACACGCCCCAGGAAGAGCCCGTGGCGAACACCACCACCGCCATGGACACGAACACCAGGACGGGCAGCAGCGCCGGCGTCAGATAGGGGGCGAGGGCATCGATCATGAACTGGGTCATGCCCAGCTGGTCGTTGACCTCGCGCAGCACGAAGCCCACGGCGACGATGGCCAGCGGCAGCATCATGGTACGGAAGCCGTCCATGATGCCGTCCATCAGGCTGGCGAAGGTCGCCAGGCGCTGGATGAGGTAAAGCACCAGGGTGAACAGGGTGGCGACCATCACGCCCTTGAGCAGGTCGATCTCGAAGTAGGCGCTGGCACCGATCAGCACCGCCATGGGGGCGAGGAAGTTGAACACGCCGCGCCACGGCGACTGGTTGGGCGTCGTCTCCCCCAGGGCTTCGTCCGGAGCGCCGTCGGGGATCGGCTGGCCGGCCCGGGCGCGGGCTTCGGCGGCCTTCATCGGGCCGATGTCGGGCAGCTTGCCGCTGGCCACCAGCACCACCAGGCCCATGGCCACCCAGCCGTAGAGCATGAACGGGATAGAGGCGATGTAGAGTCCCATGCCGGGGCCGTCGGTGGCGCCGTTGGTTTTCAGCAGTTCGGCGAAGTACACCGCCCAGGTGGAGATCGGCACCAGGATGCAGATCGGCGCCGCCGTGGAGTCGACGATATAGGCCAGCTTCTCGCGCGAGACGCCGAAGCGGTCGGTGAGACGCTTCATGGCCGCCGAGGTCGCCAGGGCGTTCAAGTAGTCGTCGATGAAGATCAGCACGCCCAGCAGCGCGGTGCTGAGCATCGACTGACGGCGCGTCTTGACCAGTCGGGTCATGACGTGACTGAAACTCAGGGTGCAGCCGGACTTCTCGAGCATGGCGATGAAGCCGCCCATCAGGCCGCAGACCAGGATCAGCCAGGCGATGGTCTCGTTCATCATCACCGACAGCGAGATGTCGGCCAGCTCGCCGACGAAGTCCTCCGGCTGCAGCATGATCAGGCCGGACAGCGCGCCGATGGCCAGCGCCTCGAGGGTACGGTGCGTGGCAATGGCCACCACCAGCACGATCAGCGAGGGGACCAGGCTGGCCCAGCCGTAGTCGCTGCCTGCCTCGTGGGTCAGCGTCAGCGCGGTGACCGTGCCCAGCACGGCCAGCACCAGCAGCAGGGTGCGGCCGGTACCGTCCCGGGCCGGCAGCGAGGGTGAGAAGGGGTGGGTGGTGCTCATGACGACCTCCATCTTGTGGTGTTGTGAGGTTCGGCAGGCGCGAGGCGAGCCTTGGGTCGTTGTGATCGTTGCCGGCGCGACCGTGCCGCGTCCCCGCGGGCGGTGATGCCGCCCACGGTCGAAGGTGGAAGGATGGCTTTCCTGCTCAGACGTGGCGCAGGTACCAGTCGTATTCCAGCTTGCTGACCGCCTGCATGGCCTGGTCGCGCTCGGCACGGCGGTTGGCGAGGAAGACGCGCAGGAACTGTGGTCCCAGGGCTTCGGTGAGCGCCTTGCTCTCCTCGAGCAGGTCCAGGGCCTGGCTCCAGCTGTTGGTCAGGCTGGGGGCGACCTGGTCGTAGGCATTGCCGGTGATCGCCGGCGGAGGCGTCATCTGCTGGTGCAGGCCGTGTTCGATGGCCGCCAGCAGGGTGGCGACCAGCAGGTAGGGGTTGGCGTCGGCGCCGGCCACGCGGTGCTCCAGGCGCCGTGCGGCGTTGGGGCCGGAAGGAATGCGCACCGCCACCGAGCGGTTGTCGAAGCCCCAGGTCGGCGACATGGGCACGTAGAGGCCGGGCTGGAAGCGGCGGAAGGAGTTGAGGTTGGGCGCGAACAGGGCCATCGAGGCCGGCATCATCGCCAGCAGCCCGGCCACCGCCTGCTTGAGCCGGGGGGTGCCCAGCGGGTCGCCGTCTTCGGCGGCAAAGACGTTGTGCCCGCTCTCGTCGAGCAGGCTGATATGCACGTGGGTGCCGTTGCCGGCCTCGTCGCCGTATGGCTTGGCCATGAAGGTGGCCTCGAAGCCGTGCCGCAGGGCGATGCCCTTGATCAGGCGCTTGAGCAGCACGGCGCTGTCGCAGGCCGCCAGGGCATCGTCGCAGTGAATCAGGTTGATCTCGAACTGACCGGGGGCGCATTCCTTCAGGGCGGTATCCAGCGGGAGGGCCTGGGTCTCGGCGGCGGTGTGCACCTCCTCCAGGAAGTCCGCGTATTCGTCGAGCTCGCTGATCGAGTAGAGCTGGCTATGCGTGGCGCGCTCGCCCGTCGCCGGTGAACAGGGCGGCTGCACCATGCCCAGTTCGTTTCGGCTGCGATCCACCAGGTAGAACTCCATTTCCACCGCCACCACCGGGGTGAGGCCTTCCCGCTTCAGCCGTTCGAGCACGCCGGCGAGCAGCTGACGCGGGTCGACGGGGTACGGGCCGCCGTTGCTGTCTTCCATGGTCATCAGCAGCTGCGCCTGGCGGCCATCGCGCAGCCAGGGCGTCGGCATCAGGGTGCCCGGCACGGGGCGGCAGACGCGGTCGCCGTCGCCGGTGTCCAGTCCCAGTCCCGTGGCTTCCACCGTGTTGCCGAGAATGTCCAGAGCGAAGACCGAGGCCGGCAGGTTGATGCCGTGCTCGAAGGCCTTTTCCAGGTTGTCGCGGGGGATGCGCTTGCCGCGCATCACGCCGTTGAGGTCGCTGATCAGCAGATCGATGCTGGTGACCTCGGGGTGGCGGGCCAGAAAGTCGCGGGCTTCGTCGACGGGGTGAGAGGGCATGATGACACCTGTTTTTAGGATGTTGGCATGGTCGTCATCATTGGTGTTCTTCGCTTTTGTTGTCAAATTTTTTACGCTGATGGCGCTTTTGACAATGTGGTGACTTCCGTATTTTTGATTGTTATTTCAATAATATCATTGGCTTGTGCTTTGCCAGCCGGTGCTGGTGCTTTCGTCGGGTTGGCAAGATTAAGCAACCAAGATATGTTGAGCAAACCATAACAACTTTCTGTCCTGTCGTTTCGAGGAGGCTGCCATGCAGAGCCGACCCCTGGTGGGAGTGATCGCCTGTCGCCGTGAGGTGGAAGGACATCCCGCCCATATGGTGACCGACAAGTACCTGAGCGCGCTGCGCGACTACGGGCTCGAGCCGGTGATACTGCCGGTCTGGGAGGGGGGCGACGCCGCCGCTGTGACACCGCTGCTGTCACGGCTGGACGGCCTGCTGCTGACCGGGAGTTACACCAACGTCGAGCCAGCCCGCTATGGCGCCGAGCGGGCGCCCGAGAACACCCGTGGCGATCGTCATCGCGACGCCGCGGCCATGGCCTGGGTGCCGGCGGCGCTGGACCTCGGTCTGCCGCTGCTGGGGATCTGCCGCGGTTTCCAGGAACTCAACGTGGCCTTCGGCGGCAGTCTTCACCAGGCGGTTCAGACCGTGCCCGGCATGCTCGATCATCGCGAGCCGGCGGGCGAGCGGGCGGCCCAGTATGCGCCGGCCCACGAGCTTTCGATTCGCCCGGGCGGACGCCTGGCGGCGCTGTATCCCGAGCCTCTCTCTCGGGTCAACTCCCTGCACCAGCAGGGCATCGACCGCCTCGGCGAGGGTCTGACCGCCGAGGCCCAGGCGCCGGACGGCCTGGTCGAGGCCATCTCGGTGACCGATGCGCCGGGCTTCACCCTGGCCGTGCAGTGGCATCCCGAATGGCAGCCTCGGGAGCATCCGCTCTACGACGCCATCTTCCGCGGCTTCGCCGAGGCCTGTGGCGACCATGCTCGCGTCGCCGCCCCGGTCGCGACCCCGGCCTGATCGGCCGCGCGTGTCATCAAGGAGAATCATCATGCAGACATCGCAATATCAGGCCCGCGACCGCGCGCATCATCTTCATCCGTTCACCGATTTCAAGGCGCTGGGCGAGGAGGGCAGCCGCGTCGTGACCCATGCCGAGGGCGTCTACATCCACGACAGCGAGGGGCACCGTATCCTCGACGGCATGGCGGGACTGTGGTGCGTGAACCTGGGTTACGGCCGTCGCGAGCTGGTCGAGGCGGCGACCGTTCAGCTCGAGCGGCTGCCCTACTACAACACCTTCTTCAAGACCACGCACCCGCCGGCCCTGCAGCTGGCCGAGAAGCTCTGTGAGCTCGCCCCGGCACACGTCAATCATGTCTTCTTCACCGGCTCGGGCTCCGAGGCCAACGACACCGTGCTGCGCATGGTGCGCCGCTACTGGGCGCTGAAGGGGCGCCCCGGCAAGCGCTGGGTCATCGGCCGCGAGAACGGCTATCACGGTTCCACCCTGGCCGGCATGAGTCTCGGCGGCATGGCGCCCATGCACGACCAGGGTGGGCCCTGCGTGCCGGAGATCGCTCATGTCGCGCAGCCCTATTGGTTTGGCGAGGGCCGTGACCTGTCGCCGGAGGCCTTCGGCCGCCGCTGCGCCGAGGCGCTGGAGGACAAGATCCTCGAGCTCGGCGAGGAGAACGTCGCCGCCTTCATCGCCGAGCCGGTCCAGGGAGCCGGCGGCGCCATCATGCCGCCGGCGAGCTACTGGCCGGCGGTGAAGGCCGTGCTGGCCAAGTACGATATCCTGCTGGTCGCCGATGAGGTGATCTGTGGCTTCGGCCGCCTCGGCGAGTGGTTCGGCAGTCAGCACTTCGGCCTCGAGCCGGACCTGATGCCGATCGCCAAGGGGCTTTCCTCGGGCTACCTGCCGATCGGCGGCGTGCTGGTCGGCGATCGGGTGGCCGAGGCCCTGATCGAGGAGGGGGGCGAGTTCTTCCACGGCTTCACCTACTCGGGGCATCCCACCTGCGCCGCCGTGGCGCTGAAGAACCTGGAGCTGCTGGAGGCCGAGGGCGTGGTCGATCGCGTGCGCGATGATCTGGGGCCCTATCTGGCCCGGCGCTGGGCCGAGCTGGGCAAGCATCCCATCGTCGGCGAGGCGCGCTCGCTGGGGCTGATGGGCGCCCTGGAGCTGGTCGCCGACAAGGCCTCGGGTACGCGCTTCGACAAGTCGCTGGGCGCCGGCAACCTGTGCCGCGATCTGTGCTTCGAGGCGGGGCTGGTGATGCGCTCGGTGGGCGATACCATGATCATCTCGCCGCCCCTGGTGATCACCCGCGACGAGATCGATGAACTGGTGCGCCTGGCCCGCCAGGCGCTCGACGAGACCGCGGCTCGCCTGGCCGAGCATGCGGTGACCGACAACGCCCCGCGAGAGGAGATTCGCGCATGAGCCCCGCCCCGACGACCCGTGACGACTGGCAGGCGCTGGCCGCCTCGCTGGTCGAGCAAGGCTTCGAGACCCGCGCCTACGTCGACGATGCCTTCGTCGACGCCGTCGATGGCGCGACCCTG
>NZ_PXWD01000097.1:0-517 GCF_003011945.1 Halomonas sp. ND22Bw | reverse complement strand
CGGGCGGCAATTACGGAAGGCCGGTTCGAGGCGTTCCGCCGCGACTTCCATGCGCGGCATAGGTCGAACGGCTGAATCAAATCCAACCCTCATTCGGTCGATGCCGTCATTCCGGGGCGTCCGAAGGACGAACCCGGAAACCAGGACAACTGCTTCGGCGCCGGACCACGTCAAGCGGCGCGATTGCGGCCCTGGGTTCCGGGTTCTTCGCTCCGCTCAGCCCCGGAATGACGAGTTGGGAGGCCGGTCAAGCGAATGCTGGCCGGACCTAGCGGTGCGGCCGGAACCAACTGGGCGCGGCCGGCGGGGCGCAGTTCCGCTGCATACCCATCCCTTTCAGGAAGGCGCGGCGCATCCGGCCGGACTGGATGGCGGACTGGACGTGCTTTGAATGCTGGTCGGCCCCGCTGAGACGACGAATCCAGCTGCGCCCCGGAATGAAGTCGGTGGTCGTGCCGCGAATGGACTCCAGCGTGGCCCTGGCCGCCGCATCGGCCGCCCGCTCGCTGAGATACGA
>NZ_PXWD01000969.1:0-268 GCF_003011945.1 Halomonas sp. ND22Bw | reverse complement strand
GCCCTGCAGACCCGCGAACGGCGCGCCCTGCTCCTCGGCCACCGCGAGGTAGAGCGACAGCAGCCACGGCGCCGTGGCGTTGATCGTCATCGAGGTGTTCATCTGCTGGAGCGGAATCTGGTCGAACAGGGTCCGCATGTCGCCGAGATGGGCGATCGAGACGCCGACTTTGCCGACCTCGCCGCGCGCCAGCTCGTGGTCGGGGTCGTAGCCGGTCTGGGTCGGCAGGTCGAAGGCCACCGAGAGGCCGGTCTGCCCCTTGGCGAGG
>NZ_PXWD01000968.1:0-268 GCF_003011945.1 Halomonas sp. ND22Bw | reverse complement strand
ACACCCTGTTTTTATAAGACAGGTTACCGGTTACGGCCTTAACATTCCAGAACTGTCTTACCCCCGTCTTCCTCATAAACGGAAGCAGGTTCAATAACTTCCCGTTGAAGTTGTGCTCAATATTCACGCCTACATATTCATCACTGAAGAATTCATATTTATTCATCAGGCTGAACGCTTCTTTGTTGTAGTAATAGGTTTCGTTACCCGGATGTACCTGCAATAACATAAAAGGAAGTTTGTCTGCAAAGATCTTCCCTGCATACAC
>NZ_PXWD01000967.1:0-268 GCF_003011945.1 Halomonas sp. ND22Bw | reverse complement strand
CGGCCTCTCGCGCCGCATCGTCTGGCAGGCACAGGATCACGGCGTCCGCGCCGTTCAGGGCCTCGCGCCGCGCACTCACATCGCGACGACGCTCGCCCAGCAGGACCAGTTCCAGGTCCTGGCGCGCTTCAAGCCGCTCGCGGATCTCAAGCCCCGTGGTGCCGGCCTCGCCGTCGATAAAGATGGTGTGGGTCATGCCCGCCTCGTGAAAAAGAAAAAGGGCGCTCCGGGTGTCCCCGAAGCGCCCAAAATCCAAACCGCGTAAACG
>NZ_PXWD01000966.1:0-268 GCF_003011945.1 Halomonas sp. ND22Bw | reverse complement strand
CGCTCCACATGCCGGGCGAGACCATCCTGCTGGAAGGCGTCCATCTCAACGCCGTGACCGCCGACTGGGCGCACTTTGCCTGAGGCTGGTCCGCGCCGCGTCTCCGAAACGATCGACGCTGCGGCGGGAACCTTCCCGCCGCAGCGTCGAAGAAGATCGGATACGACGAGGCGGGGGGTTGGGTGAAGGTCAGCCTGTCGACGAAGATTTCGAAAATTGGGATCTCTCCATCGGATTGCGGATCCTGCCGATGGTAGAGATTGTGTCC
>NZ_PXWD01000965.1:0-268 GCF_003011945.1 Halomonas sp. ND22Bw | reverse complement strand
AGAGGTAGTTCTGCATCATCAGGTTCACGACGATGTAGGTGGCCGTGTAGGCGATGGCCTCGTCGACGTTGGCGACGACGATCTTCATGTCGAAGAAGATGTACAGCAGCGGGGCCGCCATGAAGATCAGCCGCGGGAGCGGGAAGAACCAGAACGTCATGCTCGACAGGTAGCAGAGCCTCTGGATCGGCCTCAGCCCGCTCTTGAAGAGCGGGTTCTTGAGCAGCATGATCTGCAGCATGCCCTGGCACCAGCGTGAGCGCTGCCC
>NZ_PXWD01000964.1:0-268 GCF_003011945.1 Halomonas sp. ND22Bw | reverse complement strand
CTGGTCGCCTGCAACTGGCGTCCCGATTTCAAGGAGCGCGCCCTCGCCACCGACGTCGTGCATCGCGCCTTCACCCACACCGGCCTGGCGCGCCTGGTGCGCCACGCGGAGGACGACTTCCTGCTGGAACTCTGGTGTCTCGATGGACGCTCGGTGGCCCAGCGCGAGGGCATCCGATGATCGGCATCGTCGTTCCGGCGCACAACGAGGAGTCCGACATCGGCGAGACCGTGGCCGCGCTGCTGCGGGCGGCCGCGCATCCTGCGCT
>NZ_PXWD01000963.1:0-268 GCF_003011945.1 Halomonas sp. ND22Bw | reverse complement strand
GCTCGGATTGATGCCTGCCTTCCAGCCGACGTTCAAGTAATGGTCGAGCGCGGACCCCTCGTGATCTGCCGCGTCGGGGCAATGAGACCGATAATAATCTTCGTCGAAGCCCGGCATTTGCACGATCAAGGGATTGGTTTCGTCGCTCATCGAAGGCTCGCGTTCAGTGGGCGTAGGGTCGAGACGATCGGCTTGTCTGTCTAGAGGAATGATTTTGGAAGAGGAAGTACATTTGTGACTCTTTTAATCCAGCGGCACCCTCCGCTTT
>NZ_PXWD01000962.1:0-268 GCF_003011945.1 Halomonas sp. ND22Bw | reverse complement strand
CCGAACCGGGCGCCCGTCATCCAAGTACACGCGGACATCCTCTGTGCCGAGGTTGATCGGCCGCCCCGAGGTATTGAACGCGGCCAACGCGAAATAGAGCTTGCTACCGGCGTTGTAGCGCACCGGCAGGAGCATGACTGAGCCCGAGGGACCGTTAGACACCATGGCGGCATTGCCGCGCGAGAACCGCACGCCTACCCCATGCTCAGCCGTCGGGATCATCCGGTATTCGGGGACGGCGGTGGCGCAGCCAGCGAGTCCGAGACCG
>NZ_PXWD01000961.1:0-268 GCF_003011945.1 Halomonas sp. ND22Bw | reverse complement strand
CCTTCGCGCTGGGCGAGAAGAACGCCGATCCGATCGCGATGTACCTCACCGACGTGTTCACGGTGCCCTCGTCGCTGGCCGGGCTTCCGGCGATGAGCGTGCCGGGCGGCGTCGACGCCGGCGGGCTGCCGCTGGGGTTGCAGGTCATCGGCAAGGCGCTGGACGAACAGGCCGTGCTGAACGCGGCACTGGCGATCGAGCAGCGCGCCGGCTTCGTGGCGCGGCCGGGGCGGTGGTGGTGACACACCTAGCGGGCGTTGCTGATTGG
>NZ_PXWD01000960.1:0-268 GCF_003011945.1 Halomonas sp. ND22Bw | reverse complement strand
AATTTCGGATGATATTTTTACAATTTCAGGATCATCTTGTAAGAGTCTCTGATAATCGTTTTGAAAATTGCTTTCAATTCTAACGAGAGCGTTCCAGAGATCAAACATTCGACCTAGTTCTGTTGCACAGTCCTCTCCCCAGTCTAGCGGTTGTAAGAGGCCATACTGTCTGACGACGACTTCAATGCTAACTTTTCCCGAAGACACGGAATTATGAAGCATGGAATCTTCAGTATTTCCTAATTCCATATTGCGGATACCCTATTTT
>NZ_PXWD01000096.1:0-518 GCF_003011945.1 Halomonas sp. ND22Bw | reverse complement strand
TGCCGAGTTCGGCGATCAGCACGAGCAGCGCGTCGAGGGTTGCGCCGGACACGGTCATGCGTTCAGCCGAACAGTGCCGACGGCTCGCCCCAGCGGTCGTCGAACACCATCGACGCCAACGGCTCGCGCCGCGCCCAGCGTTCCTGCTGGAGCATCGGTTCTTCGTAGAACTCGTGGACCGGCCCGAGGCACAGCAAGGCGATCGGCTCGGCGCCCGTGGGCAGGCCGAGCTGCGCCGCGACCTCGACCGGGTCGAACAGCGACACCCATCCCATGCCCAGCCCTTCGGCGCGCGCCGCGAGCCACAGGTTCTGGATGGCGCAGGCGGCCGATGCAAGATCCATCTGCGGCAGCGTGCGGCGGCCGAACACATGCGGCTCGCGGCCGTCGGCCAGCGTCACGCGCTGCGGCGCCAGCGCGGCGGCGTCGAC
The DNA here is from genome assembly GCF_003011945.1 of Halomonas sp. ND22Bw. NCBI lineage: Bacteria > Pseudomonadati > Pseudomonadota > Gammaproteobacteria > Oceanospirillales > Halomonadaceae > Halomonas > Halomonas sp. ND22Bw. The sequence continues at coordinate 87 of NZ_PXWD01000096.1, read as the reverse complement.
GAACGGCACCTGTAGCCGGTAGCCGATGTTCGCGCCTTTTGGCGGCGGTGTGCCGCGGCGACCGAAGCCGCTGGCGAAGCCGCCGCC
>NZ_PXWD01000959.1:0-268 GCF_003011945.1 Halomonas sp. ND22Bw | reverse complement strand
CTACTGGATCTACCAGCGGATGTTCGGCGGGCCGTTGAAGACGCTGGACGCCCTGGCCTCGGGCGCCCGGGCCGCGCCGATCGCCCTGGATTACGTCGCCCCGCCGCCTCAGGCCGAGCCCGTCCTGATCGCCCAGGCCGGCGCGGTCGGCGGCGAGCGATAGCCGCCTAAAAGATCGCCACCAGCAGGCTGGCCCAGAAGGCGGTTCCGATCAGGGCCGCCAGACCATAGCCTACGACCGGATGCATGGCGCGCGGCGCGGCGCCTT
>NZ_PXWD01000958.1:0-268 GCF_003011945.1 Halomonas sp. ND22Bw | reverse complement strand
GCAGATGGCCGGCTTTGCGAAGGGCGGGTTCATCTCGCAGCCGGCCGTCGCCGGTTAAGGAGTAGCTGACATGGCAATGAGTGGTGGCCGCGATGACGGCGAACCGATGATGGAAATGAACACGACGCCGTTGATCGACGTCATGCTCGTGCTGCTGATCATGTTCATCATCACCATTCCGATCCAGACCCACGCGGTGAAGGTCGACCTGCCGGTCAACGACCCGAATGCGCGCAAGCCGCCGGTCGACCCGATCAAGAACAAGATC
>NZ_PXWD01000957.1:0-268 GCF_003011945.1 Halomonas sp. ND22Bw | reverse complement strand
GTTAGCGACGTCGCGGAAATCTACGACGGCACGGTCACGCTGGAGGAGAGCGAGGATCTGGGCGGACTGCTGGTGCGGCTGCGGCTGCCGATGGCGGGGTGATCGGAAGACCGCGCAGCGCACATATCTGCCAGCCCGGATGCCGGATCAAATCCGGCATGGCGGCCCCCGACATCAATGTTTCACGGCGAGATCGGTGAATTGCGCGTTGCGGCTGACGATCTCGTGCACCGGCTGGCCGACGCACGCCTTGACGATCGCCGCCTTG
>NZ_PXWD01000956.1:0-268 GCF_003011945.1 Halomonas sp. ND22Bw | reverse complement strand
AATCGGAGAATCCGAAGAAGGAGATCAGCATGTACATCAACAGCCCCGGCGGTCAGGTGACGTCGGCGCTCGCGATCTACGATACCATGCAATACATCAAGTCGCCGGTGTCGACCGTGGTGATGGGCATGGCCGCCTCGGCCGGATCGTTGATCCTGACGGCGGGCGCGGCGGGCCAGCGGATCGCCCTCCCGAACGCTCGGGTCATGGTGCACCAGCCGTCGGGCGGGTTCCGGGGCCAGGCGTCGGACATAGAGCTGCACGCCGC
>NZ_PXWD01000955.1:0-268 GCF_003011945.1 Halomonas sp. ND22Bw | reverse complement strand
CATCGGAAGATATTGGCAACTCCAATCCAAATGCGCTGCTCATGGCAGGAGAATGTTTCCGTTCAGTACAAGCCATCGGTATGCCTGAGGCTCGTATTGTCCTTGGGCAATGTGCGGTGTATTTGGCGACCAGTGCCAAGAGTAACAGCACCTATATGGCGATCAATCGGGCGCTGGCTTTGGCAGAGAAAACGGCTGAATTGCCTGTACCACTGCATCTGCGCAATGCACCAACCAAACTGATGAAACAACAAGGTTATGGTGTGGA
>NZ_PXWD01000954.1:0-268 GCF_003011945.1 Halomonas sp. ND22Bw | reverse complement strand
GCGGATTATTGGGCACGTCGCGCGCCTTGCCGATCGCATAGCCGATCGACAGCGGCAGCGCGCCGCCGCGCCCGGCCAGCACCGCGACATATTGCTTGCCCTTGACCATATAGGTCGCCGCGCCCGCCATGATCCCGGTGCCCGCCGGGAAAGCGAATAGCTGCTTGCCGGTATCGGCGGCATAGGCACGGAATTCGCCCAGCGACGTGCCTTGGAACACCAGATTGCCCGCGGTCGCCATCGTCCCGCCGTTCCATGACGTCGGGTA
>NZ_PXWD01000953.1:0-268 GCF_003011945.1 Halomonas sp. ND22Bw | reverse complement strand
GCGAAGAATGGACGGGGCGGCGCGCAGGGGCAGGCACAGGGCCAGGGCGAGGGCAAGGTCATCATGCTCCGGGACCTGCGCGACGCACGGGCACAGGCTGCCGGCGACGCTCGCGCGGACACCCCGCAAGCAACGCGCGACGTGTCCTCCGGTGCTCCCACCCCAGCACCGCAGCGCGAGGATCAGACCATCGTCGAGGTCCGTCAGGATTTCAGCGCCGGCGACCATCACCACCATCACCACGCCGATCGTGGTGACGACCTGGGCA
>NZ_PXWD01000952.1:0-268 GCF_003011945.1 Halomonas sp. ND22Bw | reverse complement strand
CAAGACCGACCGGCGCATCCAGCTGGGCGAGACGATCACCCAGGGTCTGGGCGCCGGCGCCCATCCCGAGGTCGGCATGAACGCTGCCGAGGAATCCGCCGAGACGATCGCCGGGCACCTGGAAGGCGCCCACATGGTCTTCATCACCGCCGGCATGGGCGGCGGCACCGGCACCGGCGCCGCGCCCGTCATCGCCAAGGCGGCGCGCGATCGCGGCATCCTGACCGTCGGCGTCGTGACCAAGCCCTTCACCTTCGAGGGCCGTCAC
>NZ_PXWD01000951.1:0-268 GCF_003011945.1 Halomonas sp. ND22Bw | reverse complement strand
CGACAAAGACCGTGGCGCCGTTGTCGCGTTGCGCGACAAGCTGCATCCGCCCGCGCACGGTCTGAAGTTCGGGCAGCGCGCGCAGGACGGATTCAGCGGAATCGCCGGCCGCCAGCGCCAGCCCCACCGCCGCCAGCACGTTTTCGGCCTGGAAGCCGCCGATCAGCGGCAGGCGGACCAGATGCGGCTGGCCCATCAGCGAAAACCGCAGATCCTGCCCTGTCGCGTCATACCGCTGGCCCAGGATCCGCAGCATGGCGTTTTCGTT
>NZ_PXWD01000095.1:0-518 GCF_003011945.1 Halomonas sp. ND22Bw | reverse complement strand
GACGCAGGGCGACGAGGTGATCATGTCGCCGCGCTTCTCGCTGTCGCAGCCGGACGAGATCACCTATGTGGCGCTGGGCAAGGATTACAGCCGCATCTACCTGTATAATCTGACGACCGGCCGGCGCGAGAGCCTGGGCGAGTTCGACGGTCAGGTGCTGGCGCCGCGCTTCTCGAACGACGGCAACAAGATCGCCTTCTCCATCATCCGGGGCGGCAACACTGACGTCTATGTGATGGACCTGAGAAGCCGTCAGATCACGCGCCTGACCAACGATCCGGGCATCGACACCTCGCCCTCGTTCAGCCCGGACGGCAGCCAGATCGTCTTCACCTCGGACCGTTCGGGCTCGGCGCGGCTGTATGTGATGCGCGCGGACGGATCGGGCCAGCGGCCGATCTCGCGCGGCGGCGGCATCTATACGGCGACGTCGTGGAGCCCGACCGGCAATCTGATCGCCTTCACCAAACAGGGTGGCGGCCGGTTCTCGACCGGTGTGATGAACGCCGACGGATCGG
>NZ_PXWD01000950.1:0-268 GCF_003011945.1 Halomonas sp. ND22Bw | reverse complement strand
GTACTTCGCGCTGGTCACGCTGGCGTTCGCGGAGGTCTTCCGCATCGTCGCGACCTCGGTGTCGTTCACCGGTGGCGGCGTCGGCCTCATGGTGCCGCTGCGCGAGTCGGTGGGCAACATGCAGTTCGCGTCTCGCGGCGGCTACCTGTGGCTGGTGCTGGCGATGGTGGTCGTCGCGCTGCTCGTGACCTGGTGGCTGCGCAACGGCCGCTTCGGCGCCTACCTGCAGGCGGTGCGCGACAACGAGGATGCCGCGCGCGCCGTGGGC
>NZ_PXWD01000949.1:0-268 GCF_003011945.1 Halomonas sp. ND22Bw | reverse complement strand
CGAGGAGGCGGCGCGCCTGGCCGCCCGGCACGGCTGCACCCGCTGGCAGGGGACAGATTCCTCGCTGAAGTTCTGTTTGATCGCCGAGGGACGGTTCGACGCCTATCCCCGCACCGGCCCGACCTCGGAATGGGACACGGCGGCGGGACAGGCGGTTCTGGAGGCGGCCGGCGGCCGCGTCTTGGCCGACGACGGCCAGCGCCTGAGCTATGGCAAGTCGAAGTTCCTGAACGGCGCCTTCGTCGCCATGGGCGGCTGAGGCGGACGT
>NZ_PXWD01000948.1:0-268 GCF_003011945.1 Halomonas sp. ND22Bw | reverse complement strand
GGCCAGACCGGCGCCGACCACCACCAGCAGGGAGGCGGCGACGAACAGTTCGCCGCCCTGAGCGGCCTTACGCGCCTTGGCCACCGACCGGAACATCGGCCGCAGCACGACCCGCCCCAGCAACACCATCAGACCCAGGCCGATGGCGGCCGGAACAAGGGTGAACAGGGCGCGTCCCAGCACGGCGGGATCCAGCGCGCCGCCCTGCTGGGCCAGGGCCGCCAGGACGGTGACGGTGATCAGGATCGGGGCGACCGACAGATCCTGA
>NZ_PXWD01000947.1:0-268 GCF_003011945.1 Halomonas sp. ND22Bw | reverse complement strand
GATCCAGTATGGGCTTGTCTATACGGCCTATTGGCTGGCGCACGACATCAGCCCGGTGACCGTGGCCAACCAGTTGTGGATTCCGTTCACCTCCTTGTTCGCCTTCGCCATTCTGGGCGAGCGGCTGAGCCGCGGGGCGCTGATCGGCATGGGCGTCGCCTTTGTCGGCGTGGCCTGGATGACGCTGGCCGCCCATGCGCTGCAGGACTGGCGCGCCATTCTGGTGGGGATTGTCGCAGGGGCCGCCTGGGCCCTGGCGACCGTGGTG
>NZ_PXWD01000946.1:0-268 GCF_003011945.1 Halomonas sp. ND22Bw | reverse complement strand
AACATGAACATGAAGAGCGGCGCGCGCGTCGGCGTCGACCGCAAGGGCGTGGTCACCGTCGCCACCGACATGACCGACATCGGTACCGGCAGCTATACGATCATCGCGCAGACCGCGGCGGAGATGATGGGCGTGCCGCTCGACAAGGTCATCGTCCTGCTGGGCGACAGCCGCTTTCCCGAATCGGCCGGGTCGGGCGGGCAATGGGGCGGCAACAGCTCGACCGCCGGCGTCTATGCCGCGTGCGTCGACCTGCGTCGCCGCATCG
>NZ_PXWD01000945.1:0-268 GCF_003011945.1 Halomonas sp. ND22Bw | reverse complement strand
GAAGACCGAGGCCCAGGTCACCCGGGCGATGGAGGAGTTCCGCTTCGATCACGCCTCCCAGGCGCTCTACGACTTCGTCTGGAACGAGTACTGCGACTGGTACCTGGAGCTCTCCAAGCCGGTGCTGTGGGACGACGCTGCCTCCGAGGCCGCCAAGCGCGGCACCCGCCGCACCCTGGTGCGCGTGCTCGAGGCCGTGCTGCGCCTGGCCCACCCGATGATGCCGTTCATCTCCGAGGAGATCTGGCAGCGCGTGGCGCCGCTGGCC
>NZ_PXWD01000944.1:0-269 GCF_003011945.1 Halomonas sp. ND22Bw | reverse complement strand
AAGCAGCACCAGAGCGAGGATCAGATCATCGCACAGGCCTGTCGTCCCGTGGCCATCACCATCGCCACCAACCTGTCCGGCCGTGGTACCTACATCGTGCTGGGCGGCAACTGGGAGTCCGAGGCCGCACAGCGCTAGTCGCCGAGCGAGGACCAGATCTAGCGCCTCAAGGCCGAATGGCAGTAGCGCCACGAGGCGGTGCTCGCGGCCGGCAGCCTGCACGTGATAGGCTCCGAGCTTCACGAGTCGCGGCGCATCGACAACCAGCT
>NZ_PXWD01000943.1:0-269 GCF_003011945.1 Halomonas sp. ND22Bw | reverse complement strand
CGATGTCAGTATCAATTGCACCACCAGTACCTGCGCGGCTACCCCAAGCGGGGATCGTTTGCGTGTAGAAATAGTTTCAACGGGGGTCTGGCTGCTCAGGCGGCCACACGATCGACGCGCGGACCGAACGTAAGGAAAGAGAGTGAGCTCATGCGAGTAGGCCTTGCCACGGAGGACCGTCGCCGGTCCCGGGCAACCTTCCGGACAAAGGTCGTCGGCGCACTGGCAGCGATGCTGGTTCTGCCGATCGCCGCGACGGCGCTTCCGGC
>NZ_PXWD01000942.1:0-269 GCF_003011945.1 Halomonas sp. ND22Bw | reverse complement strand
CGAAGGCCAGCGCCAGCGAGATCAGCGTGATGGGCATGATGTCCGACTGCTGCGGATCGCTCGGCATGCGGCTGATGAGGTAGATGTCCTTGGGCAGGAAGCTGGCGTGGAAGAGCCGCTCCAGCGCCGGCACGATCACGTCGATGTTGTAGGCGATGCCCAGTCCCAGCAGCAACCCGCCGAGCGTGCCGATCACCCCGACCATGGCGCCCTGCACGACGAAGATGCCCATGATGCTTTTCGGGCTGGCGCCCAGGGTGCGCAGGATC
>NZ_PXWD01000094.1:0-518 GCF_003011945.1 Halomonas sp. ND22Bw | reverse complement strand
CGCACGGTCGATGGTGACCCATCCGTCGCCGCCGGGAATGGCCAGGGCGACATAGACCTCTTCCGGCGTCGTCTCGGTCGGCTTGCCGGCGATCTCGACCTTCAACGCCTCGGACGCCCAGCGCGCGACGGCGTCGGGCACGGGCTGGGTCGTTTCTTCGGGGAAGGTGGCCAGACGTTGCACCAGCGGGGCCGGCAGGGTCGCGGTCTGTTCGACCGTCACCGGCGTTCCGGGGATGGAGGCCGCGTGGTTCAGGGTGATGCCGGTGACCGCGAACAGGATCATGCCCACCAGGCTGACCGCCGCCGAAATCCAGTGCCAGCTATGAAGTTGCTTCAGCCAGAAGGACCGCGCGCCGTTCAACGCCGCCTTGGGCTTGGGCCCCTTGGCTTCGGGTTCGGCCTGACGCTGTGCGGCGAGTTCGGTCACGCGCTCGCTGTGCCATTGTTGCGAACGGGTTGCAATAGCGTTTAGCCAACCCGCGATGCGACGACCGTCACACCTCGGCCCAGCGCCGC
>NZ_PXWD01000941.1:0-269 GCF_003011945.1 Halomonas sp. ND22Bw | reverse complement strand
AGGCCTTGCTCAATGGCATTAACCAGAGCGGGTTCTGCTGTTGAATTTTCTGCCTGATAATAAGTAAACATAGTGATTCTCCGTGTCTGTGTATTTATGGTGTCTGCTACGGATCGCAGATTTATAAAGCACATTCAGCATGGCAAATATTTGCCGCTTCGTTGTTAAGATTAGTCCTGGTTGATGATTTTTATATTTTAACACCATGATATTCATAGGGATTGTGATTGGTATGATCCGATTAATATTGATACAATATCTTTTGGGTT
>NZ_PXWD01000940.1:0-269 GCF_003011945.1 Halomonas sp. ND22Bw | reverse complement strand
GCGCGACGCGGTGTCGCCCGCCGGCAACTTGCGCATGTGTCCGTCGAGATGGGCTTCGACCTGCCGCTCGGTCTCGGCCACGAAGCCGAGGCTCACCGGATCGCCCAGGCGCCCTGCCACCAGGCCGAGGCCAAAGGCGCCTGCATACCAGAGCGGGTTCAGGCGCGACGGATGGGCGCCGAGGTCGTCCAGCCGCTGGCGGGTCCAGGCGAGATGGTCGGTTTCTTCTTCGGACGCGGCCATGAGGTGCGCTCGCAGCGTCGGGTCCT
>NZ_PXWD01000939.1:0-269 GCF_003011945.1 Halomonas sp. ND22Bw | reverse complement strand
TTTGCAGCACTTGTCCGCGCGCCAACGTGCGGTTCTGGTTCTACGTGACGTTCTGCAGTGGAAGGCGTCGGAAGTTGCGGAGGCGCTGGACACCACAACCACTGCGGTAAACAGCCTGCTGCAGCGGGCTCGCGCGCAGATCAATCACATCGGACCCACCGAGGACGATCTCGTGGAACCGACTACCGAGGCTGCCCGGAAGTTGCTTCGCGACTACGTGCACAGCTTCGAGAGCTACGACGTCGAGGCCATCGTCGAACTGTTCACGC
>NZ_PXWD01000938.1:0-269 GCF_003011945.1 Halomonas sp. ND22Bw | reverse complement strand
AACGACACCGCCGCGCCAGCGCTCGACATGCTCGGCGAGCAGGTCGGCGATGGGTAGGCAGGCACCGAGCCGGTAAAGGTTCCAGTAGTGGCCTTCCAGGGTGCGATTGATCAGCAGCGTACCGGAGGCCGGTTGCAGGCTGCCCAGTGCCGACATCAGCAAGGGGAAGAGTTCGGACAGCTGCTGGTGCAGCGCCGCTCCGCGGAAGTCCCACTGCGCGCCAGGCTGCAACAGTGGATGCAGCATCAGGTGGATGCGCCGATACAGCC
>NZ_PXWD01000937.1:0-269 GCF_003011945.1 Halomonas sp. ND22Bw | reverse complement strand
GAACATACAATCGCAACCTGAGCGGTCCGGCGGTCGTCGTCGCCATCACGTCGCGGGTCTCCGCCATCTCCGGGCCACCGGCGGACCAACGCGCACGCACCTGCTCTGCCACCGCGCGCGCCTCGGGCATCGACAAGGTATAGAGCGGCGGATGGCGCCCCCAGTCGGCCTGCAGGGTCGCGACGAAGCGGGCGATATCGGGATCGATCTCGGTCATGGCGGGGGTCCAGTTTGCTCGGCTTTGTAGGCGGGGTGGATGAAGCGATGCG
>NZ_PXWD01000936.1:0-269 GCF_003011945.1 Halomonas sp. ND22Bw | reverse complement strand
CAGCCAGCGCGTCCATTCGGTGCCGCCGTCTTCGCACAGCAGCGGATGGCTGCGCAGCTCGTCGACTGAGCGCACGCCCAGCTGGCCATTGATCATGGCCGGGCTGCAGACCGGGAACAGCTCCACATGGGTCAGCAGCCGCACCTCGCGGTCGGGCCAGATGCCGGTGCCGTAGCGGATGCACAGGTCGACCGAGGGCGAGTAGACCTCCTTGTCCTCGTTCGACGCGATGATCTTCAGTTGCACGTCCGGGTAGGCCGCGAGGAATT
>NZ_PXWD01000935.1:0-269 GCF_003011945.1 Halomonas sp. ND22Bw | reverse complement strand
ATGCCGAGGGCGACCGGTTGTTGGGCATCGAGAATGTTATCGGCTCGGCGCACGGTGACCAGTTGCGCGCGGCCGTGACCGGGAGCATTCTGACCGGCGGCGCGGGCGACGACATGCTGATCGCCGGGCGCGGCGCCGACGTGATCGCGGGCGGCACCGGCATCGATACCGCGAGCTTCGCCGGTTCCGCGGCGGGGGTGACCGTCAACCTGGCGACCGGGCTTGCCGATGGCGGCGACGCGACCGGCGACGTGCTGATCGGGGTGGAG
>NZ_PXWD01000934.1:0-269 GCF_003011945.1 Halomonas sp. ND22Bw | reverse complement strand
CACGTCGACAGGGTCGAGATTCCGTATGACGGCGGGGCCTATCCCGCCCTGTTCGTCCACGATGGCTCCGGCACGCCGCGCCCGACGCTGGTGTCGGTCAACGGACTGGATTCGATGAAGGAGCAGGTCAACATGGCCGGGCACGGCCATGCGAACCTCGAGCGTGGCATGAACACGCTGTTCGTCGATCAGCCAGGCACCGGCGAGGCACTCCGCAAGCGCGGGCTGACCGCGGTGTACGATGCCGAGCGCTGGGGTTCGCCGGCGTT
>NZ_PXWD01000933.1:0-269 GCF_003011945.1 Halomonas sp. ND22Bw | reverse complement strand
GTGACGGTGGAGCCCTTCACCCACATCGGCGGCCTGTACGAGCGCAACACCGGCGCCGAGCCGTTCAATGCGGCGACCGACTGGCTGGCGGCCGAGAACAAGGTGAACAAGGCGACCGTTTATGACTTCGTCTCGACCAACGACATCATCGGCGGCAACTCGGGCTCGCCGGTCATCAACGCCAAGGGCGAAGTCATCGGCGCCGCCTTCGACGGCAACATCCACTCGCTGGGCGGCAGCTTCGGCTACGACCCCGAGCTGAACCGCAC
>NZ_PXWD01000932.1:0-269 GCF_003011945.1 Halomonas sp. ND22Bw | reverse complement strand
CACGCTGGGTGTCGGCCGCCGCTGGCTCGGGCCGGCGCTGGCCGAATTCCAGCAGCGCCATCCCGCGCTGCAGATCGATCTGGCGCTGAGCGAACGGCTGCCCGACCTGGGCGCCGACGGCTACGACGGCGCGCTCTGGCTGTGGTCGGTGCAAGGCGCGCGCAGTTCGCAGTGGACATCGCGCCGTCTGGCACGCAACCAGCGCATCGTCGTCGCTGCGCCGGACTATCTCGCGCGCCACGGCACGCCGCGCGCGCCGGCCGACCTGG
>NZ_PXWD01000093.1:0-518 GCF_003011945.1 Halomonas sp. ND22Bw | reverse complement strand
GCTTGGCTATGCTGCGTGCGCGAAGGGGGCTAAGACGCCGCGCATGAGCGCGCGCCCCACCCTGATCTTCGATTTCGATTCGACCCTGGTTGATTTCGAGACACTTGAAGCCTTGGCCGACATCGCCCTGGCGGGGTCGCCGGACGCCGATGCGATCAGGGCCGAGATCGCATCGCTGACCGACAAGGCCATGGCGGGCGCCTTGGATTTCGGCCAGGCGTTGCGCCAGCGTCTGGCGCTGCTTCCCTTGACCCGCGACCATGTGCAGGCTCTGGCGCAGTCTGCGCCGGATCGGTTGACGGCGTCGGTTCGGCGCAATCTCGACTTCTTCCAGCAGAACACGGGCAAGATCGTCATCATCTCCGGCGGCTTCCGGGACGTGATCTCGCCGGTCGCTCAGGAACTGGGCGTCTCGCCGGATCGGGTGCTGTGCAACGACCTGATCTACGACGCCGAAGGGCGTGTGACGGGCGTGGATGACGCCAACCCCCTGTCGCGCGCCAATGGCAAGCCCGCGG
>NZ_PXWD01000931.1:0-269 GCF_003011945.1 Halomonas sp. ND22Bw | reverse complement strand
ATACGTCGTCTTACAGACTTCGCAGAGCCCTGTGTTTTAGATAAACAGTCGCCACCCCCTGGTCTGTGCCCCTGTCTCAGACTTGCGTCCAAGACAGGCCTCCTTATCCCGAAGTTACGGAGGCAAATTGCCGAGTTCCTTCAGCATAGTTCTCTCAAGCGCCTTGGTATACTCTACCTGTCCACCTGTGTCGGTTTCGGGTACGGTCTCACGCGGGGGCTATTTCCTGGGACCCCTTCACCGCCCGAGCAATCCGATAAGCTCGAACG
>NZ_PXWD01000930.1:0-270 GCF_003011945.1 Halomonas sp. ND22Bw | reverse complement strand
ATATAGGCCAGCACGTCGGGCTCGGCAGCGTCCATCAGGGCGGCGAGCTTGGGCACCTTGGGGCGGAGCTGGTCGGCCACCCGCCGCCATTGCTGACGGGCCGCCTCGGCATCATCCTGGGCGAAGGCGGTGGCGATGAAGGCTGAGACGACGCGGCGGCCCGAGCGGCCGGCATGGGCGAGCACGTTGCGCATGAAGTGGACGCGGCAACGCTGCCAGGTGGCGCCGACGACGCGGGTGATGGCGGCCTTCAAGCCCTCATGCGCATCG
>NZ_PXWD01000929.1:0-270 GCF_003011945.1 Halomonas sp. ND22Bw | reverse complement strand
CACCACCTGCAGTCCGCCGGTCGCGCGGTCCAGCAGGGTATTGATCAGCAGCGGCTGCAGGGTGTTGTGCACCAGCGCCGTGATGGCGCCCGGGCTGCGGCCGGGGTGTGCTTCACCGTAGCCGGTGATGCCTTCGGAGGTTTCGACGCGGATGATGATGCAGTCACGCTTGAGCGTGCTGCCGATGCCCATGGTGACGGTCTTGCCCTCGGGGAGGCGGTAGGACAGCGGCACGGCGGTGATGCGTGTGATCTTCAAGGGTTGTCTCCT
>NZ_PXWD01000928.1:0-270 GCF_003011945.1 Halomonas sp. ND22Bw | reverse complement strand
GCGACCTCGCCGCCGGCGCGGACGGCCTCGCCTTCTCGGGCCAGATCATCCTCTGGCTCTGGTTCACCCTGATCTTCGCCAACTTCGCCGAGGCCCTGGCGGAGGGGCGCGGCAAGGCGCAGGCGGCGAGCCTGCGAAAGGTGAAGCAGGACACCACAGCACATCGGATCACGATGAGCGGTGCGATCGAATCGGTTTCCGGCACCGAACTGGTGGTCGGCGATCGGGTGATAGTGGTTGCCGGCGAGGTCATCCCCGGCGACGGCGACG
>NZ_PXWD01000927.1:0-270 GCF_003011945.1 Halomonas sp. ND22Bw | reverse complement strand
GAATATTCGCTGGTCGTCTCGGCCGTGGCGGTGGGCTGGTCCGGTTACGCCGTCGGCTTCCTGAGCGGGCTGGGGATCGACCTGCCCACGGCCCTGATCGCCGGGCCGCATGCGGGCGGGATCGTCAACCTGCCGGCCGTGGCCATCATCGGGGGGGTGACGGGCCTGCTCCGCTTGGGCACCAAGGAGAGCGCGACGCGGAACGCGGTGCTGGTGCTGATCAAGATCGCGGCCCTGGTGGTGGTCGTGGCCATCGCCCTGCCGGCGTTC
>NZ_PXWD01000926.1:0-270 GCF_003011945.1 Halomonas sp. ND22Bw | reverse complement strand
CGAGCTGAGCTACGCGCATTTCAGCCATCTGTACGCCGGGCCGCGCTTCGTCGAGATCCTGGACAACGCGCACAACCTGCCGTTGCACCTGGCGGTGGAGTTGGGCGTTCCCGTGGCGGTCGTGGTCTGCGCCGGCTTCATGGCGCTGGTGCTGGGCGCCCGGCCCTGGCGCGAGCGCGGCCCGACGCGGCTGATGGCCTGGGCCGTGCTGGGCGCGATGGTGCTCCACAGCCTGCTCGAATACCCACTGTGGTACGGACCCTTCCAGCT
>NZ_PXWD01000925.1:0-270 GCF_003011945.1 Halomonas sp. ND22Bw | reverse complement strand
AGCCAGCTGATCGACCAGTGCCGCCGCGTGCCGGCGATCACTTCGAACTCATAATCGGCATCGCCGTCGACGCGCCGTACCACCGCGGGCACCTTCTGCCCTCCCTCGGCGACGATCGAGTCGATCAGCTCGCGGCAATTCTCCTCTGAGAGGTGCGCGTACGTGCGAGCGTTGCCGGGCCAGATGCGCACGCGGGCGGGATCGAGAAGGAGTTGCGTGACCTGCCGCACCTCGCCGCTCGCGACGCGCGCAAGCGCAGACTCGCGACCA
>NZ_PXWD01000924.1:0-270 GCF_003011945.1 Halomonas sp. ND22Bw | reverse complement strand
ATTCCGTAATCCACAACATTCTTATACAAAAACATTATTAGCATCAACACCAAAAATTTCAGGGTAAAGGGGAATGTAAGATGAAGAAGTTTTTATTATTTGTCATTATGACCGTATTAGCAATTACTTCTGTCGCTTGCGGTAAGAAAGAGACGCAAAAGGCAAGTGCTGGTAAGGGAGAAGGAGATCGATTAGTAACGAATATTAGTAGTGATCCATATACTCTTGATGCTGCTATTTCGACAGATAGCACGTCAGGTTATGTAATTG
>NZ_PXWD01000923.1:0-270 GCF_003011945.1 Halomonas sp. ND22Bw | reverse complement strand
ACCAGTACGGCGTTGCCATCCATGGCATAAAAGGTATTGAGCAGCAGAACATGGCTGGCATGCCACTGTGCAAGCAGGTCTTCCAACGGTTCGGGCACGCCGTTGCGCTGCTCCTTTGCGGCGATGATGGCGCGGGCCACGTAGGCAGCAGGGTCTTCGTACACCAGCACGAAGCGGGCCTCAGGGTCCAGCCGGTGCCAAAAGGCGGGGGTGTGCGCATCCAGCTCCTGCTGCCAGCCGTAATGGGCAGCGTCTACATTGGCCAGCATC
>NZ_PXWD01000922.1:0-270 GCF_003011945.1 Halomonas sp. ND22Bw | reverse complement strand
CCCTCTCCCTCGGGATGGCCGCGACCCTCCTGACGCTCTCCGCGCCCGCCCGCGCCGATTTCCAGGACTGCCTTGCAGGGCTGCAGGCTCAAGCCGCGGCGCAGGGCATTTCGGCCCAGACCTTCCGGTCCGCGACGGCCGGCATCGCCTACGACGAGAAGGTGCTCGAGCTCTCCCAGGCCCAGCCCGAGTTCAAGACCCCGATCTGGGACTACATGGCCGCCCTCGTCGACGAGGAGCGGGTAGACGACGGCAAGGCCGCCATGCGCC
>NZ_PXWD01000092.1:0-518 GCF_003011945.1 Halomonas sp. ND22Bw | reverse complement strand
CCTGGGCGTGAACGTGCCGCGCCTTCGCCGGCTGGTGCTGGGAACGACAATACTGCTGGCGGCGCCCGTGACCGCCTTTTGCGGTCCCGTGGCCTTCGTCGGCCTGATCGTGCCGCATCTGGCGCGCGGCCTGATCGGTTCGGCGCAGATCGGGGCGCTGATCCCGGCGACCGCCCTGATCGGAGCGGTTCTGGCCTTAGCGGCGGATCTGGTGGTTCACCTGCCGTGGGAACAGCACTTCCTGCATCTCAACGCCATACTGGCGCTGATCGGCGCGCCGCTGGTGATCCTGCTGCTGCTGAAGTCGCGCAGTCTTCGCGGCGGGGAGGGCCGATGTACGCGATAGACGCTCTGCGGATCGGCTATGGGCGAAATGTCCTGTCGACGCTTGACCAGGTCGTCGTCGAACCCGGCGAATTCATCTGCCTGCTGGGGCGAAACGGTCAGGGCAAGTCGACCCTGCTGCGGACATTGGCGGGCTTCATCCCCGCTGTCGACGGCGAGGCCCGCCTCGACGG
>NZ_PXWD01000921.1:0-270 GCF_003011945.1 Halomonas sp. ND22Bw | reverse complement strand
AACCCTTCTTAAGGTTTTCACGTCTTAACCTGCGAACAAGGTTACCCGGCCGTGCGCCAGGGTGGTTACCGCAAAGCTATGGCCTGGAGGGGCACGAATGCGCGTCCTGTTGATTGAAGACGATCACGCAACTGCCCAAAGCATCGAACTGATGCTGAAGTCGGAAGGCTTCAACGTCTACACGACCGACCTGGGCGAAGAAGGCATCGATCTGGGCAAGATCTATGACTACGACCTCATTCTTCTTGACCTCAACCTGCCGGACATGAG
>NZ_PXWD01000920.1:0-270 GCF_003011945.1 Halomonas sp. ND22Bw | reverse complement strand
CATTGCGGCGGGCTGCGGCCGTCGCAACGGATCGGCGACTACGTCCTGGCGCATGCCTATCTGCGCGACGATCATGTCCTCGACGATATGCTGCCCCCCGAAAACCCGGAGCCCGCGAACGCGGAAGTCCAGCAGGCACTCGCACGCGCGGCGGAAACGGTGTCGGGGCAATCGGGTGAGGAATTGAAGCGCCGGCTGCGCACCGGCACGATCGTCACCACCGATGATCGCAACTGGGAATTGCGCTATTCGCGGTCGGCACTGCGCTTC
>NZ_PXWD01000919.1:0-270 GCF_003011945.1 Halomonas sp. ND22Bw | reverse complement strand
GATGCGGCACGGGCACGCTTCGGCGGCTTCGACACCTGGGTCAACGTCGCCGGCCTCACCGTCTACGGTCCCTTGCGCGAGATCGCGTATGCCGACCACGAGCGCCTGATCCAGACCAACCTCTGGGGCACGGTCAACGGATCGCTGATCGCGGTCGGGTACCTGCGCCGGCACGGCGGGGCGCTCATCAACGTCGGCAGCGTCGCCTCCGACCTCGCCTTCCCGTTCCAGGGCCTCTACGCCACCTCGAAGCACGCCGTGAAGGGGTTC
>NZ_PXWD01000918.1:0-270 GCF_003011945.1 Halomonas sp. ND22Bw | reverse complement strand
TATTTTATATGGCATATTTCTACACATATTCTAGTTATACATTTATCAGATATGAAGGTCAGATTCGATCAATACAAATGTGTCTATTAAGCATGAAATTATCAAAAATATTTGATATTAAAGAATAATTGTCTCTTTAAAAAAGATCATTTAATTTAATTTTTTAATAATAGCTGTCTAATTAATATTAAATAGTTAATTTTTAAAAAAAAAATTAATTAATTTTTTAAAAAATAATATAATTATTCAATTAAATATTAAATAATTCTG
>NZ_PXWD01000917.1:0-270 GCF_003011945.1 Halomonas sp. ND22Bw | reverse complement strand
CAGGCGCGCGCCGACCGCCTTGGCCGCGTCGCACAGGATGGCGGAGAAGGCGACGTCGCCGTTCGCCACCGCCGCGCCGCCTGGCACCAGACCCTGGAAGATGGTCGCCTTTTCACGCGCGACGCCCGCCTCGCCGTCCGCGAAGGCCTCGATATGGACGGGACCGACCGTGGTGACGCAGGCGGCATGGGGGGCGACGAAGCGCGACAGGGGCGCGATCTCGCCGGGCGCATTCATGCCGATTTCGAACACGGCGCGCTGGGTCTCGAC
>NZ_PXWD01000916.1:0-270 GCF_003011945.1 Halomonas sp. ND22Bw | reverse complement strand
CAGATTTAAAGTTTTATCTTTTAATTTGGGCCGTCCATTTTAAATTTTTGATCCGGCGGCTAACATTATATCAAAATTATAGCTGTCGAATTTCAGACGAAAGGATGGCTCAAATTTAACCTCAAAATTTAAAAAAAGATTAAAATCGTGGCCGTCCATTACAAGACACATGGGCAGCCCAGATATTAAACTTCTTATTTTTTAATCTGGTTAGTCCGTTTTAAAATTTTAATCTGACTGTTAGCATTATATCAGAATCACAGCCGTCGA
>NZ_PXWD01000915.1:0-270 GCF_003011945.1 Halomonas sp. ND22Bw | reverse complement strand
GGCCGTGGCGAACAGCTTGATCCGGCTGGTGACGGCCGCCAACCCCGCCATCAGCGTGAAGGATTCGAGGTTGTGGTCCCAGAACTCGGTCTTGCCGCCGAAGCCCCGCAGCTTGATCATCGAGAGGGCGAAGTCGAGTCCGTAGCCCTCGGCCTTGAGCACCACCTGCTTGTTCAGCTCGAAGCTCGGCATGTATTGCGGCGCGTTCTCCGACAGGAGCCAGCCGTTGTTTCCGATCGGGATGAAGACGCCGACATTCATGGCAACCTC
>NZ_PXWD01000914.1:0-270 GCF_003011945.1 Halomonas sp. ND22Bw | reverse complement strand
GGGCATCGCCATGGCCTGCGCGCCGGTCTTCTTCGCCGGGCATGACTACGGCCTGCTGGTCATCATCGCATCGGTCATCTTCGGCGCGACGGTGGACTCCGCGTTGCGGGCGCGTCGCCTCTAGGCCGCCGTGAACTTCAGCGCCACACCATTGTTGCAGTAGCGCAAACCCGTTGGGCGTGGCCCATCGGGAAAGACATGTCCTTGGTGCGCCAGACAGCGGGCGCAATGGTATTCGGTGCGTGGAACGCCGATGGCCATATCGCGTGT
>NZ_PXWD01000913.1:0-270 GCF_003011945.1 Halomonas sp. ND22Bw | reverse complement strand
TCCAGCGGGTGCACCAGCTCCTCACGGGCGCCGACGGTTTCTACGACAACATCTTCCGTTCCCTCGGTGTGCCGTATGAGCCGGCTCGCTGGCATCAGGACACCAACCCGCTGGACGACACCGGAGCAAAGGTTCGGAAGCAGCACGCCGTCTGGCAACTGATCAATGCGTTCCGCGTCCGCGGTCACCTCATTGCCGACCTCGACCCGCTGGCATTGGTCGAACCACACACGCACAGCGAACTCGACCCCAATACCTACGGGCTGAGTA
>NZ_PXWD01000912.1:0-270 GCF_003011945.1 Halomonas sp. ND22Bw | reverse complement strand
AGACCTTCTGGCCGTGCAGATAGTGCAGCGCCATCCGGTGGCGCAGGTCGTCGACCACGGCGTCGAACCTGGCGCCCTCCTCGGCCAGCCGACGGTAAAGGGTCGCGCGGCTCATTCCCAGCTGGCGCGCCACCTCGACCATGCCGACATCGCCCCGATGCAGGATCGGGATCAGCAGCGCCTCCACCCGACCGCGCACGGTGCGGGCGGTCTCCAGCCCGGCCAGGAGTTGGCTGGCCCGTTCGCTCAACACGCCAAAGGCGTAGCGGC
>NZ_PXWD01000091.1:0-519 GCF_003011945.1 Halomonas sp. ND22Bw | reverse complement strand
CAGCGCGCAATCCCAAGGAGGACGACCATGGGCGACAATATGTCCGACGATCTCAAGTCGGGAGCGCTCGTCTATCACCGACTGCCGCGCCCCGGAAAACTGGAGATCCAGGCGACGAAGCCGCTCGGCAACCAGCGCGACCTCGCCCTGGCCTACTCGCCGGGTGTGGCCGCCGCCTGCATGGCGATCCACGAGGATCCCCAGGAGGCCGCCACCCTCACCATCCGCCAGAACCTCGTCGCGGTCCTGACGAACGGCACCGCCGTGCTCGGGCTGGGCGATATCGGGCCGCTCGCCTCGAAGCCCGTGATGGAGGGCAAGGCCGTCCTCTTCAAGAAGTTCGCCGGCATCGACGTGTTCGACATCGAGGTCGCGCAGAACGACGTGGCCAAGCTCGTCGACGTGGTCTGCGCCCTGGAGCCGACCTTCGGCGGCATCAACCTCGAGGACATCAAGGCCCCCGAGTGCTTCTACGTCGAGCGCGAGCTGCGCAAGCGCATGAAGATCCCCGTGTTCCAC
>NZ_PXWD01000911.1:0-270 GCF_003011945.1 Halomonas sp. ND22Bw | reverse complement strand
TTGGCCACGACGACCGGCGCGCGCGTCTTGTCGTCGTACGACAGGGCAACGGCGCTCTGGCGATCGTCGAGAGATGGCGCGGCGGTGCTCATGCCGAGGCTCCCTGTGACACCTGGAACTGTTCGAGCCGAAGGTTCGCCGCATCGAAACGCGCGGCGAGCGTGCGGCCGTCACCGGCCAGCAGCGCACGGCTGCTCTCGCTGGACGACACCACCGTGGCCCGCACGTCAGCGCCCGCCACGCTCAGGCGAACGTCGACGGTGCCGAGCT
>NZ_PXWD01000910.1:0-270 GCF_003011945.1 Halomonas sp. ND22Bw | reverse complement strand
TCCAGCAAATACCGGATGTCATGGACAAGCTCAGGCTGCCGGTGGCGGCCAGGATGATGCGGCACTGGTTTGCGGGGGAGGCGAATTACTCGGTCAGTGAAGACGACTTGAAGGCCGGGATCGATCAGAACGGCAAGCCCTATCCGCCCAACATGATCGACCAGAGCATCATCGATCTCGATTGGGTGCTTGGTTTTCCGCGTGCCAAAAAGGCCTATGACGAACTGATTTCTACCGCTATCTATGCGCCGAATGCGAAGGCGGAAATCA
>NZ_PXWD01000909.1:0-270 GCF_003011945.1 Halomonas sp. ND22Bw | reverse complement strand
TGGCCACAAGGCTGCGGGCGTCACGCAGACCTGCTGCGACCTCCGCCGCGAACTGGCGGCGCCGGCGCTCGATGACGCCAGACGTACCTGTGGACAGGGGAGCATTGGTCACACGACGGCGGGACATGTGAGCATTTTGAGGGAGTAACGAACCCCGCGCCACCTGTGAGCATTTTGGGGGAGCAAACAGGCGCGCGAAATTAGCTCACCGTTGGACGCGCGTAAGTGACTGTCAGCAAAGGGGTTTGCCTTTGCCAGCGAAATCAGCTC
>NZ_PXWD01000908.1:0-270 GCF_003011945.1 Halomonas sp. ND22Bw | reverse complement strand
AGTATCGAGTTTTTCCTTCGTCACCAAAAATTGCCTCTTGTTTATTATTGCTTCTTATTTACTTGTGATGCATGTTATTGTTCATATCATTTAGATATAAATATTCTTTACGTCTATTAAATATTTAATTTTTGTACTGTTTCCGCTAATTCTACATGGGGTCGTAATTTTATTACGTAATTTGGGACAAAATGTCATTTTCAATTGGTATCAGAGCCTCACTCTGATCTGCGACCCCGATCTAAATGCATACTAGTTAATCGCTGTCCG
>NZ_PXWD01000907.1:0-270 GCF_003011945.1 Halomonas sp. ND22Bw | reverse complement strand
AGAAGATTGCGGGCTCCCGCTGCCTCGTCGAAATGGAGCATGGCGTGAACGCCAACATAGGGTTCCGGCCGGCTTCTGAGGATCATCGCCTGGATGTCCTGCAGGTCGAGCGTGACGCTATCCCGCGAGAAGTGCTCTTTTAGTTTCTGAAGGATCGCCATGGCTCAGCCCACCTTGTCCAGGAATTCGTTGACGGCATGTTCGAGCCGTTGGAGCCGGCGCACATCGACGACGGTGACCTGCGGATTGGCGACGAACCAGCCGGCGGCG
>NZ_PXWD01000906.1:0-270 GCF_003011945.1 Halomonas sp. ND22Bw | reverse complement strand
CGGGCCCACGCCGCGCAACGCGGCCATGTTCGGGCCGTCGGGACACGCCTACGTCTACCGCTCCTACGGCATCCACTGGTGCCTCAATGTCGTCTGCCGCGAAGCGGGCCACGGTGCCGGCGTGCTGATCCGCGCGATCGAGCCCACGATGGGCATCGCACGCATGCAGGCGCGGCGGGGCCTCGACGACCTGCGCCTGCTGTGCGCCGGCCCGGGCCGCGTGGGGCAGGCGTTGGGCATCGACGGCAGCTTCAACGGCAAGGCGCTCGA
>NZ_PXWD01000905.1:0-270 GCF_003011945.1 Halomonas sp. ND22Bw | reverse complement strand
ACCCGGCAACCGCCGATGACCACCCCTCAGCTACACCACTGCCTGGGACACGACCCGGTACTCCGTCGCCCAGACCAGATCACCTCTCTCACTTAACACTTCCTGCGGCGTGCCGAGATGATCCATCACGATATAACTAAGCAGGCCGTGTGGCCCGCGTTTATTGTTCGCTACGAACGTACTTAGCCCACATTACGACTTTATAATACTGAGCCAATAGAAGGAATTATTTTTTCTGTTGGCTCTGCCAAATGCTCCACCTTCGCGTCT
>NZ_PXWD01000904.1:0-270 GCF_003011945.1 Halomonas sp. ND22Bw | reverse complement strand
AAGCGCCGACCTTGTTTCGCAGATGAATCCTTTACGGAGCCATACCAAGGGGAACGACCAACTCTGGCGCGTAACGCCGATCACAGCACGCAACTGTCCAGCCAACACAGGGATGCTGCGTCTCTCACGAAAATGTCATGCAGAATTCTTCCAGTCCGCACTGTAGAATCCGGGATCGTTCATTTCGGTGGAAATAAATCGTCGAGCGCGACACGTCTCAAAGTAGTATCGCACGCGGCTATTTCGCGGCTAGATCGATGGTCCGACCCT
>NZ_PXWD01000903.1:0-270 GCF_003011945.1 Halomonas sp. ND22Bw | reverse complement strand
CCGAGGCAATGGGCGATCGGAACCCGCATGTCCGGCATCGCGAGGCCGGCCGTCACCGCGCCGTCGCGCCAGTAGACGAGGCCGTGCACGATCGATTGCGGGTGGACGATGACGTCCAGGCGCTCCGGCTCTAGGGCGAAGAGGTGGTGCGCCTCGATCAACTCCAGCCCCTTGTTCATCAGGGAGGCCGAATCGATGTTGATCTTCATGCCCATCGACCAGGTCGGGTGGGCGGCGGCCTCCGTGGGCGAGGCGCTCGCGATGCGCTCG
>NZ_PXWD01000902.1:0-270 GCF_003011945.1 Halomonas sp. ND22Bw | reverse complement strand
ATCTCGAACGACGAATCCGACGATCATGGCTCCGGACCGGCTCCGGCGGATCGGGCCTTTGCCGCCGTCCGCTACGGATCGGGACACGGGTGCGCGCGCCATCGCCCCATAGCCTCCCGAACGATTCGACCAGCCGCTGAGGGTATCCGCCCGGGAGGGCATGCGGGAACGCTGCGTCCCACGGGTAAGGCCCGTCGCGCGTCGCGCTTCGACCTCGGAAGCGAAAATTCCCGATAGTTCGTACTTGAGTTGCGAAATTCGCGCCGATGA
>NZ_PXWD01000090.1:0-522 GCF_003011945.1 Halomonas sp. ND22Bw | reverse complement strand
TCGGTGCTCCGAACAAGCGCAAGCGGGCAATTCCTCTGGCTCAGCTAGGCCTCGCCTGGCGTGCGTCAGATGCGCTGTGTCAGCCTTGGTGGCGAGACATGTGGCGCCTCTATGTGCTCACCGGGCTTCGACGTTCGTTGGTCACTGAGTTGCTGTTCCGTGAGGTCGATTTCGAGACCGGCACCCTGTCCGTCTCGCCTCACAAGGTGGGCACAAAAAGGCGCGGGAAGAAGACCGCCAAGAATGCGGCCGACATCCGGCTACCGCTGTCGCGGTTCGTACTCGACATGCTGCGCGCTCGGCGTGAGTTTGCACCCGACAGAGATGGGCCCGTTTGGTACGCAGTCAAAGCCAAGCGCGGCGGTGCGGGTGAGCGCCCTAAGCAACTTGTTGACCCGCGCTCAGGATGGCTGCTGCTCGAAGAGGCGCTCGGAGATTTTCATTTCGCTCCCCATGACCTCCGACGGACGTTCGCCACTGCGGGTAGCGCTTCGGGCGCAGACCTCTTTGGGGTGTCCCTGC
>NZ_PXWD01000901.1:0-270 GCF_003011945.1 Halomonas sp. ND22Bw | reverse complement strand
CGTTCGCGGGCTGGATCAAGAAGATCGCCGCGCGGCTTTATCTGAAGCGGGTGGCCAAGGAGGCGCGCTACGTCGCCGAGGTGGAGGCCGATCAGGCCGAGATCGCGGTGGATCGCGGCGGGCTGATGGACCTGGACGAGGCGCTGAAGTCGCTGAACGAAACCGAACGGGTGTGCGTGTCCCTGTGCCACGGCGCTGGGATGTCCCACCCCGAAATCGCGGCAGCCATGAATTTGCCGCTCGGAACGGTGAAATCTCATGTCAAACGTG
>NZ_PXWD01000900.1:0-270 GCF_003011945.1 Halomonas sp. ND22Bw | reverse complement strand
CGTGGACGCGTTGGGGTGGTGCTGCTGCTGCCATCGATCAACCACTGCGCGTCCGGAGCGCGTCGATGGTGTGCTCTGCGCAGCGAAATCAAGGAGGAGGCCGCAGGCCGGGGGACATTCGCGGAGCAGAGTACGCCGTCGGCGTGATCCCGCCCCAACCACTGGCTGCTCGGCTGCATCTCAATACCCCAACTTGTTCGGCAACCACAGCGCCAACTGCGGCCAGGCGATCACCGCCACCATCACCAGGAACATCGCGAACAGCATCCA
>NZ_PXWD01000899.1:0-270 GCF_003011945.1 Halomonas sp. ND22Bw | reverse complement strand
CCTGTGGAATCAGGGAGAGGATGCGGTCCCCCGGCAGAACCCGGGCGGTGACGAGGTGGACCGCGATGGCCGCGAGCAGGGCGTCGCCGCTGCGATGGACCGGGCGGGCCGGGTCGCCGCCCGCGAAGCTGATCAGCCCGCCGGGTCCCGGTGCGTGGGGGCCGCCCGTGCCGTCGAGGGCCATGGCGTCGAGGTTGATCACGCCGTCGGGCACGTCCGGCCCGAAGGCGGCGAGGTAGCGCAGGCCGAAATAGCGCACCGCGACCCGGC
>NZ_PXWD01000898.1:0-271 GCF_003011945.1 Halomonas sp. ND22Bw | reverse complement strand
CGCCCACCCGCGCGCGGGGCGCGGCGGCGGCGTAGTGGCGCGCCAGTCCCACCGTTTCGGCGACGCCGCGCTCCAGATCCGCCGCGGCGATTAGCGCGCGGGCGCGATCCTCATCGGCCGGCGTGCCGCCCTGGTCGGTCAGCAGGTCGGGCGCAATGGCGACGAACCCGGCGCGATAACACTGGCGGCGGCGCGGCTGTTACCCGATATTCCCGATCCGCATCATCGCTACGCACCGGTCGATGCGCCGTACCGGACCTGGGCGACCAAC
>NZ_PXWD01000897.1:0-271 GCF_003011945.1 Halomonas sp. ND22Bw | reverse complement strand
TTCAATGTCGTGCTATAGGCTTCCCGGGTTCTGCACGCTGTATTCATTGCACTTGACTGATATATTGCCCGTAGCCTTGTCACAAGGAAGGTAAGGCATGCCGTTACGGTTCTCCACGCTCAAGCGTTGGCTGGTCTCGCTGAAGGGTCGCCTGATGCTGGGTCTGATCGCGACCTGGGTCGCGGTCCTGGCCCTGACGCTGGGTTTCGGCTGGCAGGCCGGCAAGACCCTGCTCGAGGATTCGACGCATACGCATCTGCGTTACGAGGCC
>NZ_PXWD01000896.1:0-271 GCF_003011945.1 Halomonas sp. ND22Bw | reverse complement strand
GGCGTTGACGGCGGGCGAGCCGGACGAACCGCCGATGGTGTCGGTCGAGACGGCCATGTCCATGACCGCGTTCGGGTCGATCCGGTCCTTGGCTGCCAGCAGTTTGGGCGCGACCTTGAACGGCTCGGCGCCGGTCGCGCGGTCCCACAGGCCGGCGAAGGTGGTGAAGGCGCCGAACCGCTGGCCCGGCACGTCGGAGCCTTCGACCTTGCCATAGGTCAGGCGCAGGGTGCCGGTCGCGTCGGGATAGACCGCGTCGCCATAGGCGGCG
>NZ_PXWD01000895.1:0-271 GCF_003011945.1 Halomonas sp. ND22Bw | reverse complement strand
CGCCGTCGGGCTCCCTTCGGGTCACGACGTTCGCCTACGCCGCGCGCGCCATCCTCGCGCCGTCCCTTCCGGGGTTCCTCCTCGACTATCCCTCCGTCACGGTCGAAGTCGTCGTCGACGACCGCCTCGCCGACATCGTCGCGGCCGGCTTCGATGCCGGGATCCGCTTCGGCGAGACCGTGGAGCGCGACATGGTCGCAGTGCGGGTCGGCCCCGATGAACGCACGGTGGTGGTCGGCACACCGGGGTACTTCGCGGACCATCCCCGGCC
>NZ_PXWD01000894.1:0-271 GCF_003011945.1 Halomonas sp. ND22Bw | reverse complement strand
TGAGGCGTCGGCGAGCCAACCCATCGCCTGCAATCGGACGTTTTCCACAGCCCCTGCACTTTCTTGACGGTATCGGAAGAACTGCAAGGTAGCATGCCATTGCGGCAATCGGCCGCTAATTAGATATCAGGGAGAGATTAAATGTCTAGAGCAAGCCTTTATGGTCGGTCTCAAATTATCGTAGGCGACCGAACTTCCCACGACGGCGTCGTGTTGTCTGGGAGCCCGACAAACACCTGGCACGATATTTCGATTGTGCGAATGAACGATA
>NZ_PXWD01000893.1:0-271 GCF_003011945.1 Halomonas sp. ND22Bw | reverse complement strand
CATCAGCCACATCCAGGACGAGTCCGACAAGTCGGGCATGCGCCTG
Source organism: Halomonas sp. ND22Bw (assembly GCF_003011945.1). Taxonomy (NCBI): domain Bacteria; kingdom Pseudomonadati; phylum Pseudomonadota; class Gammaproteobacteria; order Oceanospirillales; family Halomonadaceae; genus Halomonas; species Halomonas sp. ND22Bw. The sequence goes on along the minus strand of NZ_PXWD01000893.1, from coordinate 225 downwards.
GTGATCGAGCTCAAGCGCGGCGAAGTGCCCGAAGTGGTGCTGAACAACCTGTACAAGCAGACCCAGCTGCAGGACACCTTCGGCATCAACATGGTGGCGCTGATCGATGGCCAGCCCAAGCGGTGCAACCTGAAGGACCTGATCCAGGTCTTCCTGCAGCACCGCCGCGAAGTCGTCACGCGCCGCACCGTCTTCACGCTGCGCAAGGCGCGTGAACGCGGCCAC
>NZ_PXWD01000892.1:0-271 GCF_003011945.1 Halomonas sp. ND22Bw | reverse complement strand
TTATAAAATAAAAGATCAACACTCCACAGGCGAAGTTCTTCTTTGGTCAAAACGATGATCTTACTTTTCCTCACCCTTCAAACTTCGGGAGCGGGTTATCTTTGGTGCTAGGCTTTACGGGTGGCTCTTCCAAAACTTCCTCCTGAATCAGCCTCTTGATCTCGTTGTACAAGCCTATGCAGTCGTCTATCTTATGGGTGTTTGAGATGTGGTAGGTGCAGAAACAGTCTCTCTCCTCTGGAGTTGGGGCCCTATAAGGCCTAACTGAATC
>NZ_PXWD01000089.1:0-524 GCF_003011945.1 Halomonas sp. ND22Bw | reverse complement strand
CCGAGCGCTGCGGCGCGCTGCGCGAGCCGTTCCTGGTCGTGCATCGACGGCTCATCGCCCGTGAATGCCTCGATGGGGAAGAATGGGCTGCTGCCGGTTTCAAAGACACCTTGTTAAGGTGGAAGATGAAACCGGAGGTGGTTCATGGGAACGAGAAGGCAGTTCAGCCGAGAGTTCAAGCTTGAAGCAGTCAAGCTGGTGAAGGAGCGAGGCGTGGCGGTGGCGCAGGCTGCACGCGACCTCGATGTGCACGAGAACGTGCTGCGCAAGTGGATACGCGATGCGACGGTCGACCCGCAGCATGCATTCCCCGGGCAAGGGGTCATGAGGCCCGAGCAGGCGGAGCTGGAGCGCTTGAGGAAAGAGAACGCCAAGCTCAGGATGGCGCGCGACCTGCTGAAAACAGCGGCGGCCCACTTTGGCGAGGAGTCGATGTGACGTTCGGCTCCGTGGCGAAACACCGAGGGACGTGGCCGTTGGCGATGATGTGCGAGGCGCTCGGTGTCTCGCGAAGCGGCTTCTAC
>NZ_PXWD01000891.1:0-271 GCF_003011945.1 Halomonas sp. ND22Bw | reverse complement strand
GATCGAGCCCGTGCTCGGTCAGCGCTGGGTGGTGGGTGGCTATGACCTGTCCTTCACCAATTCCGCGCTGTGGATGGTCATCACGCTCGTCACATTGTGGCTGTTCATGCTGGGCGGGATGAAGCGCGAGCTCGTCCCCGGCCGCTGGCAGGCCGCGGTCGAAGGGTTCACCGGCTTCGTTCAGAACATGCTGACGTCGAACGTCGGGCCGGAGGGCAAGCGCTTCGTTCCCTACGTCTTCTCGCTGTTCATGTTCATCCTGTTCGCCAAT
>NZ_PXWD01000890.1:0-271 GCF_003011945.1 Halomonas sp. ND22Bw | reverse complement strand
TCGGTCATGACGGCGCTGCTCTCGGTCACGCAGCTAGTCGGTTAGAGCAGAGGTCATCGGTCATGATATCGCGCAACAGCATCATCGAAACTTTTTCCATGCGAGCGGGATACGGTCGCGCGCGGTCGCAAACGCCGCGGCGTTCGGGCGAGGCGGGCTTCACCCTGGTCGAGATGCTGGTGGTGATCGCAATCATCGGCCTCATCATGGGGCTGATCGGCCCACGGGTCCTCAATTATCTCAGCGAGTCCAAGGTCAAGACCGCGCGCAT
>NZ_PXWD01000889.1:0-271 GCF_003011945.1 Halomonas sp. ND22Bw | reverse complement strand
CGACAGCTCCAGCTCGTCCACCTTCTTCAGCAGCGCCGGGTTGAAGGGCAGGTCGGGCTTGCCGTCCGACTGCTCGACAGCCTTCTTGGGCTCTTCGAAGGTGATGAAGATCTGCAGTTGGTCCTGCAGGATGCGCGCGGCGTAGGCCACGGCGTCCACAGGCGTCACCGCGCCGTTGGTTTCGACTTCCAGCAGCAGCTTGTCATAGTCCAGCGATTGGCCCTGACGGGTCGGCTCGACGCGATAGGCCACCTTCTTCACCGGCGAATAC
>NZ_PXWD01000888.1:0-271 GCF_003011945.1 Halomonas sp. ND22Bw | reverse complement strand
GCCTTGGTCCGCCAAGGGGTCGCGTTCGAGCAGTGCGCCAGCCCGTGATGGACGCGGCGCGCGAGGGAGTTTTGAGAATGATCGGCAGTGGGTATCGGGCACCGTTGTTCGCGGCGGCCCTCGCGGCGCTCGCCTGCATGGCGGGCCGCGCGGATGCGGCGCAATGCGGCAACACCGCCGCCGGCTTCGAGTCGTGGAAGCGCGAATTCTCCGACGAGGCCCGAGGCCGGGCGAGTGCCGCGAGCCTCGCGGCACTGATGGGGACGACCTA
>NZ_PXWD01000887.1:0-271 GCF_003011945.1 Halomonas sp. ND22Bw | reverse complement strand
TATACTTTGGTTGTATCTACTCCAATAGGCTAGTCATCAATGATAGATATCATAAATTGCTAGTATTCTATTTAAATTGGTAGATTCAAATTGTCTGCAGATTTAATTTTGTTGAAAATATGACTTTGACATTATATTGGGGATGGATTGGTTGGTTGTTGTAATGTGAGTGTCGATTGCTTCAATGAGACAACTTTATTTTGTATTCCCAGATATAAGTCTTTTAGATTTCAAGAAAATGTTAAGGAGTCAATGAATTTGATATCACCTT
>NZ_PXWD01000886.1:0-271 GCF_003011945.1 Halomonas sp. ND22Bw | reverse complement strand
CATCACCGCTCTACAGCTGGCTGGTATTACGTCCCAAGGGGCAATCGCGGACGCCCTGAACGCCCGATCCATCACGGCTCCCCGAGGTGGAGCCTGGTCGGCCGTCCAAGTGCGGCGCGTATTGCAAAGACTGTCTAGTTTGCAGCCGTCTGGATAAAGATTGCTTTAAGAGCCTGTTTGAGGTCTTTGTCTTAGGCTGGATTGTTCAGGGCGTTGGCGGCCATGAGGCTGGCGACGCAGTCGAGACGACCGGTTGCGACATCGAGTCGGC
>NZ_PXWD01000885.1:0-271 GCF_003011945.1 Halomonas sp. ND22Bw | reverse complement strand
CGCCATGATGAAAGACCACGGGTGACGAACGGCCAGGTGCAGGAGCAGGCCAGTCATTTGTCGGGGCGCAGCTGCCGACTCAGATCCTGCAGTGGCTGACTGGTGCTCGAGCCCCTGAATCGGTGCACTTCGATGCGGGACTGGCCGATGTCCGGCCGAGACCATGGCGGGGTCGGATGTCTCGCGTGGGCTGCTGGACTCAGGTGCGGTGCTCGCGTGTCGGCCATGGTGCGGTCATGACTCGAGCACCACCGGCAGCGCTGTACTCGAG
>NZ_PXWD01000884.1:0-271 GCF_003011945.1 Halomonas sp. ND22Bw | reverse complement strand
GGCCGCGGATATAGTCGCGCGTGCCGTCGATCGGATCGACCACCCAGACGCGCCGGCGCGCCAGCCGGTCGGGGCGGTCGGCGGTTTCCTCCGACAGCCATCCCGCATCGGGCAACAGCGCCGACAGCCGTTCCTTCAGCAGCCGGTCGACCGCCAGATCGACCTCGCACACCGGGCTGCCGCCCGATTTTTCCCAGCGTGCGAAGTCGGTGTGGAAGCGCGACGACGCCAACGACGACGCCTCGCGCACGATCGCAGCGATATCGTCGGC
>NZ_PXWD01000883.1:0-271 GCF_003011945.1 Halomonas sp. ND22Bw | reverse complement strand
CCGATCGGCGCGCGCCTTCGGGGTGCAGCCGGTCCCACGGAGTGGGTTGCCAACGCGACCCACTCTTTTTGATTTTTAGGAGTCTCCCGCCATGATGGTTCTGTATTCAGGTACGACCTGCCCCTTTTCCCACCGCTGCCGCTTCGTCCTGTTCGAGAAGGGCATGGACTTCGAGATCCGCGACGTCGACCTGTACAACAAGCCCGAAGACATCAGCGTGATGAATCCGTACGGCCAGGTCCCGATCCTGGTCGAGCGCGACCTGATCCTG
>NZ_PXWD01000088.1:0-527 GCF_003011945.1 Halomonas sp. ND22Bw | reverse complement strand
TCACGGTCTGGGCCATGCGGCGGATGGCGGGGTCGCGGCTGTCGCGCAGGGCGACCTTGGCCATGGCGACTGCGCCTTCGTGGTGGGCGATCATCTTGGCGACATAGGCCTGGTCGATCGTCTGGCCCGACGCGGCGGCCATCTTGCGATGCATTTCGGCCTCGGACGCCGAGAAGGCGCGGTCGCCCGGCGTGACGTTTGACGCCGGGCTATGGGCCGTCTCGGTTTCAGCCGTGGTGCGGGCCGCCGCCGCATGATTGGCGGCCGAGGTGTCGCGCAGCGCCTGCTGCACCGGATCGCCGCCGCCGTCGCAGGCCGCCAGCAACAGGACCAGCGCGACGGGCAGGGCGGCGCGGATCATGCGGCGTCGCCCATCCAGCCCGGCATCCAGCCTTCGTGCCATTCGCGCAGGTGGGCGACGGGAATGCTGAACAGTTCGCCCTTGTCGCCCTTGGAAGCGAAGGCGTCGCCGCCCGCATGGCCGAGCCGTGGACGGCCGAGGAGCGCGAGGAACAGCTGATCCGACG
>NZ_PXWD01000882.1:0-271 GCF_003011945.1 Halomonas sp. ND22Bw | reverse complement strand
CCGCCAGGGAAGAGAGCGAAGGCGCTTCTCGCGATGCTGGCGCTCGCCCCCGGCGGGCGGCGGACCCGCGGGTGGTTGCAGGATCGGCTCTGGAGTGACCGCGATCCGGCGAAGGGCCGTGCCAGCCTGCGGCAGGAGTTGAGCGCACTCCGCCATCACCTTGTCCGTTACGGGCTGGAGATCATCTCCACCCCCGGTGATGATGTCGTCCTCCATCTGGAGGCGCTGCGGGTGGATGCCTTCGTCTCTGTTCCCGCGCCGCATCTCGATC
>NZ_PXWD01000881.1:0-271 GCF_003011945.1 Halomonas sp. ND22Bw | reverse complement strand
GTTTTCGGCCAGTGTCGGCACGTCCGGAAGGGCGCCCATGCGCTCTTCTGCCATCACCGCCAGGGGTCGGAAGTCGCCCGCGTCGACCTGGTCCTGGGACTCAGAGATATTGAGGCCGGCGGCATCGATGTCACCGCGGGACAGGGCGGCGGCAAACTCCGCGCCGCTCTCGAACGGCACATAGGAGACATTGAGATTCGCCTCATTGGCGAAGCTCATGGCGGCAATATGATCAACGCCGCCGATCTGGGTGCCCCCCCACTTGATCGTG
>NZ_PXWD01000880.1:0-271 GCF_003011945.1 Halomonas sp. ND22Bw | reverse complement strand
GACCGGCCTCACGCGCGCCGGGGCACGGCGCATTCTGCTCACGCTGCAGTCGCTCGGCTACGTCGAGACCGACGGCAAGCGCTTCGGGCTGACCGCGCGCATCCTCGAACTCGGCTTCGCCTACCTGTCATCGATGCCGATCTGGAACCGCGCCGAGCCGGTGATGGAGGCGCTGGTGGCGCAGGTCAAGGAGTCGTGCTCGGCGGCCGTGCTCGACGGCACCGACATCGTCTACGTGCTGCGCGTGCAGACCCACAAGATCATGCGCATC
>NZ_PXWD01000879.1:0-271 GCF_003011945.1 Halomonas sp. ND22Bw | reverse complement strand
TTCTGCTCCAGGATCTGGTGACGCAGCCGGGCCTCGACCACGAAATACATCTCGTTCAGCAGGTCGACCGGCAGGCTCTGGCGCTCGACCGTCGCGGCATGCAGGGCGGGATTGGCCTTGGCCCGTTCGACGGCCGTCTCGGACGCCGCGCGCGACAGGCGGGCGCCGTCGTTGCGCAACAGGGCGCCCAGGGTGTCGTCGTCGCCGCGTTCGATGATGATGTCCGACACCGCCTCGGAGACCACGGCGCGGCCCGAGACGGCGCGCAGAT
>NZ_PXWD01000878.1:0-271 GCF_003011945.1 Halomonas sp. ND22Bw | reverse complement strand
TTCGAGGACGGCGGGACTGGCCGATCGGTCTTTCGCCACGAGGACGACAGATGGCGGATTACGCACATCGTTGGTCGTCGGACGCGGTGCGCTGATCTCGCGATCAGGCGGCGGGAGCCGCCGACGCTCCCTTCTGGGCGAGCCAGGCGTCGATCAGGATGATTTCGCGCTCCTGCGCCGTGATCACCTCCTGGGCCAGGTCCCGCGCTTGGGCGTCCTTGCCTTGCGCGAGCTCCACACGGGCCATCGAGACGGCTGCGACGTGGTGACC
>NZ_PXWD01000877.1:0-271 GCF_003011945.1 Halomonas sp. ND22Bw | reverse complement strand
GCGCTGGCTTCCTTCGCGGGCACACCGGCACCGAAGATGCCCATGACGAGCGCCGCAGCGATCGTCATTGCCCCAACGCCTAAGCCGGCGCGCGCCGCTGGACGTGCGGCGACCCGCGCCAGCACGCGATCTTCCATGCCATCAAGGCTCGCGGGCACGGGTGCTTGCGCCAGCCTCATCAATACTGCGTCGAGGTCCATGTCGTTCACTCCACCCCTCTAGCATGGATTACGCAAGCGACGCGCCCATCCCTCAAATCCATCCGTGAGGG
>NZ_PXWD01000876.1:0-271 GCF_003011945.1 Halomonas sp. ND22Bw | reverse complement strand
CCTGTGGAGAGTGGTGGAGCCTAGCGGGATCGAACCGCTGACCTCCTGCGTGCAAGGCAGGCGCTCTCCCAGCTGAGCTAAGGCCCCTCTGACAAGGTATTTGGTGGGTCTGGGCAGACTTGAATAAACCCGGCGACCTCACCCTTCTCTTGTTAACACCCTGGGGTGCGCTCAAACCAACTGAGCGAGAGAATGGTGGGTCTGGGCAGACTTGAACTGCCGACCTCACCCTTATCAGGGGTGCGCTCTAACCAACTGAGCTACAGACCCA
>NZ_PXWD01000875.1:0-272 GCF_003011945.1 Halomonas sp. ND22Bw | reverse complement strand
GATCATCGCCGATTGGGGCGATGCTTTCTAGCGTCATGTAGCGAGAGCGCTGGACGGCCCACTCGTCGTTCTGTTCGAGCAGGATCGCGCCGACGAGGCGGGTGATGGCAGCCTCGTTGGGGAAGATGCCCACGACCTCGGTCCGGCGCTTGATCTCGCCGTTCAGGCGCTCCAGCGGGTTCGTGGAGTGGAGCTTGACCCGATGGGCGGCCGGGAAGCCCATGTAGGCCAGCACGTCAGGCTCGGCGGTATCCATCAGGGTGGCCAGCTTG
>NZ_PXWD01000874.1:0-272 GCF_003011945.1 Halomonas sp. ND22Bw | reverse complement strand
GAAGCCCCGCAGGCGGTGTGGATCGGTTGTCAGGCACGGGCCCTGATCGGCGGTGGTGTCGATGTAGCGTTGCAGCCATTTCAGGGCGTCCAGGCGCGATTTGACCGTGCTCCACGAGTACCGCTCCGTGGTCAGGCCCGCCGAAAGCCAGTACTTCGCTCCTTCACGCAACCACAGGCTGGGCAGGTTGGTGAAGTGCATTGTCGTGCGACCTTGCGGTTCGTGGTCGCGTTGGGGCACCCTCGGGTCGAGGCTGGGATTCCAGACGTTCA
>NZ_PXWD01000873.1:0-272 GCF_003011945.1 Halomonas sp. ND22Bw | reverse complement strand
CATCCAGACCATGAAGAGCGACGGTAAGGTGCTGTGGAACGGCACCTCTCCGCTCAAGATCCGCGCCGCCACCGAGGAGGAGATCGAGATCTTCGAGGACGCCCTCGCGGAGGACGATTCGGAAGAGGACGAGCCCTACGAGCCGGATGCCCGCCACGCCCAGTCTTCCAACGACGATAAGGCCTCCGAAGACGACTCGGACGAGGACGACGAGGAGGACGATGCCGACATCGTGTTCCTCGTGGATATCGACGAGGATGGCGGCCTCGATT
>NZ_PXWD01000008.1:0-196780 GCF_003011945.1 Halomonas sp. ND22Bw | reverse complement strand
CCATGGCCACACGCCTCGCCGTCATCACCGGCGACATCATCGACTCGCGCCGCCTCGAGGAGGGCCAGCGCCTTCATCAGGTGCTCGAGACGACCCTGACGGACCTCGCCGAGCGCCACGAGGGCGACTATCAGCGCTATCGCGGCGACGGCTTCCAGCTCGCCATCGCCCGGGCCGAGGCGGCCCTGGATACGGCCGTAGCGCTGCGCGATGTCGATAGCCTAGATGACATCATAGAGCAAGCGCTTGAGCGTATTGATAGGGACTCATGTAAGGTCAGAACAATCGATCAAGACGCTTCCTTGTAGCGCCAAATGAATACATCAAATAGCAGCGGCAAGACAAATCTGGGCAAAGGCATTGGCATTCAAAGAAGCCCCTCCAATCAAACCACCATCAACATCTGACTGGGCAAAAAGTTCAGACGCGTTGTCAACTTTGACGCTGCCGCCGTAGAGTAGAGAAAGATCATTCGCAATATCTGGAGATTGTTCGGCGAGTATGCCACGAATATAGGCATGTACGGCCTGAGCTTGCGCGGGCGTCGCAGTCTCGCCAGTGCCGATGGCCCACACCGGCTCATATGCGATAGCGCTTCCCTCAAAAACCTCGATACCCAAGGTGTTGATCACCGCTCGCAGCTGTCTTGCCACGACTGATTCGGTCTCACCTTGATGTCGCTCTTCCAACGTTTCGCCCACACATAGGATAGGCATGAGTCCATTGGCTTTCGCGGTCTCGAACTTTGCCGTTACCACAGCATCAGATTCACCATACAAGCTTCGACGCTCCGAGTGGCCAATCAATACACATTGACACCCAAGATCAGTCAACATCTCGGCACAGACTTCTCCAGTATGCGGACCGGCCTCATGCGCGTTTAGGGTCTGGGCGCCAAGAGAAATATTTGTCCCCTGCAAACGCTTTCCCACCTGCTCCAAGTAAGGCAACGGCGGACAAATCGCGACTCCCACCTCCAAGGTATTAAGGCTATCAAAATAGGGGATCAATGCCTCCAACAAGGCCTCATTATTCTGGCGACTACCGTTCATCTTCCAGTTGCCAACCACCATTGTTTTTCTCATCAAAAACTCCAATTTTATGATCTTCCCAATAGCCGGCAGGGCCGGCAAATCAACATTGTAATATCGTGATGCATTTAAAAATTCGCAAAAAAGATCCACTCACACGCTTTCGGGCGTAAATATATCGATCGGCAGGATCACTCGCCTAGGCAATGTATCGAGCTGAGGCGCCATCAACGACTCCACCATGGCCGATACCGCCCTCTCGGCCAACTCGCGACGCGGCATCGACAGCAACATGTCCAAAGTGCCATCTACCAATGCTGCCCGGGTCGTGGCGGTCAGGTCATGACCGACCACAAGCAGATCCTGGCGGGATCGCTCTCGCAGCGTCTCGACCACGCCCTCGATGCCGCCGCCCGCCACGTAGAGGCCACGCAGCTCGGGCTCGGCCTCCAGCAGCTCACGAGTCGCGCGAGCGGCTTGATCGGGATCTTCCTGGCTGAAGATCGGCTCCACCACGCGGAACGCCGGGGCTTTCTCGCGGAAGTAGCCACGAAAGCCTATCTCGTAGAGCTCCTGGCAGACGTAGCGATGGCTGCCGGTGATGATCCCCACCGCGCCCGGACGCGTCATGCGACTCATGGCCCAGGCCGCACTGCGCCCCATCTTGCGTCCGTCCTGGCCCACGAAGCCCGCGCTGAGGGCGTCAACGGACAGTTCGGAGAGCAGCGCAAAGACCGGCACGCCCTGCCGGTGCAGGCCGGCAACGGCCTGGGCCACCTCGGGATGATCGGTGGCCACCACCCCGATCGCCTCGACCTGCCGCCCCAGGCGCACCAGCGCGGAAGCGACCTGATCCGGATCCAGGGTATCGCAGTAGTCGATGGTGACCGTCACCCGCGTTCCGTGATAGCGCCGGGCGGCCTCTATCAAGGATTCGGCGAGGACTCTATAGACCGGCGAGGTCCGCTTCTGCAGCAGGAAACCCAGACGCCGCACAGTCGCCGGGCCGACACCGGATAGCTCACCACCTTCTTCACTACTTCTCTCATAACCCAATGATTTAGCAGCTCTCAATACCTTGTCGGCGGTTGCCTTCCGGACCCTTGCCCGACCGCTGAAGACCCGATCGACGGTGGCCACACCGACACCGGCTGCCCTGGCAACATCGACCATCGTAGGGGTCGACGATGGCTTGTCATACATGGATATTCGCTCGCACATGATGATTTCTATCAATCTATCACAGATCTATCAAAAAACAACCGCGAGATCCCGACATGGCCACCAACACTGCAGAGCTACTGATGCCCCAAGACCTGAGGCTCGGCATCAACCCGCTGGGCTGGACCAACGACGTCATCGAGGAGTTCGGCGACCAGACTCCGGTGGAGACCTTCCTGCGCGAAGCCGCCGAGTGTGGCTATCAAGGGGTCGAGATGGGGCGCAAGTTTCCCCGCGAGGCCGCCGTACTGAAGCCGCTGCTCGCGGAGTATGACCTGGCCCTTGCCAGCGGCTGGTACTCCGGTTTCGTCGCCGAACGCGACGCCGAGGCCGAGCTCGACGCCGTCGCCGACCACGCCGAACTGCTCGCCGCCTGCGGCGCCCAAGTGATGGTCTACGGCGAGTGCGGTCGCATGCCAGGCACGGCACCGCTGGACGCACCGCTGTCCCGCACCCCGGCCCTGGGCGAGGCCGACTGGCCGGCCTACGGCGAACGCCTGACGCGCTTCGCCGAGGGGCTGCGTCAGCGTCACGGCCTTGAGCTCGCCTATCACGCCCACCTGATGATGCTCGTCGAGAACGAGCGCGAGGTCGATGCCCTGATGGCCCATACCGGCGAGGCGGTGGGCCTGCTGTTCGACAGCGGCCATATCGTCGCCGGCGGCGGCAAACCGGCGGCCCTGCTCCAGCGCCACGGCTCGCGCATCAATCACCTGCACCTCAAGGACATCCGCCACGACGTCATGACCGAGGTTCGCCGGGACGACCGCAGTTTCAACCGCGGCGTACGCGACGGCATGTTCACCGTCCCCGGCGACGGCTATCTGGACTTCGCCCCGCTGCTCGACTTCGCCACCTCGACCGACTATCGGGGCTGGCTGGTCGTCGAGGCCGAGCAGGACCCGACCCTGGCGCCGCCCCGCGAGATGGCGACCCGGGCCCACGACCACCTCGCCACCCTACTGTCCCGTTAACACCGAGCCACCAGGAGACAACGACATGCCCCGCACCCTCAATATCGGGCTGATCGGCAGCGGTTTCATGGGCCAGGCCCATGCCGATGCCTACCATCGCGCCCGGATGCTCTACCGCGACCTGCCGCTGGCGCCGCGGCTCTACGCCATCGCCGACCAGGGCGACGAGGTGGCCGAGGCCGCCCGCTCACGCCTGGGCTTCGAGAAGGCCTACGGCGACTGGCGGACCCTGGTGGCCGATCCCGAGGTGGATGTCGTCGACATCACTTCCCCCAACGCCCTGCACCACGAGATGGCCATGACCGCCATCGAGCACGGCAAGCACGTCTACTGCGAGAAACCGCTGGCCATGGACGACGACCAGGCCCGCGAGATGCAGGAAGCGGCCGAGCGCGCCGGGGTGAAGACCATGGTGGCCTTTAACAACATCAAGACGCCGGCGGCGCTGCTGGCCAAGCAGCTGATCGAGGCCGGCGAGATCGGCCGCCCGATCCGCTTTCGCGGCACCTTCGACCAGGGCTTCTTCAACGACCCCGAGCTGCCCTGGTCCTGGCGCTGCTCCCGGGAAGGCGCCGGCACCGGGGCGCTGGGCGACCTCGGCGCCCACGTGATCAGCGTGGCCCAGTTCCTGATGGGCGATATCGACGAGGTGAACTGTCAGGCCCAGACCCAGATCACCGAGCGCCCGGTGCCCTCCAGCGATGCCGGCTATGCCAGCCGGGTCGAGGCCGACGCCGAACGGCGCCGAGTGGAGAACGACGATCAGACCCAGTCGCTGGTCAAGTTCGCCTCCGGGGCCGCCGGGGTGATCGAGAGCTCGCGCGTCGCCGCCGGCCGGGTATTCGGCGTCTATTGGGAGGTCTCGGGCACCGAGGGAACCCTGTACATGGACGGTGAACGCTTCAACGAGCTGCAGGTATTCCGCTTCAACGATGACAAGCGCGACCGTGGCTTCAAGACGCTGCTGGCCGGCTCTCAGGTGCCGCAGTACGGCGGCTTCTTCGGCTTCGACTTCGGCGGCGGCGGTCTGGGCTTCTTCGACATCAAGGTCATCGAGATCCACGACCTGATCCGGGGCATCGCCGAGCGGGACGACTGCTATCCCAACTTCGCCTTCGGCCGCGCCAACCAGCGCATCATCACCGCCATGGACGAGTCCGCCTATAGCGGCCAGTGGGTGCGCGTCTGATATCGACCAGGCGCCACCGGCGCCATGTAAAGGAGCCAAGCATGAGCAACGACAGGATTCGTATCGGCATGGTGGGCGGCGGGCCCGGCGCCGGCATCGCCAAGGCCCACCGCATGGGCATGCGCCTGGACAACCGCTACGCGCTGGTGGCCGGCACCTTCTCGCGATCGCCGGAGAAGTCTCGGCAGGCCGCCACCGAGCTCGGCGTCGCCGAGGACCGGGTCTACCAGGACTACGCGCAGATGGCGCGCGAGGAGGCCGCCCGCGAGGACGGCATCGAGGTGGTGGCCATCGTCACCCCCAACGACAGCCATTATCCGGTGGCCAGGGCCTTCCTCGAGGCCGGCATCCACGTGGTCTGCGACAAGCCGATGACCGGTGACCTGGATCAGGCTCGGGCACTGCACGAGCTGGCCACCGCCAGCGGGCGGGTATTCACCCTGACCCACAACTACAGCGCCTACGCCATGGTGCGTGAGGCCGCCCGGCTGATCCGCGACGGCGTCCTCGGCGAGCCGCGTATCGTGATGGTCGAGCATGCCTCGGGCTGGGCGGCCGACGCAGTGGAGCTCGCCCCCGACAACAAGCAGGCCGCCTGGCGCCTCGACCCGGCGCAGTCGGGGGAAGCCAGCCTGGTGTTCGACCTGGGCACCCATGCCCATCAGCTGCTGCGCTTCGTCAGCGGCCTCGAGGTCACCGAGGTCTCGGCGGAGATGCAGACCTGCGTACCGGAACGCCGCGTCTTCGACGACGCCCAGGTCCAGGTCCGCCTGTGCAACGGCGCCCGCGGCACCCTCTGGGCCAGCATGGCCGCCACCGGCCATGAGCATGGCCTGCGCATTCGCGTATTCGGGAGCAAGGCCTCGCTGGAGTGGCAACAGATGGACCCGCACTACCTGACGATCAATCACCCCGGCGGCCGCCGCGAGATGCTGGTCCAGGGCCACGACGGACAGAGCGAGGCCCAGGCGCGTCTGACCCGGGTCGGGCTCGGCCATCCTGAGGGCTTCATCGAGTCCTTCGCCAACCTCTACGGCGACGTGGCCGAGGCCATCGACCGCCATCGCGAGTCCGGCCAGACACGCTTCGACGACCTGCCGCTACCGACCAGCCACGACGGCCTGCTGGGCATTCGCTTCGTCCAGGCCGTCGGCGACTCCCATCGACAGCAGGGTCGCTGGACCCACGTCTGATGCCTCATCATCCCATTCCAGGAAAGGCCTAGCCCATGAAACGCTTTGCCCTGATCGGTGCCGGCTTCATCGGCACCGTCCACGCCCGCCACCTGGCCGATCATCCCCGCATCGACTTCGCCCTGGTGGCCGACGCCGACCCGGCGCGCGCCGTCGAGGTGGCCGAGCGCTTCGGCGCCCGCTCCGCCAGCGTCGATGAGGTGTTCGCCTCGGACGTCGACGCCGTGGTGATCGCTTCCTCCACGGATACCCATGCCGACTACGTCGAACGCGCCGCCGCGGCCGGCAAGGCCATCTTCTGCGAGAAGCCCATCCACCTCGACACCCGATGCGCCGAGGCGGCGGTGGACGCCGTTCGCCGCGCCGGGGTACCCATGATGATGAGCTTCACCCGACGCTTCGATGCCAGCCATGACGCCTTGCGCCAGGCCGTCGCCGCCGGCGAGCTGGGCAGTACCGAGCTGGTGCAGATGACCTGTCGCTCCCAGGATACGCCGCCACTGTCCTACCTCGAGGTCTCCGGCGGCCAGATGCGCGACCAGGCCATCCACTTCTTCGACCTCCTGTGCTGGCTGACCGACGACGTACCGGTGGAGGTCCAGGCCATGGGGGCTGCCTTGAGCGACCCTCGCATCGCCAAGATCGGCGACGTGGATACCTCAGTGGTCACGCTGCGCATGGGCTCCGGCGCCCTCGCCCAGCTCGACTGCACCCGTCGAACCGGCTATGGCTACGACGAGCGCCTCGAGGTATTCGGCGCCGAGGGCATGGCCGAATCCCGGCGCCAGCCCCATCGCCATCTGTCGCTGTTCAAGGGCGACCGCCAGCAGGACGACGGCCTGCATGCCGGCTGGTTCGAGCGCATCGCACCAACCTTCCAGACCGCGCTGGACACCTTCGTTCGAGTCCTGCACGACGAAACGAGTGACTATCCCGACCACGAGGCCGCACTGCGCGCCCAGCGCATCGCCGATGCCGCGACCCGCTCGCTGGAGACCCGGGCGCCGGTGAGGCTCGACTGGCGCTAACCAACACTGGCCTGATGAACACAGTCGGGGGCGTAGAACGCCCCCACCAAGGGCGCAACATGAAGTGGATGACGTCCTATGCCGCGTTCAAGAAAGGGTTCCCCAAGTCAGCGAAGAAGGAGCCTAGAAAACGGCGTAAGCACTGTGTGATTTTAGAAATCCCAAGCAGCATGCGTCAGGTGGTAACCATTACTTTACAGCCTATGCGAGAAGCACGTTGCTATAGCCATAAGTTGACAACCGACGTATGCCCGTTTCAGTTACAAGCACCTGCTCTTCGAGCTTGACGCCTTCTTTTCCGTCACGATGACCAACGTAGGATTCCACACACAGCGTCATGCCAGGCTGAATGACACCGTCATAGCCAACCGTTTCCCAATCCATATTATGAGAAATGATTGGCCATTCACCTGTCATACCACAGCCGTGCACCACCGCCAAATAACGATTCTCCTGATATCCATCAGGAATTTTCCAAGCATTTTCTGAATACTCGCGGAACGACATCCCTGGCTTCATGAGCTCGATATTCGTCTCAATCTCATCTTGAGAAAGTTTATATAGCTCTTTTTGTTTATCTGTCGGCTCTAGGCCTCCTCCTGAAAAAAAGGTTCGGGAAAAGTCAGTGTAGTATCCATATACTCCGACGGCATCAGTATCAAAAGCAATCAGTTCGCCAGGAGCCAGCTTTTTACTTGAAGTCTCTTGAAACCACGGATTGGTTCTATCACCGGAGCTAAGCAAACGCGTTTCCAAGTACTCCCCACCGGTTTCAATAACCTTTTGCTGGAATATTGACCATAAAGCATTTTCCGTAATCCCGGGAACGATCGCCTCCTCCATAGTGGCCATCGCTTGCTCGGTAAGCTCGACAGACTTGGCGATCAAGGTTAGTTCATCGATACTCTTTATAGACTTGGCGATTTCAATCGGCCGAGAAGCATCCGAAAGCTCATACCCTTGTTCAATAAGGGCACTGATTACTTCGGTGGGCGCGCCTTCGATGCCAATGCGTTTTCCCTTTGAAGCAGAACGCTCTAGGATGTCGGATAGCTCGCCTAGAAAAGACTCGACATGCCTGCCCGAGTGATGACCACTATGAAGTGGCATGATGGGACTCGCGCCATAGATTTCATCAAGCGTGGGCATACCCTCGGCCAAGTGGCGGCAAGACCGGTACTCAAACAGCGCAACCGGGCCATCAGCGGGCACGATAAGGTATCTAGCCGGATTACGCTGTGAATAAACCTGCATGTTACGAACACCACAAGCATAGCGAATATTAATCGGGTCGAATAAAACCACTGCATTCAGCTCATGCAAGTGCAACTGTTCGCGCAATCGGTGGAGTCGATACAAAGCCACCCGATTTTCCAGCTCCTTATTAATCACATTTTTTTTAAAATCGTAAGTTCCATAGCGAAACTCATCAGATCGGTGTGCTACTTTCTTATCAACACTGGTCATTATTCACCCCACCAATTCATCGTTGCGACGATCTTTTTCGGCGTCAATATGAGCTTGCGTGACACGCCCATAAACATCCTTGGTACGCTTCACACGGCCAATCATGCCAGGTTCCTTGGCGTAACCAAGCAGGGTGCACAGGCGCTGTCCTTTTGCAGGAGCGACTCGATGCATAGAGTAGCGACCTTTGAAGAGTTGAAGATCACCAGTGTTCAACGTTAGCGACTTGACTTTCCTATGGTCACCATCCAGAACTTCCTTCACCTCCTCGAAGTTTTCGTTTCCAGGGGTGCGAATGTTAGGGCAATACTCGAAGTCACCTCCCTGCTCGGGGCGACGAGTCATCAGGCTTACGATGAACTCATTGGTATCGAAATGCCAAGGCAGCGTTGTATTTTCTGGCATCACATTGATGACCAGGCCTGCTATTGGATCCGCATATTCGTAGATTTTATTTTCTTCCAAACAATCAGCGATGAACGTCTGAAAGATCTTGTTCCTGTAAAGCCGTTGCACCAACGATTCTTCACCGATCAGATCCTTTGCTACGAAGCCATTACTGAAGGACTGAAAACGTCGCACAGGATGATCTTCAGGATAAGATGCATCATCTTCCGTAGCGTAAGGATTGACTTGGTTACTATGGTAGTGAGCCTGAGGTGCTAATGCTTCACTCTCTATTCTTAATTGCTCTACCTTGTCGCTTCGAATAAATTTAGCAAAATGTGCACAACCATCCTCAGCGAGCTGGGTACGGATGCGTGCTACACATTCTCGGTATGCAGTCGAATCCGGTTCATGAAGCGGGTAAGAGTCTAAATTAATGAGTTCGCTCAAGGTGTCGACATCTCGTGCTTGATCAACGACAACGTCTTTATGACTCACGATGCTTTCTCCATCCTGTCAAATTCAAGGAATGCCCAGCATATAGCCAGCTGAGGCGTTAAAAAAATGAAAAGTTCGTCGAAAAGAAAATGGAGCTTTTATACCATCAAAATTCCATCAGCTTTGTGCACCATACTCAATAATCACGCTTTATCAGGCTGGCACATCACATCACTTATCATGAGTGCCAGCCCCACACTACATTGTTTGATTTTAGTGATTGGCGACTTCCTGTGCGCCGATGGAATTTTTAGCCCCTGAGAACTTTAAACTCCCATCTCGCCCATTGTAAGCAAGAGCCATCCTGATGAGCGAAGAGGCACAAAAACATACTATGACCATTCCTAAGAAACCGCCGATCGTAGAAATCATCTTGAGGCCATCAAGACCACCTGTACTCGTCAGAGTAAGTGCGATGACTGCGATCACGCCGCCCCATAGCAACTTAATGTAATAAGGAGACGAGTTGACTTCACTTTTCAAGCTGCTAGTAGCACAGATCCCCGAAATTGCATCAATAGCGGAGTCAGCAGCAGTTATATAGGAGATAACTGCAATGACCATAAACACAGCCATTACAACAGTACTACCGGGAAGCTGCTCCAACATTACCCAAATGACATCCCCGGGGCCATCCTGGGTCAATGTCTGACTAAGCAATTGAGTCGCCATTTCGACATTGATTGAGAACCCACCAAATACTGAGCACCAAGCTATGACAAAAACGGATGGAACAACAAAGTTAAAAATCAGAAACTCACGAACTGTATAGCCACGTGAAATTTTCCCTAAGAACATTGCAGTGATCGGTGCCCAGGCGAACCAGTTAGCCCAAAAGAATAGCGTCCAGTCGCGTGCCCAACTATCTTCTACTACTGTTCCAGTGTTCAGACTTTCTGAAACAAAGTTGGATAAATAGTGGCCAAGCGCATCTACGCCAGAATTGGCAATATAGGAGCTCGGCCCAATAGCCAATATAAAAAATGCTAGACACATCAACGCGCGAGCATTCCAGCTGGAAAGGAACGTGATACCTTTCAATAACCCGGAGGCAGCCGAGATGGCAGATGCAGCCATGACCAGTACGCAGAGCATCCCAACCATAGTCGGTGAAACCTCAACACTAAACAGGCGTTGGATGCCGCCACCGAGCATCATGGCTCCTGTTCCCAAAGAGGCTACCATCCCCGCCACCAATGCAATCAATGCAATCGAATCGATAGCCTGACGCACGGTAGACGTCATCTTTATCGGAAGTGCGGCATTCATTGCTGATGAAATACTGAAAGGCATCTTCAGGTTGTAGTGAGCAATAGCAAAAATCAGAGCCGGAATTGCATATATAGCATAAGTAGTGAAAGACCAGTGCATGAATAGAGATGAAAGGCCGAATAACGCGCTATCTTTCGACATGGCTTCGATGCTAGTTGATGACGGCGGTGTTAGTATAAAAAATATAGGCTCTGCTGCAGCAAAGAACAGCAAACCGATGGCAATGGAACTACATAGTGTTATTGAACACCATTTCCAGCGCGTCAGTAGTGGCGTGGCTGAATCGCCGCCGATACGTAGTTTTGCCAGTGGCGAAAAAAACAACAAGAATGCCAGGATGACAAGCACGAATGCCGACAAAGCATAAAGCCATCCAAAGTTAGACATAAGCCACTCATGAATATTCTGCGTAACGCTTAACAGCAAGTCGTCACTTATAAGCGCCAGAACTGTGAATGACCCAAGAACTAGAAGAGAAGGGTAGAAGGTGTATGAGCGCAGGGAAGCTTTCACTGTTTCTCCTTTATATTACACAGCTATTATTTATTGGATATAATGCCAAATATTTTCTTGACTTCACCAAATCTTTCATTGACGAGATCATTGTCGCGGCATGTCAAGTACCACCTTATATTTATAGGATCCCCGTCAAGAGGTAGAATTTTTAGCCCCTCCTGATTCTTACCTGACTTTATAGCCCAGGAAGACAGGATGCTAACACCATGTTGAGTATCAGCGATTACACTTAGTATCGTTTGAACGGACTCAATTATATGTATATTGTTTGGAGACTGGTTGTTAGGCTGCAAAAACAGATCAAACTCAAAACCAGGTTCACGAGTGGCGCTATATGTGAGATATGTCTCAGCAGCAATTTCTGCTGCAGTAATGAAGTCTTTTTCTGCCAGATGGTGAGTTGCAGGGAGAACTGCCATCAATTCATCTTCAAACAAGAAGATGCTATTGATCCCTTGCTGCTCCGGGGGGGCTGTCAGCAAAGCCAGATCAATCTGTTTATCTAGCAACGCTGTCGTCAATGCAGCACTTGAAAATCGATAAAGTTCTAGCGGTATCACTCCAGAGCGGTGTTGTTCGCACAGAATATCACTAACTGTATCGTACGCATCTACGCCCCATTTAAGTGATGTTGTGTCGGAACGGGCCAATAGTGCCGCTTCACCTTCGGCTTCTCTAATCTTTGGAATAATATCTTGTGCTGTTTCCAGAAGCCTAACCCCCGCCGGGGTCAATTGGATTTTTCGACCTCTTTTCTCAAAAATTGATATTGCTAGCCGGCGTTCCATTTCCCGTATGCGGTGCGTTACTGCTGGTTGTGTTAACCCTAATGCAGCAGCAGCAGATTGTAGCGTTCCATGCTTATATATGGCTTCTATGAGAATGTAATATTTTATATCAAGCATAAAAACTCTTGGTTACGATGATGGAATAACTTTATGGATGTTATGCAGAACTATCAAATTAGATTTTCTGTAAAACACGCATGATTTTTTTATGGATGATAGAGGTGCGCTATCCTATGAGCATGAGGCGGAAGCAGAATGCTAAGAATTATTCGCAAACTGCCCGTGGCATGGAAGGCCCTCTGTTCCTTCCTGTTCCTGCGTCAGGACCGCCCGGCCGCACAGATAGCGGTTGGTGTTGTACTGGGCTTCATCGGTATCGCACTGAGTGCTCGTCTCTGGGAAGGCTCCGATGACATGGCGTTGGCCGGGGCTTGTGCATGCTGGCCGTGACGCTGAGCCAAGGAGTGTCATTCGTCAATGCCCAACGGCTCCTGTCGCCGCTGAAACTGCGCCGCTGGCATTGGTGACCTGGCAGTCGGGACTCGCGGTTCTGACTCTGCTAATACTGACTAACTTCGTCAGCATGGCTAGCCTCACGTCGAATTCGCGAACACTGGTGGGGGCCGTGGCCTGGGAGTGCTGGGCACCGAGCGAGCCTGCTTCAGCAATTACTCCATCATCGGAAAGCCAGGTTCCGTGCAGGCATCCGATGCCAGCTACATTGCCCTGGTGGTGGCCGTGATCATTGGTACGGCAGTTGGCGAGGAAATCACCGGTACGTCACCCTCGCGCTGACCTGATCGTCGGGGAGGTGGTGCTATCCGGAGGAGGAAGCGTAAGAGCACACCGACTCCTTCTCATCACCCAGCCGGGGATTGACGGCTACCGGTGCCGCCCGTGGAGCCTCAGTGTATGCGCATGCTCATGAAGGCAGGCATTCGGCTCGGCCTCATTACTCTGCAAGCACTGGGCTATGCCATTGGTAACAGCAGTGACATAACCATGGCCGACCAGAACACTGGTTTCTACCCTATCGAGTTTCTATGTGAGAGAGGCAGGGCTCGAACGAGCAGGAGGCCCCTTCTCACTGTATCCGCAGTCTAAAGACCAGAAGGCCCCCACCATCCCATGACGGCGGGGGCCTTCGCGTGCGTCTCGCGGATCAGGCCGTGTGATGTCGGGGCTTGCGACGGTTGCGCATCCACAGTGTCGCGGAGGCGAAATACAGCGCCGTCGGCACCACAATCAGGGTCTGGAAGGTGTCAAGGTGTGCGACGGCACTCTCGTCGCCGATCCAGGCCCAGCCGGCGACCCCCAGGATGACCAGCAGGCAGGCCACAGCGGTGAAGTACCAGGGATCGCGGATGCTGACCGGCGCATGCTCCGCCACCGCAGTGCCGGAATCCTCGGCCGGCTGCACGGGGCCATAGGCCGCGTGGTGCAGATCGGCGCCGCACGCACTCCCCCGCTCGACGCCAGCCAGGCGGCACAGCAGCGGGTAGGCCAGGAAGCTCACCAGCCACACGGGAATGAACAGCGCAAACAGATGCAGCGAGCCGTCAATCAGCAGAGCGACGCCAACGGCAATCCCGAGGCCCCAGGCCCCGAAGGCAGGCAGGTTGCTGCCCAGCCGCTGGCGTTCACGCCAGAAGGGACGCATTCCCTGACGCGGCAGCAGGAAGTGCTCGGCGGCGATGATGGCACCCACCGGGGCGATCAGCATGATGAAGTAGGACAGCACGTTCAACCACTGGGTGAACACGAAGGGGAAGCAGGCGATCAGGGTGGTGACCACACCGGTGGCCACGGTTACCCGCACGCGGGAGTATTTTGGGAAGACCGACTGGAAGGCCAGGCCGGCACGATAGAGGCTGGGGATCGAGGTGGTCCAGCCAGCCACCACCACGGCAATCAGCCCCATGGCGCCGAGGACGCTGAAGGCGACGCCGCCCGGATCCATGTCGATCAGCTGAGACTTGGCGAGCAGTGCCGCAGTGGCCCCCATCAGACCGGCACAGACCCAGGCCATATAGTGACCGATGTACATGCCGGCGGCGGAGAAGTAGCTGTAGGAGGACTTGCGAGCGAAGCGCAGGATGCTCATGTCGCTCATGCCCAGGTGCATCGGCAGGTTGGCCCCCCAGGCCCAGGCCGCGATCACCCACATGGAGATGCCGGGCGTGCCGTCAGGAGAGGTACCTGTCCAGACGAAGGTATCGACCACGCCGGCCAGCGTGAAGAGGCCATCCAGTTCGCCCATGTGCATCAGCACCGGCACCGTGAGCACGCCGCTAGCGAGGAACATAGTCGCCATCCACGGCGAGCAGACGGTGGAGAAGTTGGCGATCAGCTTGAAGCCCTTGACGGTCATCCACACCGTGATGGCGCCGACGAACAGCACCAGGGCCACGAAGCTCAGGCTCTGGGGATACCAGGCAGTCTGGGGCGGAATGCTGGTGACCACGCGGAAAGCCGAGGCCGATACCGTGATCATGGCGCCGGAAACCACGGCAAAGATCAGGCCGTTCAGGAGGTTGTAGACCAGCGAGAAGTGCTTGCCTGCGAGACGCTCCAGGTACCAGTAGATGGTCATGCGCGAGCGCGTGGCTACCGGGCTGCAGACCCAGGCCCAGGAGAGCACCGCCAGCAGGTTGCCGATCAGCAGCCCCCACAGCAGGTCGCCGGTGCTGACCCCGAGCGAGACCAGAGAGGCGCCGATGACGAACTCGGTGCCGGCCACGTGCTCACCGGCGTAGGAGCCCAGGAAATACTTGCCACTGAGCTGATGACTGGGAGGAATCCGCTGTCGCTCGAATTCACCGTCACTGCTCGTGTCGGATCGAGGCATCTCTTGGGCGGCCGTGGAATGGGCTGGCGTGCTCATGTGCGTCGCTCCTTTGTTATGGAGAAAATCCACCGGATGGACGCTACCGGTGAAATGAAATGGAACGCTGATTCCAGAATATAGATTTCACGGAAGGAATGTTCAATGCATGTATTCCATACTTTGGTCTACTCCGCGGGCCGAAGACCTTGAACGTCGCTACCCTCACGCACAAAAACGCGCCATGGAAGCACCGCCGTCCGGCTGGGCCCTCCATGGCGCGCGATTTACGGTTCGTAAACGGCCCCGCAAGAGGCTCATGACATCTCGCCAGCCTCCCGAACCGGCTGGAAGAAGCATCCCTGCTGCACATCACCTTGCTCAAGGAACTGCGCCACGCCGTTGCCGAACGACCAGTCGGCGTCGCTATTCTCGGTAATCACGATCATCACATTGGCTGGCTTGATGCCGGCCAGCCTCGACAGGTCGTCCACGACTCGTCGATAGAAGGCCTGCTTGGCTTCGATCGGGCGACCGGCGCGCATGGTCAGCTGCAGAAACACGGCGTCGCCGTTGCGCTGCTGCAGCTCCATGTCCTCGGCCGGCAAGGGCTGGAGGAGCTGATAGCGATCGTCTGCCGGGAAGTCGAGGGTTTCGATCACCGCGGCGTTGACCAGGTCGGCGACTTTCTTGCGCCAAGGAAAAGAGCGATGGTCGGGCACACTGATGGTCACGAGGGGCATGAAAAGGTCTCCTGTCGAAGAAACGCCGGGCACGAGGCCCGGCGCGAAGGTGAAACGCGAGGTCGGGCGTCGGTCAGAGGGTCGGCATGGTGAAATGGTTGGTCTCTTCACGAATGCCGCTCGGCCAGCGCTGGGTGATGGTCTTCATGCGAGTGTAGAAGCGCACGCCGTCGGGGCCGTGCATGTGCAGCGGGCCGAACAGCGAACGCTTCCAGCCGCCAAAGCTGTGGAAGGCCATCGGCACCGGGATCGGCACGTTGACGCCGACCATGCCCACCTGGATCTGCTCACAGTACTGGCGTGCGGCATCACCATCGCGGGTGAAGATGGCGGTCCCATTGCCGTACTCGTGGTCGTTGATCATCGCCACGGCGTCGTCGAAGCTCGCCGCCCGGGCGATGGCCAGCACCGGCCCAAAGATCTCCTCGGCGTGAATGCGCATGCCCGGGGTGACGCGGTCGAACAGGGTGCCACCGACGAAGTAGCCGTCGCCGGCGCCCTCGATCACGGTTTCACGGCCGTCGACCACCAGCTCGGCGCCCTCGTCCACCCCGGTCTGGATATAGCCCTTGACCTTCTCCAGGTGCTCACGGGTGACCAGCGGGCCCATGTCGTTGTCGGGCCCCTCGACGATCCCCGGGCCGACGCGCAGCTGCTCGAGCTGCTCGACGAGCTTGGCACGCAGCCGCTCGGCGGTCTCCTCGCCCACCGGCACGGCCACCGAGATCGCCATGCAGCGCTCGCCGGCGGAGCCGTAGGCCGCGCCCATCAGCGCGCTCACCGCCTGGTCGAGGTCGGCGTCGGGCATCACCACCATGTGGTTCTTCGCCCCGCCCAGTGCCTGAACGCGCTTGCCGTGGGCCGAGGCGGTGGCATAGATGTATTCGGCGATCGGCGTGGAGCCGACGAAGCTCACCGCCTGGACGCGCTCGTCGGTGAGCAGCACGTCGACCGATGCCTTGTCACCGTTGACCACGTTGAACACGCCGTCGGGCAGGCCGGCCTCGCTGAGCAGCTCGGCCAGGCGCATCGGCGTGGACGGGTCCTTCTCGGACGGCTTCATGACGAAGGTGTTGCCGCAAGCCAGAGCGATGGGGAACATCCACATCGGCACCATGGCCGGGAAGTTGAACGGCGAGATGCCGGCACATACGCCCAGCGGCTGCATCATCGAGTAGCTGTCGACGCCGGTGCCGACGTTCATCGAGTGCTCGCCCTTCTGCAGGTGCGGGATGCCGCAGGCGAACTCGACCACTTCCAGGCCGCGGGTCACCTCGCCCTTGGCGTCGGAGAATACCTTGCCGTGCTCGCGGGAGATCATGGCGGCCAGCTCGTCGGCGTATTGCTCGACCAGCGCCTTGAACCTGAACAGGATGCGCGAGCGCTTGAGCGGCGACAGCTTCGACCAGCCGGCGAAGGCCGCCTCGGAGGAGGCGATCGCCTCGCGGGTCTCGTCGGCGGAGGCCAAGGCGACCTGGGCGCTCTGCTCGCCGGTGGCGGGGTTGTAGACCGGTGCGAAGCGCTCGCTGCGTCCGTCGACGTGGCGGCCGTTGAGATAGTGGTGAATCTGGTTCATGACGTTACCTCTTGGTGCTTATTTCTCGATGGTGAAACCGGCCCCTTCGGCCAGCGAGCGCAGGTTGTTGCACCCCAGGCGGGCATAGGTCAGCGGATTGGCGATCTGCGGATCCTGTTCGGCCTCCACCACCAGCCAGCCCTGATAGCCGGTCTGGTGCAGATGCTCGAGGGCCGGCAGGAAGTCGATGTCGCCGTCGCCGGGCACGGTGAACATGCCGTCGAGCACCCCGTCCAGGAAGCTCTTGTCGCGGTTGCGCACCGCCTCGCGCACCGGGAAACGCATGTCCTTGCAGTGCACGTGCTTGATGCGCGACGCATAGCGCTGAGCGATCGCCAGCGGATCGCCGCCGGCACCCACCAGGTGGCCGAAGTCGAGCAGCAGGCCCACCGAGTCGCGGGTGCTGTCCATCAGCCGCTCCACGTCGGCCTGGCTCTCCACCACTGTGCCCAGATGATGGTGATAGGCCAGGTGAACGCCCTGCTCCTTCAGGTAATCGCCGACCACGTTCAGGCCCTCGGTGAGGCGCTGCCAGTCGGCCTCGTTGAGGTGTGGCCGGCGGGTCAGCGGTGTGCCCTGGTCGCCGTGGACGCAGCGCGAGACCTCGCAGAACACCATCGCGCTGGCCCCGCACTGTTTGAGCAGTTCGAGATGCTCCTTGACCGCCTCGATCTCTTCCTCCGGGCTGCGCTCCAGCAGCTGACTGGAATACCAGCCGGAGACCAGCGACAGGTCGTGCTCGCCCAGCACCCGGGACAGGGCATCCGGGGTGCGCGGGAACTTGTGGCCCAGCTCGAAGCCGGTGAAGCCGGCCTCTCGACCCTCCGAGAGACACACCTCGAGCGGGGTGTCGCCGCCCAGGCTCGGCAGGTCGTCGTTGGTCCAGGTCAGGGGGTTGATGCCCAGTCTAACGCTCATGATGTGCTCCTAATCGTGAACCCCGTGGTTCGTCGGTATATCGCTTGTCGCCGTGTCAAAGGTTCTGCCACTGTCGGGCCTTGTAAGACTCGTAGCGCCGGCGAGCCTCCTCGACCTGGCTGCGTTCGGAGACCTCCGGCACTGCCACGTCCCACCAGGAGCCGCTGTCGCCGGTGTCGAGCAATGGATCGGTATCGAGGGTGATCACATAGCTGGTCTCGGCGGTCTTGGCGCGCGCCAGGGCCTGCTCCAGCTCGGCGATGTTGCCCACCTTCTCGGCCTGTGCCCCCAGCGCCCGGGCATGAGCGGCAAAATCGGTCTTGGGCGCCCCACCCTCCGCCGTCAGGCAGTCGTCGAGCAGGTTGTTGAAGCCCGGGCCGCCGCAGAACTGCTGCAGACGATGGATGCAGCCGTAGCCGCGGTTATCGAGCACCACCGCGACGATCTTGTGGCCCAGCATCACCGAGGTGGCGATCTCGGAGTTCAGCATCAGGTAGGAGCCGTCACCGACCATCACGAACACCTCGGAGTCGGGCTTGGCCATCTTGGCCCCCAGCCCGCCGGCCAGCTCGTAGCCCATGCAGGAGTAGCCGTACTCCATGTGGTAGCCACGATCGAAGCGGGTGCGCCACAGCTTCTGCAGCTCGCCCGGCAGCCCGCCGGCGGCGCAGACGACGATGTCGCGTTCGCCGGCGGCACGGTTGACCGCGCCGACCACCTCGGCGTCGCTGGGCAGGTCGCTGCCACGATCGGTGGTGGCGATGTCGACCTGGGCGTTCCATTCGCTGCGCAGCCGGGCGGCACGCTCGATCCAGCCACCCTCGGGCTGCCAGCCGGCCAGCCCCTCCCTGAGCTCGGGCAGCGTCAGGCGGGCGTCGCCGACCAGCGCCTGGCCCTTGTGCTTGACCGCATCGAAGGAGGCCACGTTGAGGCACAGCAACCGGGCGTGTGGGTTGAACATGGCCCGCGAGCCAGAGGCGAAGTCGCCCAGCCGGGTGCCCACGGCGATGATCAGATCGGTCTCGGCGGCCAGGGCATTGGTGGAGGCCGCACCGGTGACGCCGATGGTCCCCATGTTCTGCTCGTGGTCCCACGGCAGGGCGCCCTTGCCGGCCTGGGTCTCGCCCACCGGCAGGTGATAGGTGGAAACCAGGGCATCGAGCTCGGCCAGCGCGCCCGAGTAGTGCACCCCCCCCCCGGCGACCACCATCGGCTGCTTCGCCTGGCGGATCAGCGCGATGGCATCGGCCAGCTCGTCGCGATCCGCGGCCTGGCGACGCTGACGATGGAGGGTCTCGTCGAAGAAGTGTTCCGGGAAATCGAAGGCCATCGTCTGCACGTCCTGGGGCAGCGCCAGGGTCACCGGCCCGCATTCCACCGGGTCGGTGAGCACCCGCATGGCCTGGGGCAGCGAGGTCAGCAGCTGCTCGGGGCGGGTGATGCGATCGAAGAAGCGGCTCACCGGCCGGAAGCAGTCGTTGGAGGTCAGGGTGTGATCGTGAAAGTTCTCGACCTGCTGCAGGACCGGGTCCGGCATGCGAGTGGCGAAGGTGTCGCCTAGCAGGAACAGCACCGGCAGCCGGTTGACATGGGCCACTGCGGCAGCGGTGACCATGTTGGTCGAGCCCGGGCCGGCCGAGGCCGTGCAGGCCATCATCTGCCGGCGATTGAGCGTCTTGGCGTAGGCGATGGCGGCGTGCGCCATGCCCTGCTCGTTGTGGGCGCGATAGGTCGGCAGTTCCTCACGGACGTGGTAGAGCGCTTCCCCCAGGCCGGCCACGTTGCCGTGGCCAAAGATGCCCCATACCCCGGCGAACATCGGCTGTATCTCGCCGTCGAGTTCGACCTTCTGGGCCATCATGTAGCGAATGACGGCTTGGGCCATGGTGAGTCGAATGGTGCTCATGACAGGACTTCCTCTGCAGTGGGCTGGGCGGCGCGCAGCCGTTGCCATTCTTCAATCAGTTCGGCGTAGTTGCCGGCGACCTTGTCGACCAGCTGGGCATCGTCGATGGTGCCGGCCAGCCACTCGCGGCCGGGCCCGGCGAACAGGGTGCGGCCGACGGTGAAGCCCTTGCAGCGGGCGTTGCGAGCGGCGGCGGCGAAGCCGCGTTTCATGTCGTCCATCGGCGCGTCCAGGCCCAGCAGCACGACGCCGCGGCAGTGCGGATCCTGCTCCTCGATCGCCTGGCTGACCGCTATCCAGGCCGCGTCGGACATGGCCGGCAGCTTCCACCAGTCGGGGCGGATGCCCAGGTGGTAGAGTCGCTGCACGGCACGCGCCAGGGTGCGGTCATCGACCTCACTGCCAGCGGGCGGGATCACCTCGACCAGCAGTTCCAGATGATTGGCGCAGGCCGACTGGTAGAGCTGACGCAGGCGAGCTTCCTGCTCCAGGCGCAGCTCGACCGGATCGTCTGGGTGATAGAACACCAGACACTTGATGATGTGCTCCGCCGGCCAGTGGCGCAGTTCGCTGCCCAGGTCGTCGCCATGCTGGAAGTGCAGCGGGCGGGAGCTCGGCAGCTCCACCGGACGGCCGATCCACCACCCCTTGCCGGTGGCGTCGTTCAGCGCGTCCTGGCCGAAGACGTCGTCGACCAGGATCGCCGGCTTGTCGAGCCCGGTGCGACGGGCGCCTTCCTCGGCGGCACGCACCAGCAACTGCTTGAGCACCGGGATGCGCGCCGGGTCGGCCTCGACGTCACGCGCCATGTCGGTGAGCTGGCGCCGATGGTCGAAGGCCAGACCGCAGACCTGGGGCCAGTCGGCAGGCGTGCGAGTGGTGACCCGATGCAGGTGGTTGAGGCGTTCATCCTGATCGGGGCGTGGGACTGTAGCGCGACGGCTCAGGTAGTCGAACAGCTCTTCTTCAGTGGGCATGGCCGGAGCGCAACCGTGGCGCGACACCACCAGGGCGCCGCAGGCGTTGGCATAAGTGGCGCAGGTCTCCCAGCTTTCCCCGCGCAGCCAACCCCTGAGCAGGCCGCTCATGAAGGCATCGCCGGCGCCCAGCACGTTGAGCACCTCGACCTTGACGCCCTCCACCAGGATGCCGTCCTCGATGCGCTCGGTAATCTCGCCCTCGAAGACCACGCAGCCCAGGGCGCCGAGCTTGCACACCAGAGTGGCATCGCTGACCCGGCGCACCGCACGCAGCGAGGCCAGGGTATCGGTGCTGCCGCCGGCGATGTGGAACTCCTCCTCGGTGCCGACGATCAGGTCGAAGTCGCCAAGCCATTGCTGCAGATCGGTGGTGACCGACTCATCGGCGATAAAACGGGTCTCGCCGTCGCCGGGGGTGGTCAGGCCCCACAGTACCGGGCGGTAATCGATATCCAGCACCCGCTTGACGCCATGCTCGGCGGCGGCGTCCAGCGCCTTGCGACAGGCCCGTCCGGTGGTCTCGGTGGACAGGTGGGTGCCGGTGATGGCGAGCGCCTTGGCACGGGCGATGAAGGCCGGATCGATGACCTCGGCATCGATGGCCATATCGGCACAGTCATGGCGATAGAACAGCAGCGGGAAGCTGTCGCGATCCTTGAGCGCCAGCAGCACCAGGCCGGTGTGACGGTCGGGATCGGTCTGCAGGGCACTGACGTCGACGCCCGCACGCTCGAGTTCCTCGCGCACGAAGCCGCCCATCTGCTCGTTGCCGACCCGCGACAGCATCGCCGACTTGAGGCCGAGCCGAGCGGTGCCATAGGCCATGTTGCCGGAGCTGCCGCCCAGGTACTTGGCGAAGCTGGAGACATCCTCCAGTCGACTGCCGATCTGCTCGGCGTAGAGATCAACGGCGACGCGGCCGAGACAGATCAGATCCAGGGAGTTGGCATTGTTCATAGAGTCGATTCCTGCTTGAGGCCGGCGCCCGACTGCATGGGACCGGTCGGTGGGCTCTAGCGGCCGTGGTTGCGTAATACGTCGGCTGTCATATCGATACTAGACAAAATAGAACAAAGATTCCAGTAATACCAAAGTTGGAACAATAGTTCCTAGTAACCCGTAAACATGAAACATCCGCCATCAAAGGCCTGGCGCGGTTTTCAAGACCGAGAAGGGTCGCGCAAGCGGGTATTGCGTTCCGACACATTCGGAATGAACGTTTCATTCCCGAGTCACACAACGAGGACCGGTCACGGCATAAAAAAGCCCTGGATACCGTGTCACGACGACATCCAGGGCCAACCTTCACGACGCTCAGTTACGGACCCGCCTCAGCCATAGAATGCCGGACGCTCAGGCATGTTGATCGCTTCGATCTGCCCGCTCTCCTGCGCCTTGACGCAGGCATCGCTGGCAATGGCGGCGGCATAGCCGTCCCAGGATGACGGCCCGCCGATCTCGCCGACGGCAACGCCGTCGATGAACGCTTGCAGTTCGACGTCGAAGGCGTCACCGAAACGCTGCTTCCAGTCCTGCAGGATCTCGTTGGAGCGCTGGCCGCCCTGGCGGAAGGTCAGGCTCTGCGGCTCGGGCAGGTGGGCGATGCCCTCCTCGCCTACCACGTCACACTGGATGTCGTAACCGTACTGGCAGTTGACGAACACCTCGACATCGATGCGTACGCCCTTCGCGGTCTCCAGCAGGACCATCTGCGGATCTTCCACCTTGCTGTGAGCATGGCGCGTCTTGCGCGGGAAGATCACCTGGGCGCTGGCGTAGTCGTCGTCGAGCAACCAGCGGAAGGTGTCCAGCTCATGGATCAGAGTGTCGTGGATCGCCATCGGTGTGACGTAGCGCTCCGGCACGTCGGGGTTACGGTGGGCGGCGTGCACCAGCAGCGGCTCGCCCAGGCGGTTGGCGTCGATGGCATCCTTCATCAGGTTGTAGCCGCTGTCGTAGCGACGCATGAAGCCGACCTGGACGAGGCGCCTTCCGGCCTCGATCTCGGCATCGATGATATGGCGACAGCCCTCGGCGGTAGTGGCCAGTGGCTTCTCGCAGAACACGGCCTTGCCGGCCGAGATGGCGGCGAGCACGTATTCTTCATGAGTCGGGCCCCATGAGGTGACCAGCACCGCATCCACGTTGTCGGACTGGATCAGCTCGAGGCCGCTCTCGTAGACCCGCGCATCGAGACGCAGACGATCGACGACGCCGCGCGCCTGGTCGGCATTGACGTCGCTGACGGCGACGATTTCACCGCCGGTGAGGCGTTGGGAAATGCGGCGGGAATGCTCCTCGCCGATCATGCCGGTTCCGATGACACCGATTCTGACGGTCATGGTGATGTCCTTTAGTGTGTTGAGCTTGTTCGTAGAGAGGACAGTGGGCCTGGCGATGATGCCGGGCCCACTCGGCATCACTGCTTCCAGTACTTGTCGACGTAGCGCTGGATCTCTTCTCGCATAAAGCGCGAGGACTCCACGGCGCGCTCTTCCCAGGCAAACACGCAGCTCGACAGCACACCGTCGAAACCAATCTCGTGCAGGGTCTTGAAGAAGACATCCCAGTCAACTTCACCCTCACCGATGTCCAGGTGCTGGTGCACGCGAGCGTTGGAGGTCGGCGGATTGACGATGTACCGAAGCCTCGAAGAGCCCTTGTGATTGAAGGTGTCGGCTACCCGAGCATGGGCCAGCACACCCTGTGTGGAGCGCATCGTCTCGGCCAGATCGTCGCCATAGTAGAAGGAATGCGGCGCGATGTAGGACGCCTTGACCGCCGGGGAATCGATCGTCTTGATGATATTGACCGCCGGCTCCATGGTCTCAACCCAGTCCTCGGGGTGAGGCTCGATGCTCAGGGTCAGGCCCTCGCGTTCGAGAAGCGGCACCAACACGTCCATGGAACGCCAGAAAGCGTTCTCACAGGCCTCCGGGGTATGCCGCCCTTCGCGATCGGCGAAGGAGCGCTCGTCAGAGCCGCCGCGGCCGAACTCTGACACCAGCGTGTCGCATTCCATTTCCACGGCGATCTCGATGACCCGCTTCCAGTTATCGATGGCCATTTCCCACTCGTCCTTATAGGGACTGGACCAGCGGTACATCGGCTGCATGGTCGCAAGGGCGACGCCATGATCCTTCATGGCCTTCTTGAAGGAACGCACGCGCTCAGGATAGACGCGGGGGCGCGTCCACCAGTTCAGGAAATCGGGGCGCGGCGACAGCTCGATGTAGTCGTAGCCGAGTTCGGCGGTCAGCCGGCAGGTTTCCTCCAGCGACAGGTGCCGATGCATATGAGGGTCGAGGGCGATCTTCATGACGAACTCCGGGTGATGAATGAGTGTTCCAAATGGGGATCAGCGCAGACCGGCCTGCACGAAGGCCATGCTCTGGCGCAGATCGTCCACCGGATCTGCCGCGGCATGCACCGCCTCGGCGAAGGGCTCGAACGAGACGTAGCCGTCGTAGCCCTCATCCAGCAGCCGGCGCAGCTGGCCGACGTTGTCCAGTCGATCCGCCTCGCCGACCAGGAAGCGATCGCCGTCGAGCATCTCCTCGAAGCCGATGGCCGGATCCTCGACACCGGAGATATGCACCAGGCCGGTCATGTCGGCGAAAAACTCTGTCTCGCCGGCTCCCTGGTGATGGAAGGTGTCGTGGACCAGGCCAAAGCGCTGCTCGAGACCCAACTCACGAATCACCGTCACCGCCGCACGCTTGGTGCGCAGGGTGGAGATCGGGAACCCCAGCGGCTCGACGAAGCCCCTGAGACCATACTGGCCGAGGATGCTGTCCAGCGCGGTAAGTGCCTGCCTGAGTGCGGCCGCCATGTCGGCCTCCGAGCCACGGTAGTCGCCATCGACCAGCGGGCACAGTACCAGGCCACGTCCACCGCAAGCCGCAACCAGCTGAGCCAGCTTGTCAGCCTGAGCGGCTCGCTCGTCGCTCCAGTCGTTGAACGGATAGAGGGCATTGAGGCTCAGGATCTCGACGCCCAGCGCCCGGGCGCGTTCGCCAACGGCACGCGCCTGCTCTCCATCAACCAGGCTGTTCTCGCCAACGTCGTTGCGCAGCTCCACGGCACCGACGCCCATCTCGGCGGCGACCTCGATCAGTTGCGCGGGTGTCCAGCGGGGGCACACCATGTGATTCAGCGAAAACTTCAGGGCTTGCTTTGCCATGACGGGCTCCAGTGATGACGTCATTGTTGACCGGCCATCGCGCCGTTCGGGCAACGCCCGGTGGACGGGATGGCGCATTTGCCGGAAGGCTAGAACACATATTCCATGCCATCAACAAACAGAACATTCCATCCTTAAAGCAAAGCCTCGACAGGAAAACAATAAATATATGAATATCAAAGAGTTAAACTGTTCACCGTGGTGTCGCAACCCGCGTAAATTACGACCAAAGCAGCATTCCACTCCGCTCATATCAGATGAAAAAACGGAAAAATTGCTCCGCCATCCATTCTATACTAACGTAGAAATGGAATTTTTATTCCCTCTGCGCTATACTGGGCATCACGATGAAATGAGCGCATCAGGCCCCACCAGCGAGGCGCAACCATGAGCCAGCCCCCTCAGGACTTCACCACACTGGAAGAGCGCATCACGTCGGACTATCCGGCGCTGAGCCGTCGCCTCCAGCAAACGGCACGCTTCCTGCTCGATCATCCCCAGGAGGTGGCCTTTGCCACCGTAGCCAAGCTGGCCGAGAGGGCGAGTGTCACGCCGTCGACGCTGATCCGTTTCGCCAACCATTTCGGCTTCTCGGGCTTCTCCGAAATGCAGCAGCTGTTTCGCTCGCGACTGGTGGACGAGCTACCCAATTACAGCGAGCGCATTCGCGCCGTGCGCTCAGCCACCGGCGAGACACCGGACAGCACCCAGCTGCTGTGGGAGTTTGCCGAGGCCAACCGTGAGGTGCTCGATCAGCTACCGGGCAACATTGACCCCCGGCACCTGGAGCGAGCTCTGGACATCTTCGAGCAGGCGCGTGCCATTCACGTAATGGGGGCGAGACGCAGCTTCGTGGTCGCGAGCTACATGACCTACGCCCTGCATCACATCGAAAAAAGCACCTACCTGGTCAATGGCCTGGGTGGCATGTACGGCGAGCAGGTGCGCAACATCGAGCCTCAGGACGCCCTGATGGTGGTCAGTTTCTCGCCCTATGCTCCCGAATCCCGCGAGGTGGCAGACGAGGCCCGAAAACGCGGTATCCCGCTGGTGGTGATCACCGACTCGAGCCTCAGCCCGCTGGCTCGCATCGCCGATGTCTCACTGGTGGTACACGAGGCAGAGGTCAAGAGCTTCCGCGGATTGACGGCCTCGCTTTGCCTGACCCAAACCCTGGCCATCGCGTTGGGAATGCGCCAGGACAAGGCCCGCGACCGTTCCGGCCGTGATGGCGACGAGGCACAGGCCTGACCCGGCCAACGCCCCGTACCGCCGGCAGCACCCGCGCGGTCCCAGTAATCCAAGATCCGATTCGCCGTCGTCCTGGAACACGACGACGGCGCCCCTGCGCAGCAGGCAGGCAATACACCGCTGGATGACACTCACTGAACTCGACAGGAGCGCCCCATGACTTCACTGCTGGTACGCCCTCACGCGCCCGATGATCAGGGCACGGTACTCGACATCACGCCGGAATCCGCCGGCTGGGAGCACGTCGGCTTCCGCATCCACCAGCTGACCAAAGGCCAGCGCCTGGAGGCCAACACTGGCAACCGGGAACACTGCCTGGTGCTTCTCACCGGTCGCGCCACCGTGAGCTGCGGCGAGCATCGCTGGGAAGATATCGGCGAGCGCATGGACATCTTCGAGAAGGTGCCACCCTATGCGGTATACCTGCCCGATGGCGTCGGCTTCGAGGTCGAGGCGACCACCGACATGGAACTCGCGGTCTGCAGTGCCCCGGGGCACGGCAACCACGCGCCCCGGCTGATCGCCCCCGACCAGATCCAGCAGAGCACTCGCGGCAGCGGCACCAATACCCGCCACATCCAGGACATCCTGCCGGAGACCGAGCCGGCCGACGGCCTGCTGGTGGTGGAGGTCTACACCCCCCCGGGCAACTGGTCCAGCTACCCCCCGCACAAGCACGACGTGGACAATCTGCCCGAAGAGTCGATCCTCGAGGAGACCTACTACCACCGCCTCAACCCCTCCCAGGGCTTCGCCTTCCAGCGGGTCTACACCGATGACCGCAGCCTGGACGAGACCATGGCAGTCGAGAACGGCTGCTGCGTGATGGTACCGCGCGGCTACCATCCGGTCGGAGCCCCCCACGGCTACGAGCTCTATTATCTCAACGTGATGGCCGGCCCTAAACGCAAGTGGAAGTTCCAGAACGATCCTGCTCACGATTGGATTGCCCATCAGTAACTCAACTCTTTACTGGCTTCTCTCCGCGTCAATTTCTCCGAATTGACGTTTTCCCCGCCTCGGCGGGGTTTTTTGTGTCCAGCCCCCGTATCGGCCAGCACTCGGCTCCACCCAAAAAAGAAACAAAAATTCCATTAATACCAAAGTATAGAATATTTCTTTTGCATTTATTGATTTTGGAATCTAGATTCCAAATAGGATTCTACGGGATTCCTCACTCCTAACGGCATGCCAGCCGCGAGCATAACGAACAATATTCGGGAGACCCTCCATGAAACGCCTATTCCTTGGTACCGCCCTATTCGCTGCCTGCAGCTCTTCTGCCATGGCCGCCACCATCGGCGCGTCGGTGGCCTGGTTCGACGACAACTTCCTCACCACCATGCGCAACGCCATGCAGGCCGGGGCGGAAGCACAGGGCCACGACATCCAGTTCCTGGACGCCCAGGGCGACATCGGCCGCCAGCTGAGTCAGATCCAGACACTGGCCGCGCAGGACGTCGATGCCATCATCATCAACCCGGTGGATACCGCCGCCACCCAGATGATGACCAAGACCGCCGTCGACCATGGCATCCCGCTGGTCTACGTGAACCGCCAGCCAGAAGGCAACGACCTGGACAACGACAACGTCGTCTTCGTCGGCTCGGATCAGAAACTCTCGGGCACGCTGCAGATGGAGGCCATCGCCGAGCGGCTTGACGGCAAGGGCAACGTGGCCGTGATGCTCGGCGAGCTATCGTCCGGGGCCACCCACAAGCGCTGGGACGGGGTCAAGGAGGTCGCCGCGGAGTATCCCGATCTCGACATCGTTGCCGAGCAGCCCGCCGACTATCAGCGCACCGATGCCATCAATCTGATGAACAACTGGATCGTCGGCGGCGAGCAGATCGACGCCGTCGCCGCCAACAACGACGAGATGGCCCTGGGCGCGCTGATCGCCATGAAACAGTCCGGGATCTCACCCGACGAGATCCTGGTCGGCGGCATCGATGCCACCCGCGATGCGCTCGAATCCATGCAGCGGGGCGAGCTGGCCGTCACCGTCTTCCAGGACGCGGAAGGCCAAGGCGGCGGCGCCGTTCAGGCCGCCATCGACATGGTCAACGGCGAGCCCGTGGACGACATCAACATGGTCCCCTTCCAGCTGGTCACTCCCGAGAACCTCGACGACTTCCTCAACTGATGCCGCCAGCCCCGTCCCACCGGGCGGGGCAACGCGAACATCGTCGGAGCGTGCGACATGGCAACGATGAACACACGACAAGACCCCCACGGCGGCGCCGATCGCTACCTGCTGGAGGTCGTCGACGCCCGCAAGACCTTCCCCGGCGTCGTCGCCCTGGATAACGTCCAGCTCAGGATCCGGCCAGGCACCGTACACGCCCTGATGGGCGAGAACGGGGCCGGCAAGTCGACCTTGATGAAGATCATTGCCGGCATCTACATCCCCGACCGGGGCGAGGTCCGCCTGCATGGCAAGCCCCTGAGCCTGAACGGGCCGCTGGATGCCCTCGAGGCCGGCATCGCCATGATCCATCAGGAGCTCAACCTGATGCCCTTCATGACCATTGCCGAGAACATCTGGATCCGCCGCGAGCCGATCAATGTGCTGGGGCTGGTCGATCATCGCCGGATGAACCGGATGACCGAGGAGCTGTTCGAGCGCCTGGGCATCGATATGGACCCGGAGACCGAGGTGCGCCACCTCAGCGTGGCCGGCCGTCAGATGATCGAGATCGCCAAGGCGGTCTCCTATGAATCCGACGTGCTGATCATGGACGAACCCACTTCGGCACTGACCGACCGCGAAGTGGAGCACCTGTTCCGCATCATCGCCGACCTCAAGGCCCAGGGTAAGGGCATCATCTACATCACCCACAAGATGGACGAGGTTTTCGAGATCGCCGACGACATCTCGGTGTTCCGAGACGGCCAGTTCATCCATGCCGCTCCGGCCAGCGATCTGACCTCCGACGAGATCATCAAGCTGATGGTGGGACGCGAGGTCACCCAGATGTTCCCCAAGGAGGAGGTCCCGATCCGCGACGTGGTGCTCTCGGTCAGGAACCTGGCGCTGGAGGGCATCTTCGAGGACATCAGTTTCGATGTGCGCGCCGGCGAGATTCTCGGCATCGCCGGCCTGGTCGGCTCGGGCCGTACCAACGTGGCCGAGACGCTTTTCGGCGTGACGCCGGCCACCGGCGGCAGCATCGCCATCGACGGCCAGGAGACGGTGATCTCTTCTCCCCACCAGGCCATGCTGCGGGGCCTCGCCCTGCTCACCGAGGACCGTAAGGAGACCGGCCTGTTTCTGGGGCTGTCGGTGATCGAAAACATGGAAATGGCCGTGCTGCGCGATGGCTACACCCGAAGCGCCTTCGTCGAACAGGGTCGCCTCGAACAAGAGTGCAGCGCAATGAAGGAGCTGCTGAGGGTCAAGACCCCCAGCCTCGACGAGCGCATCGGCAACCTCTCCGGCGGTAACCAGCAGAAGGTGCTGATCGGCCGCTGGCTGATGACCAATCCGCGCATCCTGATCCTCGACGAACCGACCCGCGGCATCGACGTAGGCGCCAAGGCCGAGATCCACAAGCTGATCAGCAAGCTCGCCGGCCAAGGGGTCGCGGTGATCATGATCTCGTCCGAGCTGCCCGAGGTCATCGGCATGAGCGACCGCATCATGGTGATGCACGAAGGCCGGACCACCGGCTTCCTCGACCGCGGCGACGCCGACCAGGTCAACATCATGGAACTCGCTTCCTCGCCGGTGACGCCACCGGCCGAGAGCGCCTGATACACATCGAGATCAACAACAACGAGTGAACATCATGGCTAACGCAAACGACATGCCGGACACCTCTCAACCGCTTGAGGTGGTCAAGAAACGTAAGCGCAAGGTCCCGACCGAGGTCAGCATCCTGCTGGTACTCGTCGGTATCGCCGTGCTCTTCGAGATCATCGGCTGGATCGTGCGCGGGGATTCATTCCTGATGAACCCGCAGCGACTGCTGATCATGATCCTGCAGATGTCGATCATCGGTATCATCGCTATCGGGGTGACCCAGATCATCATCACCGGCGGCATCGACCTGTCGTCCGGGTCAGTACTGGCCCTGACGGCCATGGTCACGGCCAGCCTGGCGCAACAGTCGGAGTACGTGCGTGCCGTTTACCCGGCCCTGACCGACATGCCCTGGATCGTCCCGCTCGTCGCCGGGATGCTGGTCGGCGCCCTGTGTGGCCTGGTCAACGGCGCCCTGATCTCGTTCGCGGTGATTCCGCCCTTCATCGCCACCCTCGGAATGATGGTCAGCGCCCGCGGCCTGGCCCGGGCCTATACCGACGGCCAGCCGGTCAGCATGTTGACCGAGCAGTTCACCTGGATCGGCTCCGGCGCCAATCCGGTGATCATCTTTCTCGCGGTCGCCGTGATCTTCCACATCGCCCTCAAATACACCCGCTACGGCAAGTATACCTACGCCATCGGCGCCAACCCCCAGGCGGCCCGGGTGTCCGGCATCAACGTGCGGCGCCACCTGGTGCTGGTCTACGCCATCGGCGGCTTGCTGGCCGGCCTGGCCGGCGTCGTGGCCTCGGCACGCGCAGGAACCGGCCAAGCCGGCATGGGCCTGATGTACGAACTCGACGCTATCGCTGCAGCCGTCATCGGCGGCACCAGCCTGGCCGGCGGCTACGGCCGCGTCACCGGCACAGTGATCGGCGCCCTGATCCTCGGCGTCATGCTTTCAGGCTTCACCTTCCTTGGCGTCGATGCCTACTACCAGGACATCGTCAAGGGCGCCATCATCGTGGCCGCCGTGGTCGCCGACCAGTATCGCCAGCGCCGTCGCAACAAGGCAGCCTGATCCCGCCTGCCCGGCCGTTCCAGGCCGGGCGCTATTCACGTCCTGATTCAGGCACTCCCCATCTGGACCTGCCCATCAACAGTGGACGCCTCGTTGAGACTTCGCACGGCTGACCGGGGCGCTGGCCGCCCAGCTGATGCGCGGTCATGCCGCCCGCGGGCACGGCGAGGCGGATCCGGCCACGCTGGTCGAGGCCTATCGCTCGCCGGGCTCGGGCGAGGCGTGAGGCGTGAGGCGTGAGGCGTGAGGCGTGAGGCGTGAGGCGTGAGGCGCCTAAATATAGCCTTATGAGGCTATTACATTGAAAAATAGCCTCGAGAATCTATCCTGAGGCATGACCGCCGTCCTCGGGAGCCCCCATGGCCACACGCCTCGCCGTCATCACCGGCGACATCATCGACTCGCGCCGCCTCGAGGAGGGCCAGCGCCTTCATCAGGTGCTCGAGACGACCCTGACGGACCTCGCCGAGCGCCACGAGGGCGACTATCAGCGCTATCGCGGCGACGGCTTCCAGCTCGCCATCGCCCGGGCCGAGGCAGCACTGGAGGCGGCCGTGGCGCTGCGCGCCGCCCTGATCGCGCACTCCGAGACCGGACACCGCTGGGACGCCCGGCTCGCCGTCGCGGTGGGGCACGACGACTGGCGGCCCGGCCAGGCGCTGGCCTCCGCCGACGGCCCGGTCTTCGTCGCCTCCGGCCAGGCACTGGACGCGCTGGATGCGTCGGAGGCGCACCTCGCCCTGCGGCATACCGACGTCGATGAGGGCTCCTGCGAGGCACTGCTGGTACGCCATCTCGACGCCATGCTGGCCGACTGGTCGCCCCGCGCCGCCGAGGCGGTCGGCCTGCGACTGACCGAGGACCTCACCCAGCAGGCACTGGCCGAGCGGCTGGGCATTCGCCAGCCCAGCGTCCACAAGCGCCTGCGCGCCGCCCGCTGGCCCCTGCTGGCCGACACCCTGACGCATTTCCGCGCATCGCTCGCCGACGAGGAGGCGACGCCATGACCGCCATGGCCCTGACGACGCTGTTCGCCCTGATCATCGCTCACCTGGTGGGCGACTTCCTGCTCCAGCCTCGGCGCTGGGTCGAGGCGCGCCAGCGCGACAAGGCCCGTGCCGGCGTGCTCTACCTGCATGCCGGAGTGCACGGGCTGCTGGCCCTGGCGGTGCTGGTCGTCGCCGGCATCGATCCGCTCGCCGCCGCGGCCTGGTCGGTGACCATCGCCGCCAGCCACGCGCTGATCGACCTGGGCAAGGCGCACCTGGACCCGCGGCGGCTGTGCTGGTTCCTGCTCGATCAGGCGCTGCACCTGGCCGTGCTGGTCGGCGTCTGGCTGGCCTCGCTGGGCAGCCTGGCACCGCTCGCCGCGGCGGCCGACTGGCTGGCCCGCCCCGAGGTGATGGCGCACGGTCTCGCCTATCTGCTGGTCACCCGCCCCATGGCCATCGCCATCGCGCTGGCCATGCGCCCCTGGAGCGAGGAGGTCACCGACCCCGGCACCCTGGTCGCCGCCGGGGCTCGCATCGGCATGCTCGAACGGCTGCTGGTGCTGACCCTGGTGGTGCTCGACGAACTGACCGCGGTGGGCTTTCTGCTCACCGCCAAGTCGGTGCTGCGCTTCGGCGATCTGCGCGCCCGCCGCGACCGCAAGCTTACCGAGTACGTGCTGCTGGGCACCCTGCTCAGCGTCACCGCCACCCTGGCGCTGGGGCTGGCGGTGCGGCAGCTGCCCTGGACGGCCTGAGCCATGCGATTCGGGACACTGCCCTGCCTGTTGCTCGTCCTGCTGCTGAGCGGCTGCGCCGGTGGCCAACGCCCCGTCGAACCCACCGGCGTGACGATCGATGACAGCCATTCGTCCCGCGCCCACTCCAGCCGGGTGCGCTTTCTGGTGCTGCACTACACCGACGAGGACGAGGCGACCTCACTGGAGATTCTCACCGGGCCCCGCGTCAGCGCCCACTACTTGGTGCCGCGCCAGTCCGGCCGGGATCTCGGCGCGCCCCGGATCTATCGCCTGGTCGACGAGTCGCGCCGCGCCTGGCACGCCGGCGCCAGCGCCTGGGCGGGCCGCAGCCACCTCAACGACAGCTCGCTGGGCATCGAGCTGGTCAACGCCGGGCCGGATCGCACGCCCATCGAGACCGCCCCCACGGTAGCCTGGGCGCCCTTCCCCGACGACCAGATCACGGCGCTGATCGCCCTGCTCAGGGACCTGATCGCGCGCCACGACATCGCCCCCACCAACTTGCTCGGCCACGCCGAGATCGCGCCCACGCGCAAGATCGATCCGGGGCCGGCCTTTCCCTGGCGGCGCCTGTACGCGGCCGGCATCGGCACCTGGCCGCTGGAAGCCGACCTGGCCCGCTACCGTCGCCTCTTCGCCGCGGGCCCGCCGCCGCTCGCCACCCTGCAGCGGGCGCTGGCGGCCTGGGGCTATGCGGTCACACCGAGCGGCGAGTTCGATCGCGCGACCCGGGGCGCACTGCGAGCCTTCCAGAT
Source organism: Halomonas sp. ND22Bw (assembly GCF_003011945.1). NCBI lineage: Bacteria > Pseudomonadati > Pseudomonadota > Gammaproteobacteria > Oceanospirillales > Halomonadaceae > Halomonas > Halomonas sp. ND22Bw. The sequence goes on along the minus strand of NZ_PXWD01000008.1, from coordinate 163,501 downwards.
GCGCTATCGGCCCGCCGACCATCGCGGTCGGCCGGACGCCGACACTGCCGTTCGGCTGTGGGCGCTGCTCGCCCGCTACCGCCCCGAGGCGCTGTCCGATCCCGCGCTCGCCTCGCCGGGTTCCCTGTCAGCGGTGACACCCGGGGTGACGCCAGCGCCGCGGGGGTAGTGGATGACATCGTGGAAGCGCACCGGCCCCGACCCGGGGTTGCGATAGGCGTGGGGCCGGTCGGCGGCGAAGCGCAGCCCCTCGCCCGCCGTCAGACGCCGCCAGACGCCGTCCACCCGCACCTCCAGTTCGCCCTCGACCACCACCAGATGTTCGACCACGCCCGGGGCATGGGGCGCCGACTCGCTGACCGCGCCCGCGGCCAGGGTCCCCACCAGCAGCTCGAAGCCGAGCACGGGGTCAAAGGCGAACAGCGGCACCGCCGACATCCCGACGGCATCGCCCTCGGAGGCCGGCGCGGCCTGATGAGCGGCACCGGCCACGCCAGCATCCGGGGCGACGGCCTCGGGCTCGAACAGGCCCGAGAACGGCACGCGGAAGCCGCTGGCGATCTTCCACAGCGTTGCCACCGTGGGACTCGATTCGCCGCGCTCGATCTGGCCCAGCATGGCCTTGCTGACCCCGGTCTCCCGGGCGGTGCGATCGAGGCTCCAGGCCTCGGCGCGGCGCAGCGTCCTGAGCCGCTCGGCAATATGCTGCGAGATCTCCTGCATCGGCCTCTCCCGGTCGCGTTCCGACAGTTCTTGATAGATCGTTCTGATAGCTCGTTCGAATAGATGGAAGGCGCCATTGTAGCGCGGCCGCCGCGGCGTGCCTGCCCATTTGTGCGCTATAGCGCACGGTGCTAGGGTGGCGCCATCGTACGTTATAGCGCACACGCTTCCGGAGCCCCTGTCATGTCCACGCCAAGCCGGCCGACGCCGAGCCCCACCACCGCCGAGCGTTCCTCGCTGTGGCGCGACAGCAGCCTGTCGACCCTCACCGCCGGCTTCATCGCCGTGCTGATCGGCTATTCCAGCTCGGCGGCGATCATCGTTCAGGCCGCCGAGGCGGCCGGCGCCAGCCAGGCCGAGATCGGCTCCTGGCTGTGGGCGCTGGGCATCGGCTCCGGCGTCACCACCCTGGTCTTCTCGCTGCGCTATCGCATGCCGCTGCTCACCGCCTGGTCGACCCCGGGCGCGGCGCTGCTCGCCACCAGCCTGCCGGGGCTGCCCATGAGCGAGGCGATCGGGGCCTTCCTGTTCTCGTCGCTGCTGATCACCCTGTGCGGCGTGACCGGGCTGTTCGAGCGGCTGATGCACCGCCTGCCGCGGGCACTGGCCTCGGCCATGCTGGCCGGCGTGCTGCTGCGCTTCGGGCTCGATCTGGTGATGACCGTGGAGCACCGGCTGGTGCTGCCGCTGGCGATGGGGCTGACCTATCTGGTGACCAAGCGGCTGTGGCCGCGCTATGCCATCCCGCTGGTGCTGGCCGTGGGCGGCCTGGTGGCCCAGGCCCAGGGCCTGCTGGATCTGGGCGCCATCACCCCGGCGCTGGCGGTGCCGGCGTATACGGCGCCGAGCTTCGATCTCGGCACGCTGATCGGCGTCGGCATCCCATTGTTCGTGGTCACCATGGCCTCCCAGAACCTGCCCGGCGTGGCCGCCCTGCGCGCCGCCGGCTACCAGCCGCCGATCTCGCCGCTGGTCGGCGGCACCGGGCTCGCCGGCCTGGCGCTGGCGCCCTTCGGCGGCTTCGCGCTCAACCTGGCGGCAATCAGCGCCGCGGTCTGCCAGGGCCCGGAGGCCCATCGCGACCCGCAGCGACGCTACGCCGCCGGGGTCGCGGCGGGCGGCTTCTACCTGCTGCTGGGGCTGTTCGGCGCCACCGTGAGCTCGCTGTTCGCCGCGCTGCCCGGCGAGCTGGTGGTCGCCATCGCCGGCCTGGCACTGCTGCCGACCCTCGGCGCGTCGCTGGCCGACGCCCTGGGCGATGCCACCCAGCGAGACGCCGCCCTGCTCACCTTCCTGGTCACCGCTTCGGGCATCGCGCCGGGCGGCATCGGTTCGGCCTTCTGGGGCCTCGTGGCCGGCCTGGTCGCCCTGACCATCGGTCGCTGGCGCGCCGCGAGCAACGTCACCTGAGCCATGTCGCGCTCGGCACCGCTGGCGTCGCCGCCGCACTGCGTCAGCCCGGGCGCATCTGCTAGGGTGCCGCGACCCAATAACAATTTTCCTCCCTGGAGCAAGCCCATGGCGAACCCGACCCTATCCATCTGCCGGGGACGCGACATCACCCCGCACCTGCCAGCCCTGGCCCAGCTGCGCATCCGGGTCTTCCGTGACTTCCCCTATCTCTACGACGGCGACGAGGCCTACGAGGCCAGCTACCTCGAGCGCTACGCCGCCAACCCGGAAAGCTTCTTCGTGCTGGCCTTCGATGGCGACACCCTGGTCGGCGCGGCTACCGGCCAGCCGCTGGACGACGAGGTCGATGACTTCCGCGCGCCCTTCGAGGCCGCCGGCTACCGCCCCGAAGGCGTCTTCTACTACGGCGAGTCGGTGCTGCTGCCCGAATACCGCGGCCGCGGCATCGGCAAGGCCTTCATGGAGGCCCGCGAGAGCCACGCCGAAAGCGAGGGCTTCGGCCATGCGGCCTTCTGCGCCGTGGAACGCCCGATCGACCATCCGCTCAAGCCGGACGACTACCGGCCGCTGCACGACTTCTGGAACGCCTGGGGCTATCGCCGCACGCCGTCGCTCTCGACCACCTTCAGCTGGAAGGACATCGATGCCGACGAGGAGACCGCCAAGCCGATGATCTTCTGGCTCAAGGCCCTGGACTCATGAGCGAGAACCACCGCCCGACGGTGACCGTGGCGACCGCCCAGTATCCCATCGAGGCGTTCGCCGACTTCGCCGACTTCCAGGCCAAGGCCGCACGCTGGGTGCAGGATGCCGCCAGCCGCGGCGCCGAGCTGCTGGTGTTCCCCGAGTACGGCGCCATGGAGCTGGCCTCGCTGCTGCCAGAGGCCCAGCAGGGCGACCTGGCGGCCCAACTGCACGGCCTGCAGCCCTGGCGCGTGGCCTTCGTCGAGACCTGGCGTGAGCTTGCCCGCGCGCATGGCGTGACCCTGCTCGCTCCCTCCCTGCCCTGGCGGCTGGATGACGGTCGCTTCGTCAATCGCGCCTGGCTGTGCGGCCCGGACGGCGATCTGGGCCATCAGGACAAGCAGGTGATGACGCGCTTCGAGAACGACGAATGGGGCGTGGAAGCCGGCCACGGCCTCAGGGTCTTCGACACCCCGGCCGGGCGGCTGGGCGTGCTGATCTGCTACGACAGCGAGTTCCCGCTGCTGGCCCGGGCGCTGGTGGACGCCGGCGCCGAGCTGCTGCTGGTACCGAGCTGCACCGACACCGAGGCCGGCTTCCAGCGCGTGCGGCTCAGCGCCCAGGCCCGCGCCATCGAGCAGCAGGTGGCGATCGTGCACTCGCCCACGGTGGGCGAGGCGCTGTGGTCACCGGCGGTGGACATCAACATCGGCCGGGCCGGCGTCTACACGCCCTGCGACCACGGCTTCCCGCCCGACGGCGTGCTGACCCAGGCCCGGGACGCCACGCCGGGCTGGCAGCTGGCCCGCCTCGATCTGGCCGCGATCCGCGCCCTGCGCGACCACGGCCAGGTCAACAACCACGCCGACTGGTCCCTGCAGGACGCCTGCCTGGCCACGGGCGTCGCCCGTGAGTCTTTGGCCTAGCGTTTCATCCGCCCGCCTCCAGGCGCGGCGACAGCCGCTCGCGCCGCGCCATCAGGTCGTCGACGAAGGCGGCGACCTTGGAGGAACGCAGCCGGTGCTCCGGAAAGATCCGGTGGATGGCATCCAGCCGCGGCCACCCGGAGGAGGGATTCGCGCGCGGCGTCAGGCCGAGCGCGGCTCGACCTGCTCGATCAGCGAGCGCATGTGGCCGTCACGCTGGGCGGCCAGATGCCAGGACAGCGCCGATTCCAGGCAGTGCGGCGTGTGCCCGCCGCGCTCGCAGGCCCTGGCGAAGTAGTCGCGCAGCGCCGGGCGATAGCGCGGATCGGCGCAGCGCTCGATGATCACCTCGGCGCGCTCCCGCGGCGCCAGCCCCCTCAGGTCGGCCAGGCCGTGCTCGGAGACCAGGATATCGACGTCATGCTCGGTGTGGTCGACGTGGCTGGCGAAGGGCACGAAGCTCGACAGGTCCCCGCCCTTGGCCACCGACTTGGTGACGAACACCGACAGCTGGGCGTTGCGGGCGAAGTCGCCGGAGCCGCCGATGCCGTTCATCATCTTCGAGCCGTTCACGTGGGTGGAGTTGACGTTGCCGTAGATGTCGGCCTCCAGCGCGGTGTTGACGGCGATCACCCCGAGCCGGCGCACGATGCCCGGATGGTTGGAGAGCTCCTGGGGCCGCAGCACCAGGCGGTCGCGGTACTCGGCCAGGCGCGGCCAGACGCGCTCGCCGCAGGCCTCGGAGAGGGTGATCGAGCAGCCGGAGGCGAAATCGAGCTTGCCGGCGTCGAGCAGGTCGAAGGTGGAGTCCTGGAGCACCTCGGAGTACATGCTCAGGTGCTCGAAGGGCCCCTCGGCCAGGCCGCACATCACCGCGTTGGCCATGCTGCCGATGCCGGCCTGCAATGGCAGCAGCGACGGCGTCAGGCGCCCCGCCTCGACCTCGTCGGCGAAGAAGCCGATCAGGTGCTCGGCGATGCGCGCGGTATCGGCATCCGGCGGCAGCACGGTGGAGGGGCTGTCCTGGCCCTCGGTGACCACGATGGCGGCGATGCGTGACGGGTCGACGGGAATGGCGGTGGTGCCGATGCGCGAGTCCGGCGCCACCACCGGGATCGGCGGACGCGTCGGGCGCATGGCCGGCACGAAGATGTCGTGCATGCCCTCGAGCTCGGCGGGCGCGGCCAGGTTGAGCTCGACGATCACCCTGTCGGCCAGCAGCGCGTAGCTGGCCGAATTGCCCACCGAGGTGGTCGGCACGATGCCGCCGTCCTCGGTGATCGCGCAGGCCTCGACCACCGCCACGTCCAGATCGGCGAGCTGGTGGTTGCGCAACAGCTCGACGGTCTCGGACAGATGCTGGTCCATGAACATCACCCGCCCGTCGTTGATCGCCCGGCGCAGGGTGGTATCCACCTGGAACGGCATGCGCCGCGCCAGCACGTTGGCCTCGGTGAGCAGGCGGTCCAGGTCGTTGCCGAGCGACGCCCCGGTCATCAGGGTGATCGACAGCGGATCGCGGGCGGCCCGCTCGGCCAGCGCCAGCGGCACCGCCTTGGCTTCGCCGGCCCGGGTGAAACCGCTCATCCCGACCGTCATGCCATCCTCGATCAGCGCCGCGGCCTGTTCGGCCGAACGGAGCCTGTCATGCCATTGCGGCCAGCGGCAGCGCTGCCGGATGCGATCGTCGTCGTACACGCCTGCAATCTCCTCGTCGGTGGGGAAGGAACCGTCGGAAGCGACCGGCGGCCTAGCTTAATCATTTCACGCTAATAGATTGCCAGCTACACATGTCCGCCCGCCTTCGACCAAAGGCGTAGCCGCGCCGGCGCCTCGCGTCGCTTTTGCCGCCACTCGCGCTTGGTCGTACAATGCCGTTCAATTCGGGCCGCTCATATCCGGTCGGCCCCCCCCTCTATATGACGCTTTCGAGGATATCCGCGACCCATGCGCGCCACGCAACTGTTGATCTCCACCCTCAAGGAAACGCCCGCCGACGCCGAAGTGGTCAGCCATCAGCTGATGCTGCGCGCGGGGATGATCCGCCGCCTGACCTCGGGGCTCTACACCTGGCTGCCGCTGGGCCTTCGCACCCTGCGCAAGGTCGAGCGCATCGTCCGCGAGGAGATGGATCGCGCCGGTGGCCAGGAAGTGCTGATGCCGGCCGTGCAGCCCGCCGAGCTGTGGCAGGAATCCGGCCGTTGGGACCAGTACGGGCCCGAGCTGCTGCGCCTCAAGGACCGCCACGAGCGCGACTACTGCGTCGGGCCGACCCACGAGGAAGTGATCACCGACCTGGTGCGCCGCGAGATCGCCAGCTACAAGCAGCTGCCGTCGAACTTCTATCAGATCCAGACCAAGTTCCGCGACGAGATCCGCCCGCGCTTCGGCGTGATGCGCTCCCGCGAGTTCGTGATGAAGGACGCCTACTCCTTCCACATCGACGAAGCCTCGCTGATGGACACCTATCAGGTGATGTACGACACCTACGTGCGCATCTTCACCCGCCTGGGGCTCGACTTCCGCCCGGTGATCGCCGACAACGGCTCCATCGGCGGCACCGGCTCCCACGAGTTCCACGTGCTGGCCGACTCCGGCGAGGACGACATCGTGTTCTCCACCGAGTCCGACTACGCCGCCAACATGGAGAAGGCCGAAGCGCTGGCGCCCCAAGGCGAGCGCGCCGCCCCGAGCGAGGAGCTGCGCCTGGTCGACACGCCGGATGCCAAGACCATCGCCGCGCTGGTCGAGCAGCACGGCCTGCCGATCGAGAAGACCATCAAGACGCTGATGGTGCACGCCACCGAGGGCGGCCTGATCGCGCTGCTGGTGCGCGGCGACCACGAGCTCAACGAGGTCAAGGCCGAGAACCTGCCCGAGGTGGCGAGCCCGCTGACCATGGGCACCGAGGAAGAGATCCGCGCGGCGGCCGGCGCCGGCCCCGGCTCGCTGGGCCCGGTGAACCTCGACATGCCGGTCGTCATCGACCGCAGCGTGGCGATGATGAGCGACTTCGGCGCCGGCGCCAACGTCGACGGCAAGCACTACTTCGGCATCAACTGGGAGCGCGACCTGCCGCTGCCCAAGGTCGCCGACCTGCGCAACGTGGTCGAGGGCGATCCTTCCCCGGACGGCCAGGGCACGCTGTCGATCAAGCGCGGCATCGAGGTCGGGCACGTCTTCCAGCTGGGCCAGAAGTACAGCGAAGCGATGAATGCCACCGTACTGGACGCCAACGGCAAGGCCGCGCACCCCTGGATGGGCTGTTACGGTATCGGGGTAAGCCGGGTCGTGGCCGCCGCCATCGAGCAGAACCATGACGACGGCGGCATCATCTGGCCGGACGCCATCGCGCCCTTCCACGTCACCGTGGTGCCGATGAACGCTCACAAGTCGCAGCGCGTGCGCGAGGAAAGCGAGCGTCTCTATCAGGAGCTCAGCGCCGCCGGCTTCGACGTGCTGCTCGACGATCGCGACCTGCGCCCCGGCGTGCGTTTCGCCGACCAGGAACTGATGGGCATTCCCCATCGCCTGGTGGTCGGCGACCGCGGGCTGGACAAGGGTGAACTGGAGTACAAGGGACGCCGTGACAGCGACGCCACCATGGTCCCCGCCGGGGACATCCTCGCCTTCCTGCGCGAGAAGATCGACGCCCGGTAAGCGGCGTCTGACGGCCGCCCTGGCGGCGGCCGCCTCCCTGCTGCTGGCGACGCCGCTCGCCGCCCAGCCGCTCGAGGGCCCGACGGGCAGCGACTTCCTCGATGCCCTCTCCGCGCGCCCGGTCCTGGACCGGGCGCCGGTGGTTCAGGCCCTGCCGCCGCCCCCCGCCACGCTGCGCCCGACCCTGGACGGCGCCCGGCAGACGCCGCGCTCGCCCGCCGAGGTGTGGGCGGCCCGCCAGTGGATCAACGACATGGCACCGCGCCTGGCGCGCTACGTGCCCGATGCCGATCGTCGCCAGACGCTGCTGGCCCGCATCCATCAGGAGGCGAGCCTGGCCGGCCTCCCGCCTTCGCTGGTGCTGTCGGTCATTCAGGTCGAGAGCGCCTTCCGCGCCGAGGCGGTATCCTCGGCCGGCGCCGTGGGGCTGATGCAGATCATGCCGTTCTGGATCCGGGAGCTCGGGCTGCCCGCCGACGACCTCAAGGACCCCATCCGCAACCTGCGCTACGGCTGCACGATACTGGCCCACTACCTGGCGGTGGAGGACGGCGATCTCACCCGCGCCCTGGCCCGCTACAACGGCAGCCTGGGCAGGACCTGGTATCCCGAGCGAGTGATGCGCGCCCTGGCCCGACGCTGGACGCCCGCGGCGCCCGGCCTGCCGGAACGCCTGACCGCCGACCGTTGAGCAAGCCTCTCCCCGGACGACGCACAAAAAAAAGCCGGCCCCGAAGGGTCGGCCTAGTGGGGGGAATCCCCCCTCCCCTGACGACGGTGGAACGGTGGATCAGCGCTTCTTGTTGCGACGATGGTGGTCGCGGATGACGAAGGCAATCCAGCCGCCCATGAAGGCGATCATCATGCCGACGGTGGCAAGCCCGAAGATCACGGCATCATCCCAGTACATGGTGCTTGCCTCCCGTCGCGATGTGATGACTCCACTCTAGCGACCCGACACGGGCGATACGCTGATCTGCGTCAAGTGCGCCGCCCGGTGCGCACCTGCCGGCCGCACGGGCTTGATCCAGGTCAGTTCCACGACCGCACGACGTACCCGAGGAAAGATCATCGGCCCCGGAAACGGTGCCGCATCGCGCTGAAGGGCAGCAAGAAGGGAGGACGGGAGGAAGGAAGACAGGGCGGGAGAGAAAGACAGGGCGGGAGAGAAAGAGGGGAACACGCGGCCACGCCGATGAGGACGCGGCCGGCGCTCTCGGGTCAAACGCTCAGATCACCTTCTTGTCTTCCACCTGGTCCGGCGTGGTGCCTGGCGGCAGCGGATGGCCCTTGGCCAGCTCGGCACGAGTGGCCTCGCGCACCTCCAGTACCTCAAGCCGATAGTGCAGGGTGCGTCCGGCCAGCGGATGATTGGTATCGATCCGCACGCCGTCGTCGCGCACCTCGAGCACGGTGACGATCTCCGGGCCGTCGTCGCCACGGGTCTGGAAGCGCATGCCCGGGGCAAGGTCGGGCACCGGGAAGGCATCGCGGCCGACCTCGCGCACCAGCGCCTCGTCGCGCCGACCGTAGGCCTCGTCGGGGGCCAGGGTCACCTCGATCTCGGCGCCGGCCTCGCTGCCGGCCAGGGCGCGCTCCAGCCCGGCCATCAGGTTATCGTGGCCGTGCAGGTATTCGAGCGGTTTCTGACGGGCACGGGAATCGTCGAGGATCTGGCCGTCCTCGTCGCTCAGCACGTAGTGCAGGATCACGACCCGCTGGGGGGCGATGGTCATGGGACCTCCGGTACGGGGAAATGAAAGGAGAATCGTATCAGTCGCGGCGGCGCAGCCGGGAGACGGGCATTTCCAGGCGCTGCTGCTGATGCAGCATGTTGAGCAGCACGATGGCGCGCTCCTCGCCCTTGTGACTGGCGAAGACCGCCTGGAGGTCCTTGAACGGCCCCTCGGTGATCTCCACCGTCTCGCCGGCGCGGAAATAGACGTGAGCGACGTCGTCGTCATCCTGGCTGGCCTGGCGGCGCAGGGCCTCGATCAGCCCGTCACCGACCGCCACCGGCATCTCGCCGCCGAAGGTCACGAGCTTGAGCACGCCCCGCGTCGAGCGGATCGGTCGCCAGTTGCTGACCAGCCGGTCGAGGCGGATGAACAGGTAATAGGGGAAGAGCGGCTCGCTCACCCATTCGAGCTTGCCTCGGCGCTTCTTCTGCACTTCTAGAACAGGATGGAAGACCTCGTAGCCCTGGTTGCCCAGATGCTCGGCGGCCCGGAAGGACTCGCCGCCCTTGCACTGGATCGCATACCAGCGCGGCACCGCGTCCTCGGCGCCCTCGAGAGAAAGGTCGTCATCTCGCATGTCGTCGATCGTCTCTGGCTGGTGTCGGCGCCGGGGCTCTGCAACAATCGGCGGCGCGCGCCGCCGGCGTCACCGGGCCCCGTCGAGGGCGACATCTTAGCATCGATGGCCCGGCGCGTGACCTGACCCATCGCAAGGAGAGCCCCGCCATGCCGACCCCCACCGCGCACCGCAGCTGGCGCAGCGCCCTGTCGGTCTATCTGCGCGCCCCGGTACTGACAATGCTGTTCCTGGGCTTCTCGGCGGGCCTGCCCTTCCTGCTGGTGTTCTCCACTCTCTCGGCCTGGCTGCGCAGCGACGGCGTCGAGGTGGCGGCGATCGGCTTCTTCGCCTGGATCGGCATCCTCTACTCGATCAAGTTCTTCTGGGCGCCGGTGGTCGACCGCCTGGCGCTGCCCGGCCTGACCCGCTGGCTCGGCCAGCGCCGCGGCTGGATGCTGCTGGCCCAGGCGATGATCGCCGCAGGACTGGCGGGGCTGTCGAGTCTCGATCCGCCGAACCAGCTGCCGCTGGTGGCGCTGTTCGCGCTGCTGGTGGCCTTCGGCTCGGCGACCCAGGACATTTCCATCGACGCCTTTCGCATCGAGTCGGCGCCGGAGGATCTGCAGGCGGCCATGGCCTCGACCTATATCATCGGCTATCGCGGCGGGCTGATCGCCGCCGGGGCGGGAGCGCTCTACCTGGCCTCGCTGGTGTCCTGGCACGTCGCCTACCTGGCGATGGCGGCGCTGATGGCAGTGGGCATGCTGACGGTGCTGGTGCGCCCGGAGCCCGAACGCCAGGCGCTCGCCACCCAGCTGATCCACGAGCCACGGGTACGGGCCTTCCTGCGTGCCAGCCGCGGCCGACCGGCCTGGCTGCGCCGCCTGGGCGCCTGGGTGATCGGCGCGGTAGTCTGCCCGTTCACCGACTTCTTCGGCCGGCACGGGCTCAAGGCGCTATGGCTACTGGCCTTCGTGGCGGTGTTCCGGATCAGCGACCTGGCCATGGCGTCCATGGCCAATCCGCTCTACATCGACCTGGGCTTCAGCCTGGAGGCCATCGCCAACGTGACCAACGTGTTCGGCATCGCCATGAGCATCGGCGGCGGTCTGCTGGGCGGCCTGCTGGTGGCACGCTACGGCGTGGGGCCGATCCTGATCCTCGGCGCCACCGCCACCGCCCTGACCAACCTGCTGTTCGTGGCCCTCTCGCTGGCCGGCGACAGCCTGCCGATGCTGGTGGTCACCATCGTCGGCGACAACCTCTCCAACGGGCTGGCCAGCGCGGTATTCATCGCCTTCCTCTCGGGGCTGACCTCACGCGCCTACACCGCCACCCAGTACGCACTGTTCTCCTCGCTGATGACCCTGCCCGGCAAGTTCCTGAGCGGCTTCGGCGGCCTGGTGGTCGAAGCCCACGGCTATGCGGACTTCTTCCTGGCGGCCTCGGTACTGGGTCTGCCGGCCATCGCGCTGGCGGTCTGGGTCAGCCGAGACCGTCGTCTGGCGCCGGCGCCGACGACGGCCTGAGGCCGATTGCGCCCGCTCAGTCCAGCCGACCGGCGAGCCACTCCAGCGCCCCCGGGGTGGCCCGCCACTGGTCGCGCATCAGGGTGCGGTACTGCCAGGCCTCGGCCCGCGAGCCGGGTGCCGCGGTGCCGTCGCCCGACGGGCTGGGCGGACGCGGGTTCTCGGCGCAAAGCAGCGCCAGGGCGTGCCCGTTGTGGCGCTGCGCGACATCCAGGGCCTCGATGGCCTCGTCGACGCGATCCAGGCGGTACAATGCCAGCACGCGCCCCATCAGCAGCCCCAGCACCGCCTCGTCCTCGGACGGCTTGGCCAGCGCCGACTCGCTGAGCGCGAGGGCCTCGGTATCGCGACCCTCGCGCAGCAGCTGGTCGAGCACCAGTTCGCGCAGCCCCAGGCTGTCACGGTCGTCCAGCTCGAGCAGCCGCTCGGCCAGGCGCCGGGAGCGCTGCCGTGCACCGCGTTCCATGCCCACCACCAGCGCCAGGCCGGTGCGCAACAGCACCGCGTTGTCGGCGGCGTCCCAGCCCAGTGCCGCCTCGCCGGCGGACTGCTGGCTCGCCTCTCTCGCCTCTCTCGCCTGCTCCAGCCAGTCCTCCAGGCGCGCGGACAGCGGCTCGAAGAGGCTCGGCGCCATCCACGGCAGGCTGCCGAAGCGGCTCGTCATCGCCAGCGCCAGCGACTGCACCACCGCCGGCGAATCGAGCCACTCGGGGTGGGCGCACAGCGCCGGCAGCCACTCGCCGGCGGCCTGCCAGGGATCGTCGTCGAAGCCCAGCGGCGCCTCGTTCTCGACCTCGGCGGGGAACACCGCGCGGAAGGCGGCATAGAGGGTGTCTTCCCGGGCACTGCGGTGATAGGCCAGCTGGCCCTCCTCGACGCGCAGGTCAAGCCGAGGCGCCCCGTCCAGCGACTCGAGCAACGCCTGCAGCGCCACCAGCGGCTCGGCCAGGTCCTCCTCGGCGTTGAGCAGCTGCTCGGCCAGGGTGGCGCCGGGATTGTCGGCCAGGTCGGAAAGGAACTGCAGCTGGTCGGGGTCAAGCTCACCCTGGCGGGACAGGCGGCGGAACCAGAAGCTCGAACGTTCCCGGGCCTCTTCCTCGTGCCCTTCGTGCAGCAGCAGCATGGCCTCGATGTAGGCCAGGGTCGGCGAGTCCGGCAACGCCTGCTGGGCCCGCACGAAGGCGGCCCGGGCGCTGTCCAGGTCGTCGTTGTCCAGATGCATCAGGCACAGCCGCTCAAGCGCCACGCCGCGCAGGAACAGCGGGCCGCGATCGAGCACCGCATCGAGCAGCGCCTCGCGCTTGCGATGGAAACCTCGCTCCTGATAGAGATCGACCAGGATCTCGAAGGCCGGCTCGGCCTGCTCCGGCAGGCGCGACCAGTCGGCGGTCTCGAACAGCGATTCGAGGATCTGCTGGGCGCGACCGCGCTGGCCGGATTCGGCGGCGATCAGCCCGGCCTCGAGCAGCGCCTGGGCAGGCGCCTTGCCGCTGGCCAGCGCGGCCTTGAGGGTATCGCCCTTCCACTCGCGCAGCGACAGCATCCACATCAGGTGATCGGGCACCTCGCCCGGCAGGCTGACGGCGCCGCAGCAGCGCTTGGTCTTGCGCCCTGAGTCGCACCAGCAGGGCTCGTTGCGCCCCGGGCGGGCCAGCGCCTCGCACTCGAAGTCCAGCCGCGCCAGCGGGGTCTGCGACCACAGCTCCGGAGCCAGCGCCTGGGCCATGGCCGGGTCCCCGGTGAGCTTGGGACCTTCCTCGCGCGCCCAGGCCATCAGCGTCGGATAACGCTCGTCTTCGCGAATCGCCTTGAGGGCGCCCGAGGCGAACCCCAGCAGCTGTTCTACCCATACCGCCAGCATGGCCGTCTCCCCTGCCGAAAAACCGCACAGTCTACCAGCCGCGGGCCGGGCTGGCAGCCGCTCACCGCGACACCTGCGCGAAGAGGGGCCGTACCCGGGCATCCATGTCCAGCCGCGCGCCGAGGCGCACCAGGTTCCAGTAGTGGCCGTTCAGGGTACGCGACAGCAGCAGGGTGTCCGCCGGCGGCTGCAGGCGATCCATGGCCGCCCACACCCGCGGGCTCAGCTCGCGCAGCCGGCGGTGCACGCGTACGTCGCCGAAGTCCTGGACGCCGGGGGCGAACAGCGGACCCACGGCCTCGGCGGCCTCGCGGTAGAGCGCCAGGGGCGCGCCCTCGCCCTGGCGACCGCCCAGCTCGAGCATCGCCGCATCCATGGCCATGGGGTCCGCGGCCAGGGTGGCCTCGAGCAGGCGCATCATCGCCGACAGCCGCTCGCGAGGCACCGGGATGACGGCGCCGAAGTCATAGATCACCAGCCGACCCTCGTCATCGGCGGCGAAGTTGCCGGCATGGGGGTCGGCGTGCAGTTCGCCGAAGGTGAACAGCTCCTCGGTCAGCCAGTCGGCCAGGGTCGTGGCCACCCGCTGACGCACGGCGTCGTCGGCATCCTCCAGCTCGCGCAGCGGCGTGCCCGCCACGTGGCGCATCGCCAGCACATGGGGCCCGCAGAGATCGGTCAGCGGCTCGGGGATCACCAGCGAGTCGAGATGCGCATAGCGCGCCCGGTAACCCGCCAGGTGCTCGGCCTCGGCCCGGTAGTCCAGCTCGTCGCGCAGGCCGGCGGCGAGCTCCTCGAACAGCGCATCGAGGCGCGCCTGGGGCACCTTGAACCAGCGTCCCAGACGCATCAGGCGACGCAGCTGGGCGAGATCGCCCTCCAGCACCTCGGCGAGGCCGGGGTACTGCACCTTGAGCACCACCGTCTCGCCATCTCGGGTCACCGCCCGGTGCACCTGGCCCATGGAGGCACTGGCGAAGGGCGCGGTCTCGACCTCGGCGAAGACCGCCTCCAGGTCGCCGTACTGCGCCTCGAGCGTGCCCTGAATGGACTCCCAGGGCATCGGCGTGGCCTGGCGCTGCAGCCGGGCCAGCTCGTCGGCCAGCTCCGGCGGCAGCAGATCATCCCACTGGGACATCACCTGGGCCAGCTTCATGGCCGGCCCCTTGAGCTCGGAGAGCCCCTCGAACAGCGCCTCGCCGAGGGCACGCCAGTCGGCCTGCCCGCCCAGTCGGGTACGCAGCAGTGCCCCACCGGTACGAGTGCCCAGGCCCAGCAGGCGCCGTGTGCGGCCGCGTTCGCGCATCTATCACGCCCTCCGATAAAGTGTGACAAGCATTGTACAGCGTCGCCCCATCTTACCCCTGGCGGCCCGTGGTAAATACTGTAAGAATTCCCATACTTTCTTCCATCGACCGTGATGCCGACGACGAGGACCCATGCGCCTGATCATCGCCGAGAAGCCGAGCCTGGCCCGGGCCATCGCCGACGCCCTGCCCGCCGCCGTTCGCCGCGAGGACGGCGCCCTGGTGGCCGGCGATACCACGGTCACCTGGTGCCTCGGCCACCTGCTGGAACAGGCCCCGCCCGAGGCCTACGATCCCGCCCTCAAGAGCTGGCGGCTCGATACCCTGCCGATCCTGCCCGAGCAGTGGAAACTCGCCCCGCGGCCCAAGGCCAGGGGGCAGATCGCGGTGATCCGCCGGCTGCTCAAGCAGGCCGGCGAGGTCGTGCACGCCGGCGATCCCGACCGCGAGGGCCAGCTGCTGGTACAGGAGGTCATCGAGCACCTGGGCTGGAAGGGGCCGGTGTCGCGACTGCTGGTCAGCGACCTCAACGCCCCGGCCGTGAAACGCGCGCTATCGCGGCTGGAGGACAACGCCCGCTACGCGCCGCTCTACCGCGCCGCCCAGGCCCGTTCCCGGGCCGACTGGCTGTACGGCATCAACCTGACCCGCGCCTGGACGCTGATCGGCCGACAGGCGGGGAACGATGGCGTGCTCTCGGTGGGCCGGGTGCAGACGCCGGTGCTGGGCCTGGTGGTACGCCGCGACGCCGAGATCCGCGACTTCACGCCCAAGCCCTTCTACGTGCTGTGGGCCGATCTGGCGGTTTCCCGCGGCCGCCTGAGGGCCTGGTGGGCGCCCGGTGAGGGGCATCTGCTGGACGATCAGGGACGACTGCTCGAACGCGCCCCGGCGGCCGCGCTGGCCGAGCGACTGCCCGGCGCCGAGGGCCGGCTGACCAAGCTCGAGCGCCGCGACAAGCGCCAGGCCGCGCCCCTGCCCTACTCGCTGTCGGCGCTGCAGGTCGACGCCGCCCGCCGCCACGGGCTCTCGGCCAAGGCGGTGCTGGACATCTGTCAGCGCCTCTACGAGCGCCACCAGCTGATCACCTATCCGCGCTCGGACTGCCGCTACCTGCCCGAGGAGCACTTCGCCGGAGCCCGCCGCACCCTCGAGGGCGCCTGCGCCGGCGACGACACCCTGCGCGGCTGGCTCGCCGGCGCCGACTTTTCGAAGCGCTCCAAGGCCTGGAACGACAAGCAGGTCGGCGCCCACCATGCCCTCGCGCCCACTGGCAAGACCGCCGATCCGGCGACGCTCTCGCGCCAGGAGGCCGACGTCTTCCGGCTGATCGCGCGCAACGTGCTGGCCCAGTTCTATCCTGCGCTCTCGACCCGCGAGGTGAAGGCCGAGTTCACCATCATCGGTGAGCTGTTCCGCGCCCGCGGCCAGGAGATCCTCGATCCCGGCTGGAAGCCGCTGTTCACCACCCGCGACGAGGCCCCGCCGCTGCCGCCGCTCGACGAGGGCGAGGCTTGCCGCGTCGAGGACGCCGGCGTGGAGGACCGCGAGACCCGCCCGCCGGAGCCCTTCACCGACGCCAGCCTGATCAAGGCGATGATGAACATCGCCCGCTACGTGGACGACCCGGAGGTTCGCCGCACCCTGCGCGACGCCGATGGCCTGGGCACCGAGGCCACCCGCGCCGGCATCCTCGAGACCCTGGAGACCCGCGGCTATCTGGTACGCGAAGGCAAGGCCCTGCGCGCCACCCGCCTGGGCGACGCCCTGATCGCCTCGCTGCCCGAGGCCGTGAGCCGCCCCGAGCGCACCGCCCTGTGGGAGCAGCGGCTCTCCGCCATCGCCGAGGCCGGCGACGCCCCGGCGCCCTTCCTCGACGCCCTCGTCACCGACCTGCGCGAGCTGCTCGGCCGCGCCGACGCCGGCCGCCTGCGCCAGTCTCTGGCCAATGCGCGAGGCGCCGAACCGGCGGCTCGCTCGGGCAGGTCGGGTGGCAAGGCGCGACGCGGCACAGGAAGCCGGAGCGCCAGCAAGGGCGGTGGCAAGGGCACCGGCCGAGGCGGCGCCGGCAAGGCCGCGAAAGGCGCCAAGGCCGGCACCGCCCGACGCAAGCGGAGCACGTCCTCATGAACACGCTGATCCTCGGGCCTGGCGCCGTCGGGCGGTTACTGGCGCTGCACCTGGCCGCCACGATGTCCGTCACCCTGATCGGCCGCCGCGAGCTGCCGCGCTGTCAGACCCTGACCACCCCGAGCGGCGAAACGCTCTCGCACGAGCTCGACAGCGTCACGCCCGCGACGCTGCCCGACGGACTCGCCGAACGCGCCGATATCGTGCACCTGACCACCAAGGCCTACGCCGCCGAGGCCGCCTTCGAGGCGATCGCTCCGCGGCTCGCCCCGGACACGCCGCTGGTGCTGTGGCAGAACGGCTACGGCGTTCAGCCGCGCCTGAGCGAGCGCTGGTCGGGCCCGGTGCTGTGCGCCAGCACCACCGAGGGCGCGTATCCCGACGGCGATGCCGGCGTGGTGCATGCCGGCCGCGGGCAGACGGTGATCGGCGATCTCGCCGGCCGCCACACCCGGCTGGCCGAAGACATCGCGGCAGGCCTCGGCACGGCGGGGCTGACCACCGTCGCGGTGGACGATATCCGCGTGAGGCTGTGGCACAAGCTTGCCGTCAATGCCGCCATCAACCCGCTGGTCGCCCGCTTCCGGATCCGCAACGGCCAGCTGCGTGATCGCCCCTTCCGGCCCATGGTCGAGGCCGTGATCGAGGAAGTCTCGGCGGTGATGGCCGCCGAGGCCATTCCGGCCCCGGCGGCCGGCTGGTCGGCGCGGGTGTGGTCGGTGGTGTCGTCGACCGCCAACAATCGCGCCTCGATGCTTCAGGACGTGCAGGCCGGCCGGCCCACCGAGCACGAGGCCATTCTCGGCCCGCTGCTGGCGGCCGGGCGCCGCCACGGCCTGGCGACGCCGGCGCTGGCGGGACTCCACGCCCGGCTGGCCGAGACCGATTCCGTGTCCGGCTCCGTCGCCCGACAGTGACGCATCGCCTGGCCGTCTCGGGTGTCACCTGCTAGCCTCATTCTGGTAACGATACCCGACGGGCACCCTCTCCAGGCCTGAGCGATGAAGATCCCGAGTCCATGGCGGTCGATGCTGATCGCCCTGCTGCTGCTCCCCACCCTGAGCGCCACCCCTGCGCTGGCAGGCGCCGACGAGCCTGCCTACGCGGGTGACGACACCGCCCTCGCTCGCCTCGACAACGGGGTGCAGCTGCTGGGCGGCAACGTCCAGAGCCCCGATGGCGTGACATCGGGCTTCCGTCTCACCGCCGGCCTGTCGCCACACGATCTGCCGAGCTTCGACTTCGGCGCCGAGATTCGCTATCGGGAAAGCAACGACGTCCCCGTGACCGGTGCGACCCGCGACACCCTGCTCGATACCACCAGCCTCGGCGGCAGCCTGCTGGCCGGCGTGCGCTTCGGTGCCTTCGGTCTCTACGCCAAGTCGGGCCTCGCCGGCTGGCAGGGCAAGGCGGCCAGCGGCCACGCCCCCGAGCTCTCCCAGGGCGGCATGACGCGGGTCAACGGCTTCGGTGCACGGCTCGACTTCGACAACGACTGGGTCAGCCGCCTGGAGGTCGAGCGCGTCGACGACCCCGCGCTCGAACACCTCAACATGATCACCGCCTCGGTGCATCTGCCCTTCTAGCCTGTTCCACCAGGCCTCCACGCCGCAGACCGGGCGCGCCTCACCGCTTCCATCAGACCAAAAACCCCGAAGGCCAAGGGCCTTCGGGGTTTTCTGTCGTTCGGCGCGCCTCGCACGGCGCCGGGGATCAGCCGGTGTTGCGCAGCCCGGCGGCGATGCCGGCCATGGTCACCATCAACGCCCGGGACAGGTCGCCGCTGATCGCGCCATCGGCGTCGCGGTTACGCTGCAGGAGCTCGGCCTGAAGGCCGTGAAGCGGGTCGATGTAGGGGTTGCGCACCTCTACTGCCTGACGGATCAGCGGCGTGCTCTCGAGCAGCTCGTCCTGATCCAGGATCGAGAGCACCGCACCGTTGAGACGACCGAAGCGCTCGCGCAACCGCTTGCCGAGGGCCTGCAGGGCCGGCTCGTCGACCAGGCGCTGCTCGTAGTAGGCCGCGATGCTGACATCCGCCTTGGCCAGCAGCATCTCGAGCATGTCGAGGTAGGTGCCGAAGAACGGCCAGCGGTCGCGCATCTCGCGCAACACCTCGAGCCCGCCCGGCTCCTGGATGCGCTTGGCGAAGGCCTCGCCGCTGCCCAGCCAGGCCGGCAGCATCAGCCGCGTCTGGGTCCAGGCGAAGATCCAGGGAATGGCGCGCAGGGTCTCGACGCCGCCGTCCTGGCGCCGCTTGGCGGGGCGCGAACCCAGCGGCAGCCGACCCAGCGCCGTCTCCGGCGTCACCGAGCGGAAGTAGGGCACGAAGTCGGGGTCCTCGCGCACCACGCCCACGTAGGCCTGGTGGGCCACGCCGGCGAGGCGGTCCATCTCCTCGCGCCAGGCCGGTTCGGGGGCCGGCGGCGGCAGCAGCGAGGCCTCGAGCACCGCACAGGCGTAGATCTCCATGGAGCGCAGGGCGATATCGGGCTGGCCGAACTTGAAGCGGATCATCTCGCCCTGCTCGGTCACCCGCAGGCTGCCGTTCACCGATCCCGGCGGCTGGGACAGGATGGCCGCATGGGCCGGACCGCCGCCGCGACCCACCGTGCCTCCGCGGCCGTGGAACAGCGTCAGGTCGACGTCGTGGCGCCGGCAGACCTCCACCAGCGTCTCCTGGGCCCGGTACTGGGCCCAGGCCGCGGCCAGCTGGCCGGCATCCTTGGCCGAGTCCGAGTAGCCGATCATCACTTCCTGACGATCCCCGATCAGCCGTCGATAGCCCGGCAGCGCCAGCAGCCGGTCGATGACGTCACCGGCGCGGTTGAGGTCGTCCAGGGTCTCGAACAGCGGCGCGATCGGCAGCGTCGCCTCGCCGCCCACTTCCTTCATCAGCAGCGCCACCGCCAGCACGTCGGAGGGCTGGCCGGCCATGGAGATGATGTAGGTGCCCAGCGCCTCGACGTGCTCGGAGCCGATCACGCGAAAGGTGTCGATCACCTCGCGGGTCTCGGCGGAGCACTCCCAGCGACGCGGAATCAGCGGCCGGCGGGAGGACAGCTCGTCGAGCAGAAATTCCTGGCGCTGCTCCTCGCTCCAGTCGCGATAGTGGCCGAGCCCCAGGCTGTCGGTGAGCTCTTCCATCACCTGCTCGTGGCGCGTGGACTCCTGGCGCAGGTCGAGCTTGGTGAGGGTGACGCCGAACACCGAGACCCGGCGCAGGGTGTCGAGCAGCACGCCGTTGGCGATGGTGTCGAGGCCCACGTCGCACAGCGAGCGGTAGCAGGCCAGCAGCGGCGCGTAGAGCTGGTCGCGGGTCTCGATGATCGGCCCGCCGTCGTAATTGACGCCGTCGAGCTGGGCCTGGGCCCAGTCGCGGGTGGCCTCGACCTTGCTCAGCAGGCGCTTGATCAGCTCGCGATACGGCTCGGCGACATCGCCCACTTCGGCCTTGAGCGCGCTGTTGGCCTTCCACATGGAGAGCTCGGCCTTGAGCTGCTCGAGGTCGCGCGAGTAGAGGTCCGCCGCCATCCAGCGGCCCAGCAGCAGCACCTCGCGGGTGACCTTGGCGGTGACATTGGGGTTGCCGTCGCGGTCGCCACCCATCCAGGAGGCGAAGCGGATCGGCGCGGCGTCCAGCGGCAGCCGCTCGCCGGCGGTATCGAGCAGCAGATTGTCGAGGTCGCGGTGGAAGTCCGGCACCGCCTGCCACAGCGAGTTCTCGATCACCGCGAAGCCCCAGCGAGCCTCGTCCACCGGTGTCGGGCGCTCGTGGCGAATCTCGTCGGTGTGCCAGGCCTGGCTGATCAGCTCCTCGAGGCGGCCGTGGGCGCGGGCGGCGCGCTCGGGATAGTCGGTAGAGGATTCGATGATGGTCAGACACTCATCGATGGCGTCGTACTTCTGGATCAGCGTCCGGCGGATGACCTCGGTGGGGTGAGCGGTCAGCACCAGCTCGACCCGCATGCCGGCCAGCGCCTCGACCAGCTTGCGCGGCGTGTGGCCCTCGCTGCGCGCGCGTTCGAGCAGCTCGCCGAGCACCGGCTGGGCGCCGGGCTTGTAGTCCTCGACCCGGCGGAAGCGGGCGCGATAGTGCTGCTCGGCCATGTTGGCCAGGTTGAGGAACTGGTTGAAGGCACGGGTCACCGGCAGCAGGTCGCTGTCGGGCAGGCCACGCAGGTAGTCGATCAGCTGGCGGTTGCTGTCGGCCTCGCGCTGGCGACCCTGCTTGGCGAGGCCGCGGATGGTCTCGATGCGATCGACGAAGTCCTTGCCGAGATCATCGGCAATGGTACGCCCCAGACTGTCGCCCAGGATGCGGACGTTGTCCCGCAGCGATTCGTGCAGGTCGTGGCTCATGTCCAGGATTCTCCTTCACTCGTGGGTGGGGGGAATATCGTTGTGATTATCGTGTCGCTTCGCCGCCTGCCAGTGCCGTTCCATGCGCTCGAGCCCCGCCTCCGCCGGCGTCACGCCCTCTTCCTGAAGGGCGGCCTCCACCCGGCGGAAACGGCGCTCGAACTTGCCGTTGGTGCCACGCAGGCAGCGTTCCGGATCGGCGTCCAGGGTGCGCGCCAGGTTGACGGCGGCGAACAGCAGGTCGCCGACCTCCTCCCGAGCGTGGTCATGATCGCCCTCGGCCAGCGCCTCTTCCACTTCGGCGAGTTCCTCGCGCAGCTTGGCGATCACGCCGCGGCTGTCCGGCCAGTCGAAGCCGACCCGGGCGGCGCGCTTGGACAGCTTGGCCGCCCGGGACAGCGCCGGCAGGTTGCGTGGCACGTCGTCCAGCACCGAGGCCGCTTCCTCGGCCCGCGCGTCGCGTTCCTCGGCCTTGAGCGACTCCCAGCGCGAGTGTACCTGCCGGGTTTCCACCTCGGCGGCGCTCGCGTCCTCTCGGCGCGAGGCCAGGGTGCCGTCGGGAAAGACGTGAGGGTGACGATGCAGCATCTTGGCGGTGAGGGTATGGACCACGTCGCGGAAGTCGAAGCGGCCCTCCTCGGCGGCGAACTGGCTGTAGTAGACCACCTGGAACAGCAGGTCGCCCAGCTCGCCCGGCAGCTCGTCATAGGCGCGACGCTCGATGGCGTCGGCCACCTCATAGGCTTCCTCCAGGGTGTGGGGCACGATGCTGTCCCAGTCCTGTTTCACGTCCCAGGGGCAGCCCTGCTCGGGGTCGCGCAGCACCGCCATCAGGGTCAGCAGGTCGTCGAGATCGAAGCGGCGCTCGCTCATGACTTCTTGCCCTTCTTCTTGTTCTTGCCCTTGCCGCCGGCCCGCAGGCGACGCACCTCGATGACGTTGGACAGCTGCTGGATGCGCGAGAACAGCCGGCCGAGGGTCTCCAGGCCGTCCACCTCCAGGGTGATCTGCATCCGCGCGATGCCGTCGTCGGTATCGGTGAGCGTGTTCACCGACAGCACGTTGACCTTCTCGTGGCTGAGTACGGCGGTCACGTCGCGCAGCAGCCCCGAGCGGTCCCAGGCCTGGATCTCGATGTCCACCGGATACTGGGTGCGGGCCCGCTCGCCCCACTCCACCTCGATCACCCGCTGGGGCTCGTCGAGGCGCAGCTGCAGGATGTTGGGGCAGTCCTCGCGATGCACGGTGACGCCGCGCCCCTGGGTGATGAAGCCGACGATCGACTCGCCGGGCACCGGATGGCAGCAGTTGGCCATGCTGGTCTTGAGGTTGCCGACCCCGAGCACCGTGATGCCGTCGCCCTCCGGCTTGTCGGCGGCCTTGCGCGGCTTGGCCAGCAGCTTGTCGAGCTGCTCCTGGTCGTCGCTCTCGCCGAACAGCTGCTGGGCTTGGTGCAGCACCTGGCCGATGCGCAGGTCGCCGGCCCCCAGCGCGGCGTACATGTCCTCGGGGCCGGCATAGTTGACCTGGTTGGCCAGCCGGGTGAGATCCATGTCGCCGACGTCCAGGCGCTTCATCTCGCGCTCGAAGAGGACGCGCCCCTCCTCGAGGTTGCGGTCCCGCGCCTGGTGCTTGAACCAGGACTGGATCTTGGCCCGCGCCCGGGAGGTGCAGACGTAACCGAGGTTGGGGTTGAGCCAGTCGCGGCTCGGCCCGCCCTTGCTGGCGGTGAGGATCTCGACCTGCTGGCCGGTGCCGAGCCGGTAGGTCAACGGCACGATGCGCCCGTTGACCTTGGCCCCGCGACAGCGGTGACCGACCTCGGTGTGCACCCGGTAGGCGAAGTCGATGGGCGTGGCTTCCCGCGGCAGATCGATGACGTGGCCGTCGGGGGTGAAGACGTAGATGCGGTCCGGCGCCACGTCGCTGGACAGGCCCTCGCGGATGTCGCCGAAGTCGCCGACTTCCTCCTGCCACTCGAGCACCTGGCGCAGCCAGGCGATCTTGTCCTCGTAGCTGGCGCTTCTGGCGTTGGTGTCATGGCCCTTGTAGCGCCAGTGGGCGCAGACCCCGAGCTCGGCCTCCTCGTGCATCGAGAAGGTGCGGATCTGGATCTCCAGCACCTTGCCCTCGGGGCCGAACACCGCCGTGTGCAGGGACTGATAGCCGTTCTTCTTGGGGTTGGCGATGTAGTCGTCGAACTCGGTGGGCACGTGGTGCCAGCGCGAGTGGACGATGCCGAGCACGGTGTAGCAGTCGGTGATCTCGGGGACCAGGATGCGCACCGCGCGGATATCGTGGACCTGGGAGAAGTCGATGGCCTTGCGCTTCATCTTCCGCCAGATCGAGTAGATGTGCTTGGCGCGGCCGTCCACCTGGTACTGATGGATGCCCTGGGCCTCCATCAACCCCTTGAGGGTGGCCACCACGTCCTCGATGTAGCGGTTGCGGTCGAGACGCTTCTCGGCCAGCTGGCGGGCGATGGTCTTGTAGTCCTCCTCGTGCAGGTAGCGGAAGGACAGGTCCTCCAGCTCCCACTTGAGGTGGCCGATGCCCAGCCGGTGGGCCAGCGGTGCGTAGATGTCGAACACCTCGCGGGCCACCTGCAGGCGCTTCTCGCGGGGCGCGTCGCGCACCTGACGCAGCGCGCAGGTACGCTCGGCGATCTTGATCAGCGCCACCCGCACGTCGTCGATCATGTTGACCAGCATCTTGCGCAGATTGTCCTGCTGATCGTGCTGGCTCAGCCCCTGGCAGGGCATCTGGGAGGTGCTGATGGCGGCCATCTGCAGCACGCCGTCGATCAGCCCCGCCACCTCGCGGCCGAAGCGCTTGGTGACCTCGGCCAGGTCGATCAGCCCCTCGCGCACCGCGCGATAGAGCACCGCGGCCTCGAGGGCCGGCTGGTCCAGGCGCAGCTCGCCAAGGATATCGGCCATCTCCAGGCCCATGCGGAAGCTCGATCCGTCCTTGAGCCAGGCCTTGTGGGGCCGGTCGGACTCCTGCTCGAGACGCTCGGCCAGCTCGCAGGCCACGCGCATCTCCTCGGCGTCGCGCAGCTTGACGTCGTCCTGCAGGCGCGCGACCCAACGGGGAATGTCCACCGTTCCCCGCTCGGTCAGGGGCTGATCTTCCCGCACTTTAACCATCGCTTGACGCTCCTTCGCCCCGCTGCCCGGCGTCCGGGTGCTCGAGCAGCAGCATGGATTCCAGATGAGCGGTGTGGGCGAACATGTCGGCCACCGCCCACCGCTGGATGACGTAGCCCGCCCGCACCAGATGCGCGGCATCCCGTGCCAGGGTCGCCGGATCGCAGGACACATAGAGCACCCGCGGCACCGGCCGCTCGGCCAGCGCTCGGCACACGGCCTCGGCGCCGTCGCGGGGCGGATCGAGCAGCACCTGGCGCAGCCCGGGCACATCGAGCAGCGTGCCCAGCGCCTCGGCGCGGCTGAGATCGGCCTGCCGGGCCGTCACCTCGAGCGCGTTGCGCCGGGCGTTGTCGGCCAGCCGCTCGACCATCGCCGAACTGCCCTCCACCGCCGTCACCTCGGCGCCCAGGGCCGCCAGCGGCAGGCTGAAGTTGCCGACCCCGGCAAACAGGTCGAGTACCCGTTCGCCGGGCGCCAGGGGCGAGAGCCACGCCAGCGCCTCGGTCACCATGCGCTGGTTGACCGCCTCGTTGGCCTGAAGGAAATCGCCGGGCGCGAAACCCAGCCTCAGCGAGCGTTCGTCGACCGCCAGACGGGCGTGAAGGTCCGGCGCCGGCGTCAGCCACTCGAAGGCCGGCGATTCGCGGCCCACCCAGCGTGCCAGATGCAATCCCCGGGCCAGCGCGAACTCGCGCCAGCGGCGGGTATCGCCGTCGTGCTCGCGCAGCTGGCGGATCACCAGGGTCATGCCGGCATCGCTCGAGGACAGCTCCAGGTGGCCGACCTGACGCGGCGCCTCGAGCTCGGCCAGATGACGGTGCAAAGGCGCCAGCAGGGCGGCCAGTGCCGGCACCAGAATGGGGCAGTCGTCGAGGTCCACCAGCCGGTGGCTGTGCCGGGCGCGGAAGCCCAGGTGCACCCGGCCGTCGGCATCGACCTTGACGCCGAGGCGCGCCCGACGCCGATAGCCTTCGCCGGCCTCGGCCAGCAGCTCGGGCTCGCCGTCCGGAGCGATGCCCTGGCGGGCCAGCAGCTCGCGCAGCACCGCCTGTTTGTGGCGACGCTGACCGCCCAGGCTCAGGTGCTGCAGGTCGCAGCCGCCGCAGGTGCCGTAGTGGGCACAGGGCGGCGTGACGCGCTCGGGCGAGGCCTCGACCACCTCGCGCACGTGGGCCTCGTCGAAGCGCTGGCGGGTCCGATGCACGGCGATCTCGACGCGCTCGCCCGGCAGGGCACCGTCGACGAACACCGTCTTGCCGTCGCCCAGGCGCCCCACGCCGCGGCCGTCATGGGCCAGGCCATCGATCGTCAGGATGGCGCCCTGATCGCCGCCGCCCCGGGCGGCCTTCTTGCCGCGTTTCGCCGTCTGCAGCCCCGAGACGCCGGCATTCTTGCGCGCGGGCCGTCGTTGTCCCAGCCCCACCTCAGGACTCCGGGGCGAACAGGCCGGTGGACAGGTAGCGGTCGCCGCGGTCGCAGACGATGAACACGATCACCGCGTTCTCGACCTCCTCGGCGATGCGCAGGGCGCCGGCGAGCGCCCCGCCGGACGACACGCCGGACAGGATCCCCTCCTCCCGGGCCAGGCGACGCATGTGCTCCTCGGCCTCGGCCTGGCCGATGTCGAGCACCCGGTCGACCCGGGCGGGCTCGAAGATGCCCGGCAGGTAGGCCTCGGGCCAGCGGCGAATGCCGGCGATGCTGGCGCCGTCTTCCGGCTGCAGGCCGACGATGCGTACCTCGGGGCTCTGCTCCTTGAGGTAGCGGGAGACGCCCATGATGGTGCCGGTGGTGCCCATGGAACTGACGAAGTGGGTGATGGTGCCGCCGGTCTGCTCCCACAGCTCGGGACCGGTGCCCCGATAGTGCGCCAGCGGATTGTCGGGGTTGGCGAACTGGTCGAGCGGCTTGCCCTCGCCCCGGGCGATCATGCTTTCGGCCAGGTCGCGGGCCGCCTCCATGCCACCCTCGCGGCTGACCTCGATCAGCTCGGCGCCGTAGGCGGCCATGGCCTGCTTGCGCTCGCTGGAGGCGTTCTCCGGCATGATCAGGATCAGTCGATAGCCCTTGATCGCCGCGGCCATGGCCAGGGCGATGCCGGTATTGCCCGAGGTCGCCTCGACGAGGGTGTCGCCCGGAGAGATGGTGCCCCGCGCCTCGGCCTGCTCGAGCATGGACAGCGCCGGACGGTCCTTGACCGACCCGGCAGGATTGTTGCCCTCGAGCTTGGCGAGCAGGGTGTTGTTGCGCCCGGCCGTGATGCGCTTCAGGCGGACCAGCGGCGTGTGGCCGATGGTCTCCTCCAGGGTGGGGAAATGCATGCAACCGTCCTTCTGGAAACGTCTTTTCGGCATTATATCCTCGGGCACCGACACTGGACAGGCATCCCGGCCGGCTGTGGCATACTGGGGCACGACACCCCAGCCGACGAGCCCTCCCGATGTCATTGAAGACCCGCCTGATGCTGGCCATCCTCGCCCTGCCCCTGGTGCTGATCGCCCTGCTGGTGGTGGCGGTCACGGAGCTGGACGATCGCCATCATCGGCTGCAGCTGCGCGAGCGCCTGACACAGGCCGCCGACCTGCTGGCCCCCAGCCTGGGCCAGGCGCTGGCCGCCGGCGACGCGGCCGAACTGGAGGCCCTGGCCGGCCGCCTGCTAGAGCTGGAGGACGTGCGCGCCCTGCGCATCCTGGACGCCGACGGCGAACGCCGCCTGGAGCTCGGCCGACTGCGCCAGGCCGGCGATCTTGCGCCCCCCCAGGGTCCGGCGCTGATCGAGGACGGTCGACATTGGCGGCTGCAGGCGGCGCTGCCCGGGGCGCCCGGCGCCCGGCTGACGCTGGACATCGACGCCTCGACGCTGCCCCTCACCTACTATCGTCACCTGGCCAGCGGCGGGCTGCTGCTGCTGATCGTGGGCCTGCTGCTGTTCCTGGTGGCCTACGGCCTGAGCCGCCGACTGACCCAGCCGCTGGAAGACGTCACCCGCTCGCTGGAATGGCTGACCGCCGGCGGCGCCCCGCAGCCGCTATCGGTGCCGAAGGAGGCCGAGCTGGCCCGCCTCGCCCAGCGGCTCAACGCCCTGGGCGAGCACCTGGCCTCGGCCCGCGACGACCTGCAGGCCCAGATCGAGCAGGCCACCGGCGAACTGCAGGAATCCATGGAGACCATCGAGGTCCAGAACATCGAGCTGGACCTGGCGCACCGCCGCGCCCTGGAAGCCAACCGCGCCAAGTCGGAATTCCTGGCCAACATGAGCCACGAGATCCGCACCCCGCTCAACGGCATCATCGGCTTCTGTCGCCTGCTGCATCGCACCGAGATGGCGCCCCGGCAGCGCGAATGGCTCGACCACGTGCAGCGCGCCTGCGACAACCTGCTGATGCTGGTCAACGACGTGCTCGACTTCTCCAAGATCGAGGCCGGTCGCCTGGAACTCGAACACACCGAGCTCGACATGGTGGCCCTGGTCGACGAGGTGCTGGGGCTGCAGGCGCCCCAGGCTCAGGCCAAGGGCATCCAGGTGCTCGGCCTGGTCTACGACGACGTGCCGGAGACCCTCAGCGGCGACCCGCTGCGCATCCGCCAGGTGCTGACCAACCTGGTCGGCAACGCCGTGAAGTTCACCGAGCACGGCGAGGTGATCGTCCGCGTGATGGTCGAGCAACGTGCCGGCGGGCACGTGGTGCTGCGGGTGGCGGTCAGCGATACCGGCATCGGCATGAGCGACGAGGCCCAGCGCCGGCTGTTCCAGGCCTTCCGGCAGGCCGATGCCAGCCACCAGCGCGAGTTCGGCGGCACCGGCCTGGGGCTGGCGATCAGCCGCCAGCTGGTGGAACAGATGGGCGGCGAGATCAGCGTCGAGAGCACCCCGGACGAGGGGTCGACCTTCGCCTTCAGCCTGCCGCTGGCGTGCCCGCCGGAGGCCCCGGAAGAGCGCGAACCCGAGATGACCCTCGACGGCAAGTGCGTGGTGCTAGAGGAGCCCCACGGCCCGACCCGCTCCGCCCTGCGTCACCTGCTGGGGCGCTGGGGAGCCCGCGTGATCGGGGAGCGGCAGGCGCTCGGCCACGAGACGGCGCTGGCCGTGTTCGGCCTGACCGACGCGGACCTGTCGCCGTCGGGGCAGACGGCCCTGCAGCAGCGCCTGGAGCGCCTGGAGTGTCCAGCGATGCTGCTGGTCAATGCCAGCCCGCCCGATCTGCCGGCGCTGCCGCTGCCCCAAGGCGGCGAGGTGCTGAGCAAGCCGCTGTCGCGGCGCACCCTGGTGGAATCGGTCAGCCGCGCCCTGACGCGGGTCCGTCGCGACCGGCTGCCGGCCCGCCAGACGGCGGCGCCCCGCGGCCCGCTGAGCCTGCTGGTGGTGGACGACACCGAATCCAACCGCCTGCTGCTCCAGGAGCTGATCAGCGGCCCGCAGCTGGAGGTGGGACTCGCCGCCAGCGGCGAGGAAGCCCTGGCCATGGCCCAGGAGAGACGCTTCGACGTGGTGCTGATGGACATCCGCATGCGCGGCATGGATGGCGTGGAAACGACCCGCGCGCTGCGCGAGCTGGGCGGGCACTGGCGCCATGTACCGATCATCGCCGTCACCGCCCACGTGCAGAGCGAACAGCGGCGCCAGCTGCTGCAAAGCGGCCTCGACGGCGTGCTCGAGAAACCGCTGGACACCGCCCAGCTGTCGAGCCTGCTGCGTCATCACCTGGGCGTGGGCCTGGCGCTCGAGGAAGCCGGCGAGGCGCCGGAGGCCGACCCGGCCACCGATGGCGAGCTGGCCTCGGTGGACCTGGCCCTGGGCACCCAGCTGGCCGGCGGGCGCGAGGCGCTGGCCCGCAAGCTGCTGGGCCAGCTGATCGATTCGCTGGACGAGAGCGAAGCCCAGGTTCGCCAGGCCATGGAAGTCGGCGATGCCGAGGCGCTGCTCGATGCCATTCACGCCCTCAACGGCGCCTGCCGCTACTGCGGCGTGCCGCGCCTGGGGCTGCTGGCCGAGACCCTGGAAACCCGGCTGCGCTCCCGCGGGCTGGACGCGGTGACACCGCTGCTGCCGGACCTCTACGCGGCCATGACCGCGCTGCGCGACTGGCAGGCGGCTCAGCCCGCCTCGACGTCGACGTCCGGCGCCTGATCCGATGAGGTGCCGGGACGCCCCGGCACCCCGCCTCAGGCCTCGAGCACCACGAAGGCCACGGCGAAGGCCGCCTCGTCCGACAGCGACAGGTGAAGGTTCCTGACGCCTTCGGCCTCGGCCAGCTCCCGGGCACGCCCGGACAGCACCAGCGCCGGACGCCCGAGGGCATCGTTGACCACCTGGATCTCGGTCCAGCGCATGCCGTGACGCAGCCCGGTGCCCAGCGCCTTGACGAAGGCCTCCTTGGCGGCGAAACGCTTGGCCAGGAAGGCGGCCGGCTGACCGCGCTCCCGATACCCCGCCAGCTCGTCGTCGCCCAGCACCCGCCGGGCGAAGCGCTCGCCGTGACGCGCCTGGGCGGTCTCGAAGCGCGCCACCCGGGCAATGTCGGTGCCGACCCCGAGGATCATCCGCAGCAGCTGCCGTCGGCCTGATGGTCGTGATCATGCTCGTGATCGTGCTCATCGAGCGCCGCCACGAATCCCGCCTCCTGGCCGGCGATGGCCAGGCGCTTCATCTCCGCCACCGCCTCCTTGAGACCGACGAACAGCGACCGCGCGATGATGGCGTGGCCGATGTTGAGTTCGTGCAGCCCCGGGATGGCGGCGATGGCCTCGACGTTATGGTAGTGCAGGCCGTGCCCGGCGTTGACGGTCAGCCCCAGCTCGCCGGCCATCTCCGCGGCGGCGACCAGACGGGCGTGCTCGGCGGCCGCCTCCGCGCCCTTGGCCTCGGCATAGGCCCCGGTGTGCAGCTCGATCACCGGCGCCCCGGCCTTGGCCGCCGCCTCGATCTGCGCCGGCTCCGGGTCGATGAACAGCGACACTTCCGAGCCCGCCGCGGCGAGACGGCGGCAGGCCGCCTCGATCGCCTCGAAGCCGCCGACCACGTCCAGGCCACCCTCGGTGGTCAGTTCCTCGCGCTTCTCCGGCACCAGGCACACGTGGGCCGGGCGAATCTCCTCGGCCAGCCCCAGCATCGCCTCGGTGACCGCCATTTCCAGGTTCATGCGCGTGTTGAGTACCTCGGCCAGCAGCCGCACGTCACGCTCCTGGATGTGCCGGCGGTCCTCGCGCAGGTGGACGGTGATGCCGTCGGCCCCGGCCTCCTCGGCCAGCAGCGCCGCCTGGACGGGATCGGGATAGCGAGTGCCGCGCGCCTGACGCAGGGTGGCGATATGGTCGATGTTGACGCCGAGCAGGATGCGGGGAGGATGCATGGGGAACTCTCCAGGTCCGGAATACGAGGGAAACAGGGTCACAAGGATAAGGGTAAGCGGACGGTCGCCCAAGCGCCCTGGCCCGCCGTCCGGAACATACCGTTCAGGCCGGGCCGTTTAGCCGCGGGCGGCGCTCCCGCCGGTCCGGCGCCGCGCCACCAGCTGCTGCATCCACTCCCGGGAGCGCAGCGGCCGGCTGCCCAGCAGCGGCGCCAGCGCCGCCCGGGTCACCGCCTTGGCCGGACCGGCGAGCCCCGGTTCGCGCCAGTCGCCGCCGGACAGCAGCTTGAGCGTACGCCCGTCGATGCCGGTCTCGGCGGGCAGGAAGGCGCGGGAATCGACGTCGAAGCGATAGCGCGTCTGGGGGTCGAGGGACTCGCCGCCCGGGGTGCAGAAGCGCGGCTCGGCGTCCAGCGCCTCGAGCAGCGACAGCTCCAGGCGACGCAGGGCGCCGGCCCGGCCGTCGGGGCGCGGCAGCGCCTCCAGGGCAGCGGCGTAGAAGGCGAAGACATCAGCCACCGGCAGCTCCACCGGCAGCAGCCGGGTCAGCAGCTCGTTGGCGTAGAGGCCGCACAGCAGCCCCTCCCCCACCAGCATCGCCGCCGGCGCCCGGCTCTCCATCAGCGACAGGCGCTTGAGCTCGCCCTGACCGCTCCAGGTGATGTGCAGCGGCGCGAAGGGCTGAAGGGTCGCCCGGGCACGACTGCCCGGGCGCTGCACGCCCCGCGCCACGGCCCGCACGCGCCCGTGATCGAGCGTCAGAAGCTCGACCAGGGCGCTGGTCTCGCGGTAGGGGCGCTTGTGCAGCAGATAGGCCGGCTGAGGGGTCATGGTCGGGCGTCAGGAGAGAAGCGTGAGGAGTGAGGGGCCAAGGCAAGGCGCGAGGGCTCTCCTCACGCCTCACCCCAGCCCCCTCACCGAGAGGTCAATCCAGATCGTAGCCCAGGCTCTTCAAGGCCCGCTCGTCGTCGGACCAGCCGCTCTTGACCTTGACCCAGAGGTTGAGCATGACCTTGGCGTCCAGCGCCCGTTCCATGTCGAGGCGCGCCTCGCGGCCGATCTTCTTGATCCGCTCGCCGCGCTCGCCGATCAGGATCTTCTTCTGCCCGTGGCGCTCGACCATGATCAGGGCACTGATGTGCACCACCCGACCCTCGTCGCGGAACTCCTCGATCTCGACGGTCATCTGGTAGGGCAGCTCGTCGCCGAGCTGGCGCATGACCTTCTCGCGCACCAGTTCCGCGGCCAGGAAACGCTGGCTCTTGTCGGTGACCTGATCCTCGGGGAAGTAGTGGATGCTCTCGGGCAGGTGCTTGGCGACCTCGGCCTCGAGCGCCTCCACGTGCGTGCCGTGCTTGGCGGCGATCGGCACGATGGCGGCGAAGTCCCGCCGCGCACCGACCGATTCCAGCCAGGGCAGCAGTTCCTTCTTGTCCTTGAGGCGATCGACCTTGTTGACCGCCAGGATCACCGGCACCTCGACCTTGGCCAGGCGGTCGAGCACCACCTGGTCTTCCTGGGTCCAGCGCGTGCGGTCGATGATGAAGACCACCGCATCCACGTCACGCAAGGCCTGGGTGGCGGCCTGGTTCATGAAGCGGTTGATGGCCTTGTCACGATCCTTCTCGAGGATGTGAATGCCCGGGGTGTCGACGTAGATGAACTGGTCGTCACCCTCGGTCTTGATGCCCATCACCTGATGGCGCGTGGTCTGCGGGCGCCGCGAGGTGATGGAGATCTTCTGGCCGAGAATGCGGTTCATCAGCGTCGACTTGCCGACGTTGGGGCGGCCAACGATGGCCACGAAACCACAGCGTTGTGTCATGAGCGACCTCCATGGCCTTCGAGGCGGGACAGGGCCATCTCGGCGGCCTGCTGTTCGGCGTGGCGGCGGCTGGAACCGATCCCCCGGGTATGCTCCTCGAGCATTTCCACGTGGCACTCCACGGTGAAGGTCTGGGCATGGGCCTCGCCCTCCACCGAGATCACCTCGTAGCGCGGCAGCGCCGACTGGCGCGACTGCAGGAACTCCTGCAGCCGGGTCTTGGGATCCTTCTGGGTGTCCTGCAGGTTGATGGCCTCCAGGCGCTCGGCGTACCAGGCCAGCACGCGGGCCCGGGCGGTTTCCATGCCGGCGTCCAGATAGATGGCACCGATCACCGCCTCGACCGCATCGGCGAGGATCGAGTCGCGGCGATGGCCGCCGCTCTTCATCTCGCCGGAGCCCAGCAGCAGGTGGCCACCGAACTCCATCTCGCGGGCCAGCTCGGCCAGGGTCTGGCCCTTGACGAGGCGTGCACGCAGGCGCGACAGCTGCCCTTCCCGCGCCTGCGGGAAGCGCTGGAAGAGGTCCTCGGCGATGACGAAGTTGACGATGGAGTCGCCGAGGAACTCCAGGCGTTCGTTGTTGCGGCCGCCGTAGCTGCGGTGGGTCAGGGCCAGCTCGAGCAGGTCGGGCTGCGCGAAGTCATGGCCGATGCGGCGGCTGAATTGGGTCAGGGAATTGCTCACGAAGCTCCTGCTATGTCATGCAAGGAATGCCGCTCCCGGCATTCATTGGATACGGCGTACACTGGTAAAACTCGGCAGCCCGCCATTCCAGTGCATCCAGACGGCGAAGGCCTTGCCCACGATGTTCTGCTCCGGAACGAAGCCCCAGTAGCGGCTGTCGTTGGAGTGATCGCGGTTGTCCCCCATGGTGAAGTAGTGACCGGGGGGCACCGTGATCTCGCGCATCTGCGGGCCGGGATCGCGTGGATTATTGTAGATAGGGTGCGGCGCCTCGCCCAACCGCTCTTCCAGCAGCCGTTCGCCGGGCGCCGACTCGGGGCCGTTCTCGAGCAGCGTCTTGGGCACCGGTTCGCCGTTGACGAACAGCTGCTTGCCCTCGTAGCGGATGCGGTCGCCCGGCAGGCCGACCACGCGCTTGATGAAGTCGACCGAGGGATCGTTGGGGAAGCGGAACACCATGACGTCGCCGCGCTCGGGCTCGCCCACGTCGACGACCTTGGTGTCCAGCACCGGCAGGCGCAGGCCATAGGCAAACTTGTTGACCAGGATGAAGTCCCCCACCTCGAGGGTCGGGCGCATCGAGCCCGACGGGATCTGGAAGGGCTCGACCACGAAACTGCGCAGCACCAGCACCACCAGCAGCACCGGGAAGAAGGAGCGTGCGTAGTCCACCGGCCAGGGCTCCTTGAGCGCCTTCTCGCGGGCGGCAGGGTCGGCGCCCTCGGTGGTGCCGGCCTCGACGCTGGCCGTCAGGCGGCCCCGGCGCGCCGGCCGCCACCAGATCAGCTCGAGCAGCCAGATCGCGCCGGTGACCAGCACGGCCACCGTCAGCAGGAGTGTGAAGTCCATCGGTCGTTGCCTTCCCTAGTCGTCGTTGACCTTGAGCACGGCGAGGAAGGCATCCTGGGGGATTTCCACCCGGCCGACCTGCTTCATGCGTTTCTTGCCCGCCTTCTGCTTCTCGAGCAGCTTCTTCTTACGCGAGGCGTCGCCGCCGTAGCACTTGGCGGTCACGTTCTTGCGCATCGCCTTGACGGTGGAGCGCGCCACCACCTGGCCGCCGATGGCCGCCTGGATGGCCACGTCGAACATCTGGCGCGGAATCAGCTCCTTCATCTTCTCGACCAGCGACCGGCCGCGGGAGTGGGCATGGTCGCGGTGGATGATGATGGCCAGGGCATCGACCCGGTCGCCGTTGATCAGCACGTCGAGACGCACCAGCTGGGCGGCCTCGAAGCGCTCGAAGTTGTACTCGAGCGAGGCGTAGCCCCTGGAGATCGACTTGAGGCGGTCGAAGAAGTCCATCACCACCTCGGCCATCGGCAGCTCGTAGGTGAGCTGGATCTGGCTGCCGAGGAACAGCATGTCGAGCTGGGTGCCGCGGCGCTGCTCGCATTCGGCGATGACGTTGCCGACGAACTCCTGGGGCACCAGGATGCTGGCCCGCACCACCGGCTCGCGCATCTCCTCGATGTCGGCCATGTCCGGCAGCTTGGACGGGTTGGAGACGTAGCGCACTTCTCCATCCTTCATCAGCAGCTCGTAGATGACCGTCGGCGCGGTGGTCAGCAGGTCGAGATTGTACTCGCGCTCCAGCCGCTCCTGGATGATCTCCATGTGCAGGGTGCCTAGGAAACCGACCCGGAAGCCGAAGCCCAGGGCGTCGGAGTTTTCCGGCTCGTAATCCAGCGAGGCATCGTTGAGCGCCAGCTTCTCCAGGGCGTCGCGGAATTCCTCGTAGTCATCGGAGGAGACCGGGAACATGCCGGCATAGACTTGCGGCTTGACCTTCTGGAAGCCCGGCAGGCGCTTGACGTCCGGTGTCTTGGCGTGGGTGATGGTGTCACCCACCGGCGCACCGTGGATGTCCTTGATACCGGCGACCACGAAACCGACCTCGCCGGCGCGCAGGACGCCGGTCTCGCGGCGCAGCGGCGTGAAGATGCCGACCTCGTTGGCCTGCCAGTCGCGGCCGGTGGAGGTCATGCGGATCTTGTCGCCTTTCTTCAGCGTGCCGTCGAAGATCCGCACCAGCGACACCACGCCCAGGTAGTTGTCGAACCAGGAGTCGATGATCAGCGCCTGCAGCGGCGCCTCGGGGTCGCCCTTGGGCGGCGGGATGTCGCGCACCAGGCGCTCGAGCAGCGCGTCGATGCCGAGCCCGCTCTTGGCCGAGACCTGGCAGGCGTCGGTGGCGTCCAGGCCGATGATCTCTTCGATCTCGGTGGACACCTTGTCCGGGTCGGCCTGGGGCAGGTCCATCTTGTTGAGCACCGGCAGCACCTCGAGGCCCTGCTCGATGGCGGTGTAGCAGTTGGCCACGGACTGGGCCTCGACGCCCTGGCCGGCATCGACCACCAGCAGGGCACCCTCGCAGGCGTACAGCGAGCGCGAGACCTCGTAGGAGAAGTCCACGTGCCCCGGGGTGTCGATGAAGTTCAACTGATAGGTATTGCCGTCCGCGGCCTGATAATCCAGCGTCACCGACTGGGCCTTGATGGTGATGCCGCGCTCACGCTCCAGGTCCATGGAATCGAGGACCTGCTCCTTGAGCTCGCGTTCGGTGAGCCCGCCACAGGTCTGGATCAGGCGGTCGGCCAGGGTCGACTTGCCATGATCGATGTGGGCGATAATGGAGAAGTTCCGTATCCCATTGATTACTTTGCGGTTATCGCTTTCTGACATTCGAAAAGATCCGGTTCGTGTACACAACCCTATACTGACTACAGGCTTGCCGCCCTCTTCGGGTGCGTCGAGTGAGATGGCGGCATTGTAGCGGGATGCGCCTTCCAGATACAGCGACCCGACGGCGCGGGCCGTCGGGTCGCGGGTCACGACGAGAGCGGGTCAGGCTCAGTCGTCGGCCAGGCGCAGGGCCACGTAGTAGGAACGGCCGTCGCGATACAGCCGTACGGGCACCGCGCTGCCGGCCGGCAGCTCGGCGACCAGCTCGGCGAGCTGCGCGGGGCTCTCCACCGCCTGGTGAGCGATGCTGACCAGCACGTCGCCGGTGCGGATGCCGGCGGCCGCGGCGATGCCGTCGGGATCGACCCGAGTGACCTGGACGCCGTGATCGAGCTCCATCTTGCTGCGCTGGGTCTCGTCGAGGGACTGGACCACCACGCCGAGGCGGGCGGGCGAGGCATCGCCGTCGCGGCTGTCCCCGGCCTTCTGGCTGTCCGGCCACTCGCCGACCTCGACGTCCAGGGTCTGGCGCTCGCCGTCACGCAGCACCGTGATCGCCACATCGCCGCCCGGCGAGACGTGGCCGATCAGGCGCGGCAGCTTGCTGGAGCGATCGACGGTCTCGCCGTCGACCGAGAGGATGACGTCGCCGGCCTGGAGCCCGCTCTGGGCCGCCGGCCCCTCGGGGTCGAGATCGGCGATCAGCGCGCCTTCCGGATTGTCCATGCCGAAGGATTCGGCCAGCTCCCGTGACACCGGCTGGATCATCACGCCGAGCCAGCCGCGCTCGACGGAGCCGCTGGACCTGAGCTGGTCGGCCACGTCCATCGCCACGTTGATGGGAATCGCGAAGGACAGCCCCATGAAGCCGCCGCTGCGGGTGAAGATCTGGGAGTTGATGCCGACCACTTCGCCGTCGAGGTTGAACAGCGGACCGCCGGAGTTGCCGGGGTTGATGGCCACGTCGGTCTGGATGAAGGGCACGTAGGCATCCCGCGGCAGGGTGCGGTTGATGGCGCTGACGATGCCGGAGGTCACCGAGTGGTCGAAGCCGAACGGCGAACCGATGGCCGCCACCCATTCGCCCACCTCGAGCCGGTCGGAGTCGCCGAGCTCCAGGGTCGGCAGGTCGCTGGCCTCGACCTTGAGCACCGCCACGTCGGTCTTCTCGTCGGCCCCCACCAGCTCGGCCTCGAGTTCGCGGCGGTCGTTGAGCCGCACCAGGATCTGATCGGCGCCATCGACCACGTGGGCATTGGTCATGATGTAGCCGTCTTCACTGATGATGAAGCCCGATCCCAGCGACTGGCGCTCCTCGCTGTGGCTGCGTCCCGGCCCTTGGCCACGCGGCATCGGCAGCTGGTCGCCGAAGAAGTGGCGGAAGATCTCGGGGATCTCCTGGTTGCCGAAGCCGCGGAAGGGCGAGTCGGGACGCTCGACCATGCGCGAGGTGGAGATATTGACGACCCCCGGGGCGGCATCCTTCACCAGCTCGGTGAAGTCCGGCAACTCGCGGGCCATGGCGGACTGCGCGGCGAACAGCCCCACGACCAGCAGCACCCAGAGGGATAGCGTGCGCGTCATGCGTGTCATGAATGACTCCTGTGACAAGGTGCAATGGATGGCAAGGACATCTGCCCTACCCCTTAACCCCGGAGCGGGCAAAAGGTTCAGCACGGCCGTTCGAGCCGGGGTGGCCCGATGCCGGGTTCGTTTCGGAGGAAGGGGGAATCTCAGCGCGCGTCATCGCCGTCCGGCTCCGCCGGCTCCGCCTGCTCCGCCGTCGTCTCGTCGGGGGCATCGGCCATTTCGCCACCCTCGCTGCCCTCGACCCAGACCACGGACTCGACGACCCGACGCAGCACGTCGGCGGGCAGCTCCCCCATGGCGACGACCTGCCGCGGACGATCGCCCAGCTCCCGGTGCAGCACCGCCGCATGGGAGACGCCCAGGCGATGAAGACCGGGCATCAGGAGGTCGCGATCCTCGAGGGGCTCGACGAACAGACTCAGGGTCGAGAGGCCGTCGCCATAGATGCGGTGACGGGGGCTCGGGTGGCGCTCGCCCTGTGGCGCCACGGGCTGGGACACGAACCCCTCGGGTAACCAGCCAGGACGCCAGGGCACGTCGGGTGGCGGCGCGGCCGACACCAGCTCGATGCCTCCGCGATGGAGGCCGGGAGCATGCAGCTCGGTGATCTGGAAGGTCTCGAGCACCCGCCCCCGCTCGTCGAGCAGGATCTTCTTCAGCGGCAGGCCCGTGGCGGCATCGAGCCACAGGCGATGACCATAGCGATGATCATCGAGGGGTTCGATGTCCAGGCGCACGCTGGCGCGGCCCGCGATGCGATCCGCGCCGGAAAGCTGGAGCCGATAGAGGCTGTCGAGGTGCTCGACGAGGGTGTGGGGCGGAGCCGCCTGGGCCCGGGCGTCGTCGCTGGCCAGGCCACCGGGACGCGCGATGCGCCCCTCGCGTTCGAAGGCCACGGCCGGGCCATCCAGGAAACGGGCCCGCTCGCGCTCCACGCCGTCCTTGACCTCGTGAGACAGGGCCAGGGTGCGCACCCCGTCACTGCCGATGCGCACGGCCCTGGCCCGGAAGTCGTAGCAGTGGCTGGCCCAGAGGCTGCGCTCGTACCAGGCCTGCGCCGAGTCGGGTTCATCCTGCTCGGCGAGCCTGGCACAGTCGATGCCGGTCGACGCCTGGGCGACGGGAGCCAGGGCGGCGACCATGCAAGCGGCGCTGACCAGCCGCCACGCCCGCAGGCGCAACGACTGCCTTCGCCGGGACGCCATCAGCGCTGCCCCAGCGACTCGCTTCCCGAGGCCCGCAGCAGGGGCATCCAGGAATCGCCCCCGGTGGCCGCCGCACCCTCGGCATGACGATCCAGGTAGGACTGCAGCAGCAGCGCCTGCTGGCGATCCATCCGCAGCGACTGACGCTGGGCGGGCGACAGCACCATGGGCGCGCCGGCACCGACGGTCATCAGCCCCTGTTCGCCGGCGCTGCCGCCCGGGAACATCGGCATGTCGACCAGCGACGCCCCCTGGCCGAAGGTCGCGTTACCGCCGCCCAGCGCCTCCAGCCCGGAAGAGGCGCGGGTCGCGGCGGCGGTGGCACCGGCGCCGGAAACCCCGGCGTTGGTCGCCACCGGCGCCTCGCCACCGCCCAGCGGGGAAGCGCCGTTGTAGAACTGCACCCCGGTGATCACCATCAGCGACACCGCCGCGGCGATGCCGGCGCTGCGCCCCAGCGGCAGGGAGCGACGCGGGGCCTTCGACGGCTCGGCCATGGGTGCCGGCTCGTCTTCCAGGGCAGCCATGACGCCCGCCGAGAGATCCACCGAGGTATCGGCCTCATTCTCGCGCTGCATCAGACTGCGCATCAGATGGTAGCGGCGCCAGGCATCCGCCGCATCGGGCTCGTCATCCAGCGACTTGAGAACGCGCCGCAGCTCCAGCTCGTCCCCCTCGTTGTCCATTAGCGCAGAAAGCGATTCCCGTGCGTTCTGACTCATGTCTCTACACCCTCACAATCGTCAAGGCGACACTGCCTTGCAGCCTGTTGGAAGCCCGGATTCCCGACCACACTGGCCGTCATGCCGGCCATGTCGAGAGGCCCCTGCCTCATCGTGTACGGATCGGTCACCGCATATGACGTCACTGTCGCCCGACAGTTCAGCCAATCGGCAAAAACGGTGAAAATTCGGCTCATTCGGTGACCGTTTCCTGGTTGCGCGACGTGGCGACCAGCGGCCGGATGTGCTGATCCACGGCCTCCCGGGCCCGAAAGATGCGCGAGCGCACCGTGCCGACGGGGCAATCCATGATGTTGGCGATGTCCTCGTAGGACAGCCCGTCGAGCTCGCGCAGGGTGATTGCCGTGCGCAGGTCATCGGGCAACGCCTCGATGGCCTCGAACACGGCCGTCTGCAGTTCGTCCCGCGCCATCGCCGCTTCCGGCGTCTCGATGTCGGCCAGCCGGCCGCTGTGGTCGACCACCTCGGCATCGACGATGTCCATGTCGCTGCCCGGCGGACGGCGCCCCTTGGAGACCAGATGGTTCTTGGCGGTGTTGATGGCGATGCGGTACATCCAGGTATAGAAGGCACTCTCGGCGCGAAACTTGCCCAGCGCCCGGTAGGCCTTGATGAATGCCTCCTGGGCCACGTCCTGAACCTCGGCGTGGTCGTGCACGTAGCGACCGATCAGGCCGATGATCTTGTGCTGGTACTTCTTCACCAGCAGGTCGAAGGCGCGGGTATCTCCCTTCTGTGCGCGCTCGACGAGTTGCTGGTCGGTTTCCCGGTGGCTCATTCAGCGCCTCCCCGTGGCGGGAGCTTGCCGCGACGCCTCGAGAGGGCGTCGCGATGAGACGGGTGTCGCTTCCATATGTATCAACCTAGACCCTGGGGTGAGCGTGCGCCGTTCTCGGCGGGAGACCAAGTGTTCCTGTTTCGCCGGTTGGCATCAAGCCTGGACGCCACCACGGGCGCCCGTCCGGGCGGGGCGACCCATGGGACCGCCAGCGGGGCGGTGTGACAGCTCAAGCGCCCGGGGAGTTCCGTCTTCGATTGAATTTGGCCGTCACGCGGGCGATAGTAGGCGCTTGATACCGCATCAGCGCTGACACGATACAGGTAGCAGAATTCCATGTCCGAGCAACAGGTCAACAACCTCAACGTCCTGGCCGAGGACGTCCTCCTCCCGCCGGCCGACCTCAAGCGGGACATCCCGCTCTCCGAGGAGGCCGAGCGCACGGTGATCGAGGGCCGCCAGGTCATCCAGAACATCCTCGACGGCCGCGACCCCCGCCTGCTGATGGTGGTCGGCCCCTGCTCGATCCACGACGTCGATGCCGCCCTCGACTATGCGCGCCGCCTGCGCCGTCTGGCCGACGAGGTCAAGGACAGCCTCTATATCGTGATGCGCGTCTACTTCGAGAAGCCGCGCACCACCGTGGGCTGGAAGGGGCTGATCAACGACCCGCATCTCAACGGCTCGTTCGAGATCGAGGAAGGCCTGCACATCGCACGGCGCCTGCTGGTCGAGCTCGCCGAGATGGGCCTGCCGCTGGCCACCGAGGCGCTGGACCCGATCTCTCCCCAGTACCTGCAGGATTGCATCAGCTGGTCGGCGATCGGTGCGCGCACCACCGAGTCCCAGACCCACCGCGAGATGGCCTCCGGCCTGTCCGGCCCCGTGGGCTTCAAGAACGGCACCGACGGCAGCCTCGACGTGGCCGTCAACGCCCTGCAGTCGGTCGCCCATCCGCACAATTTCCTGGGCATCGACCAGGCCGGCAAGGTGGCGATCATCCGCACCCGTGGCAACCGCTACGGTCACGTGGTGCTGCGCGGCGGCAACGGCAAGCCCAACTACGACAGCGTCAGCGTGGCGCTGGCCGAGCAGGAGCTGCAGAAGGCCGGGGTGACGCCCAACATCATGATCGACTGCTCCCACGCCAACTCCAACAAGGACCCGAGCCTGCAGCCGCTGGTGCTGGAGAACGTCACCAACCAGATCCTCGAGGGCAACCGTTCGATCATCGGCCTGATGGTCGAGTCCAACATCGGCTGGGGCAACCAGAAGGTCCCCGAGGACCTGAGCCAGCTGACCTACGGCGTCTCCATCACCGATGCCTGCATCGACTGGGACGCCACCGAACAGGCCTTCAAGACCATGAACGACAAGCTGGCCCCGGCGCTGGCCAAGCGCTGCCAGGCCGCTTGACCGCCTGACCGCCTGCGCCTGACGCGACGAGGGCCCGCCATTCGGCGGGCCCTCTGCGTTGTGTCACCCTGAACGGGCGCCCTGCTCCAGCGCACCGTGTTCGCGGATCAACTCCCGCGCCCAGGGGATCGCCTCGGGATACTGATCGGCGTCCAGCACGAATTCCTGCCCTCGCGCCACGGCCTGCAGCGCGACCTCGTCGCCGCGCCGCCCCCAGCGCCCGGGGTCGGCATGATAGGAAAGCGGCGCCCGCCCCTCGCCGGGATGCCACCAGCCCGGCAGGCGCCACTGCGATACGGTCTCGGCGTCCGGCGCGGTCAACCGCTGCCGGGGCGTCTCCCGAGGGAAGATCCCCGCTCCCGGCAGCCCGCCGCCTTCGCCGCCGGGCTGCGCCAGTTCGTGACGCGCGATATAGAGCGCATTGCGCGCCTCGCCGATCCGCTGGCAGTGCGGATGCTCGGCGGCCCACTCGAGCCCCGCCGGCAGGTGGTCGCCCAACGTCAGCGCCTCACCCACCTGCAGCCAGCCCCATAACAGGTGACGCGGCCGCGCCTCGGGCACGAAGCGCCAGCCACCGTCGACGCGCTCGACGGGCCGAAACAGCCCGAAGAACAGGAACAGGTCGCCCGCCCCCACGCCCTGGTTGCGCAGATGGCTCTGGGCCGCGCCCCGCTGTCCGAACAGCGGCGTCCAGCCTGCCGGGCGCGGATGCTGATCGGCCCGCAGGTCGGGATCCAGGTGCGCCCCGTGACTCGGCGAGACACGCCCCCGGGTCAGGTCCTGCACCAGCGGCCCGAGCGGCTCGCCCTGCTGCGTGATCGCCTCATAGGGCATCACCGACTGCGCATCGGGAATCGGCAGCGCCAGCAGCCGGCCGTCGGGCAGGATCGGATTGGGCACCCCGCCGGCGGAGGTATCGAAGCCCTTGCGGCTCAGGATCAGTTTCATCGGGTCTCCGGTCGGTAGGCACGATCCACGAGCGCGGGATAGTGGCCAACGGCGGCGCGGGTTTCAAGCGTCGACACGATCGTGGAGCGGCCCGTTTGCCGGTCCGGCACGCCTCGGCTAGCTTGAGGCGAAAGGCGCCGCCCGCCACGAGGAGCCCGGATGCCCGAGTCGACGGAACCTTCGATCCTCGCGACCGCACTGCACTGGCTCGCGCCCTGGGAATTCGAGCCGCTGTGGGGGCTGGCCTGCCTGGCGGCGCTCGGCATTTACTGGCGCGGCGTGCGTCATCTGCGTGCGCTCGACCCGGGCGTCTCGCCACTGGGGTGGCTGCGACCCGCGACCTTCCTGATCGGCCTGACGCTGATCTACGTCGTGAGCCAGACCCGCTACGACTACCTCGCCCAGTACATGTTCTTTCCCCACCGGGCTCAGCATCTGGTGCTGCACCACGCGGCACCTTTCCTGCTGGTGCTGGCCGCGCCGCCCCGGGTACTGGCCGCCGGACTGCCGGCCTGGGCGTCCTCGGCGCACCGCCTCGCCCGCCCGCTACTGGATCTACTGCAGCATCCGCTCATCGCACCGCTGCTGTTCGTTGGTCTGATCTACTTCTGGCTGATCCCGTCGGTGCACTTCGACGCCATGCTCAGCCGTCATCTCTACCAGCTGATGAACTGGAGCATGCTGCTCGACGGCCTGCTGTTCTGGTGGCTGGTGCTGACGCCTCATGGCCGACTAGGCCCGGGGCGACGCATCCTGCTGCTGCTGGTCGTGATTCCGCCGCAGATCCTGCTCGGCGCCTACCTGACCTTCAGCCCCACGGTGCTGTTCGACGTCTACGAGGTGTGCGGGCGCGCCTGGCCGCTGGCGCCGCTGGTCGACCAGCAGATCGGCGGGCTGATCACCTGGATTCCGGCCACCATGATGAGCGTGATCGGCACCCTGATCGTGCTGCGCCAGCTGCGCCGTGGCGACCAGGCGACAGGCCACACGCCATCGCCGACCCGGCCCCAGGCCCATTGAAAGGAGATGCCATGCCCCCCGCCCCGCCTCGTTGCTGCACGCCACTCATCCTTCTCGCCCTGCTGGTCATGGCCGGCTGCGGCGAGCCGGAGTGGCGGACCAAGGACATCGCCTCGCTGATGCCGCCGCTCGCCTTCACGCTGGTCGACGAACGCGGCGAGACGGTCGAGGCCGACCGCTATCGTGGTGGCGTCGCCCTGCTGTTCTTCGGCTACACGCACTGCCCCGACGTCTGCCCGATCACCCTGGCCCGGCTCGCCGGCCAGGTGCGAGACCTCCCCCCCGAGGCCCGGGACGATATGCAGATCCTGTTCGTCTCGGTCGACCCGGCCAGGGACGACCCCGAGCGGCTCGCGGCCTACACCGAGGCCTTCGGGTCGGCCATCGTCGGGCTGACCGGCAGCCGGGCGCAGCTCGACGCCCTTACCAAGCGCTATCGGGTGACCTACGGCTATGGAGAGAAGGACGCCGCCGGCGGCTATGCCGTCTCCCATCCAAGCGGCGTCTTCGCCTTCGACCGAGCGGGCGACGCCCGGCTGCTGATCCGCGACGGCGACGACCCCGAGGCCGTGCGACACGACCTCAGGCGGCTGCTCGCCGAGGAGGGATGATCTCACCCAGGAGCAAAAGTCGGCGAGCGAAGACGCCCCGTTACTGGCCGTCGATCTCGCGCACAAAGGGCGGCAGCGCATCCAGCAGGGCGCGACCGTAGCGGCGAGTCAGCACGCGGCGGTCGAGCAGCGTGATGCGGCCGCGATCGGCCTCCTTGCGGATCAGCCGACCGCAGGCCTGGACCAGCTTGATCGAGGCATCGGGCACGCTGATGCGCATGAA
Source organism: Halomonas sp. ND22Bw (assembly GCF_003011945.1). Lineage (NCBI taxonomy): Bacteria > Pseudomonadati > Pseudomonadota > Gammaproteobacteria > Oceanospirillales > Halomonadaceae > Halomonas > Halomonas sp. ND22Bw. The sequence goes on along the minus strand of NZ_PXWD01000008.1, from coordinate 119,376 downwards.
CGGGTTGCCGCCCTGGCGCTCGATCCACTCGGCCAGCGTCGCCCCCACCGGGTCGTCGGGCACCGCGAACGGCAGCCGGGTGATGATCACATGGGTCAGATAGTCGCCAGGCAGATCGATGCCCTCGGCGAAGCTCGCCAGGCCGAACAGGATGCTGCCCTCGCCCTTGTCGATCTTCGCCCGGTGACGCTCCACCAGCTCGCGCTTGGGCAGCCGGCCCTGGGCCAGCACCCGCTCCCGCGTGTCTTCCGAGAGCGCGCGTTCCACGGCACGCAGCTGGGCACGGGAGGAGAACAGCGCCAGCACCGCCTCGTCTTTTCCGAGCGCCTCGACGAAATCGACGATGGCCCGCTCGTGGCCCTCGCGGTCGGACGGGTCGGCCGCCTCCCGGGGCACGCTGAGCACCGCGCGGGAATAGTCGAAGGGGCTCGGCAGGCTCTGGTAGCGGTAGCGGTTGGCGAGCCCGGCGCGCTCCTGGAGCCGCTCGAAGCGGCCCAGGGCGGTGAGGGTCGCCGAGGTCACCACGGCGCCGAAGCAGCGCCCCCACAGCGACTTCGCCAGAGTGTGGGCGGCGGACACCGGGCTCGCCGAGAAGGTCAGCTCCGGGTCGCCGCCGAAGCGCTCCAGCGTCAGCCAGCGGGCCCGCGGGGGCTCGCCTTCCGGATCGGTCTCGGCGAAGGCCTGCCACAGGGCATGCGCCTCCAGCGCGCGGCCGTGGAGCAGCGCCACCAGCGGCAGCCAGGGCTCGGCCTGCTCCTTGGGCAGCCCGGTGGACTTCTCCGGATCCAGGCTCTCGCGCAGGATGTCGGCCATCGACTCCAGGGTCCGCGACAGCTCGGCGAACATCGTCACCAGACCATCGGCCTGTTCGCGCAGCGCGTCGGGGATTCGGCCCATCTCGAAGCGATGCTGGGCGCTGTCTTCGCCGTCGCCCAGGCCCTCGGGGCGCCCGGCCAGCTGATGCCCCAGCGAGAAGGCGTCGCCGAGGCGCGGCTCGAGCCCCTCGAACAGCGGCGGCAGGCTCGAGAGCAGGCGCGCCAGCGTGGGCTGCACGGCCAGCGCCTGGTTGAGCTCGGTGAGCGACTTCTTGAGCGTGCTCAGCCAGCGCAGGCCATGGCCCACGGCGAAGCGATGAGTGAAGTGGTTGAGCGCCTTGTCCGGCAGGTGGTGGCCCTCGTCGAAGACGTAGATGCAGTCGCCGGGGTCCGGCAGCACCACGCCGCCGCCCAGGGCCAGGTCGGCCAGCACCAGGTCGTGGTTGGCGACGATCACCTCGGCGCTGTCCAGCTCGCGCCGTGCGCGAAAGAAGGCACAGGCACCGTAGTGTCCGCAGCGGCGATTGGTGCACTGGCGATGATCGACGGTCAGCTTGCGCCAGTGGGCGTCGTCGATGCCCTCCGGCCAGCTGTCGCGATCGCCGGCCCAGCGGCCGTTGCCGTAGGCCTCGCCGAGGGACTGGACGAGCTCTTGGAAATCGTCGCCGCCGCTGTCCAGGGCCTGCTCGAACAGCGACAGGGTGGGATTGTCGTCCTCGCCCCCGTCCATGGCCTGGTCGAGGCGCGCCACGCAGACGTAGCGACCGCGGCCCTTGGCCAGGGAGAAGTTGAAGGAGAGCCCGCTGTGGGCCTTGAGCGCCGGCAGGTCCTGGTGCAGCACCTGCTCCTGCAGGGCCACCGTGGCAGTGGCCACCACCAGCCGCTTGCCATGGGCCTTGGCCACCGGCAGCGCGGCGAGCAGATAGGCCAGGGTCTTGCCGGTGCCGGTGCCGGCCTCGAGCACGCAGACGTGCTCGTGGCTGGTGCGCTGGCCGGCGTCATCGGCCTCGATGCCGCCCAGGGTGCGGGCGATCTCGGCGATCATCAGCCGCTGGCCATAGCGTGGGGTGAGGTCGAGGCCGTCGAGCACCTTGCGATAGGCGCCCTGGATCTCGCCCTTCAGGGCCTCGTCAAGCATGCCGCCCTCCCCGGCGAGACTGTACTTGCGGTCTGGTAACGAATGAAAGACGCCGGGCTCGATGAGCGCCGGCGACTCGACTGCGCGAGGGGTTTTTGCCAGGGATGGCAAAAGTTAGCACCCAGGGACGAGTTCACAGCGCCCTCGCGATGGTCCGGCACGCCGGGGCCTGGCGTCGGGACAGTCTCATCGACCGACTCGACGCCAATGTCAGCACTTTTACAGCAACCCTTCCGGCGGATGCTCGCAGGGCAGCTTGTCGTTGATGAAGCGCTCGATCTCCGGCAGCGAGAAGGCGTCTTCCTCGCCCACGAAGCTGATCGAGACACCCTTGGCGCCGGCGCGGCCGGTGCGGCCGATACGGTGGACGTAGTCCTCCGGATCCTCAGGCAGGGTGTAGTTGATGACGTGGCTGACGTCCTCGATGTGGATGCCACGGCCGGCCACGTCGGTGGCGACCAGCACCTGGATCTCGCCCTCGCGGAACTTCTCGAGGGTGCTGATGCGCTGGTTCTGGGGCACGTCGCCGGAGATCATGGCGGCGTTGATGCCGGCGTCCTTGAGCAGGCCGTCGAGCTTGCGCACCAGGTCACGGCGGTTGCCGAACACCATCACCCGGTCGAAGCTCTCCTGCTGCAGCAGCTTCACCAGCAGCTTCGCCTTTTCCTCGTCGCCGACCAGATAGACGCGCTGATCGATATCGGCGGCGTTGTCGACGGTGACCGCGATGTCCACGTGGGCCGGATCGCGGGTCCACTGGCTGGCCAGATTGAGGATGTCCTCGGTGAAGGTCGCCGAGAACAAGAAGGTCTGGCGCTCCTCGGGCTTGGGCGTATGGCGGATGATGCGCTTCACGTCCGGGATGAAGCCCATGGAGAGCATGCGGTCCGCCTCGTCGAGCACCAGCACCTCGACCTGGGTCAGATCGACGTCACGCTTCTGATGGAAGTCCAGCAGCCGGCCCGGGGTGGCCACCAGGATGTCGAGCTGCTGGCCGAGGCCCTCGAGCTGCTTCTGGTAGTCCATCCCGCCGACCACGCTGGCCACGTTGAGCTTGGTGAAGCGGGCCAGGGCCTTGGCGTCCTTCTCGATCTGCAGCGACAGTTCGCGGGTCGGGGCCACGATCAGCGCCCGCGGCGCGCCCGGCTTCTGGCCGTCCGGGGCCTCTTCCTCGAGGAAGTAGGCGAGGATCGAGATCAGGAAGGCGGCGGTCTTGCCGGTGCCGGTCTGGGCCTTGCCGACCACGTCGCCACCGAGCAGCGTGTGGGTCAGCGCCTCGGCCTGGATCGGCGTGCAGTACTCGAAGCCCTGGGCATGGATGGCACGCATCAGCGGCAGCGGCAGGTCGAAATCGTGGAAGCGCCACTTGCCCGCCACGGCGGGGACCTGGAACTGGCGCAGATCCCAGTTCGACTGGCGGCGACGCGGCTTGCGGCGGCGACGCTTGGGCTTGCGGTTCTCGGTCTGGGCCGGTGCTGTGGTCTGTTCCGACTCGCTCATAGGCTGTGCTGTCTCGTCCATGTTCGTGGATGGAGGTGCATCGATCAGCGATGCGTGACGCAAACGCGCATTGTACCAGTCTCGGGCGCCGAGGGCGCGTCCGCTGTCGAAGGGAAGCGTCCGACTGCTAGAATGGCGCCCATCGAAAGAGGAGCCGTGTCATGACACGCAGGAAGAAGAGCCGTTCCATCGCCGACAAGGTGACCATCCGCACCGGTCGGCGCAAGGACTACAAGCAGTGGCGCCACGAGAACCCCGACGAGGTCACCTCGTCGCGGCGCTACACCGACAAGAAGCGCCAGCAGCGCAAGCTGCAGGCGGAGCGCAAGCTGGCCCGCCAGGAAAGCGGCCAGAAGATCGCCATCCATCCCGACAAGCCCGAGCAGAAGGACGACTGACCGATGCGCCTGGTGTCATTCAACATCAACGGCATTCGCGCCCGGCTGCATCAGCTGGAGGCGCTGGTCGCCGCACATCGTCCGGCGGTGATCGGCCTGCAGGAGACCAAGGTCCAGGACAGCGAGTTCCCGGTCGAGGCCGTCGAGGCGTTGGGCTACAGCGTTTACTTTCACGGCCAGAAGGGTCACTACGGCGTGGCGCTGATGATCTGCAACGAGCAGTGCCCGGACGGCCCGGAAGCGATCCATCGCGGCTTTCCCGATGACGGCGAACAGGCCCAGCGCCGGCTGATCGGCGCGCGACTGCGCATCGACGGCGGCGAGCCGCTGACGGTGTGGAACGGCTACTTTCCCCAGGGCGAGAGCGTCGACCATCCGGTGAAATTCCCGCACAAGCGCGAGTTCTACGCCCAGCTGTCGCGCCTGCTCGACGCGCACCATGCCCCGGACGAGCGCCTGGCGATCATGGGCGACTTCAACATCTCGCCCGAGGACATCGACATCGGCATCGGCGAACCCAACCGCAAGCGCTGGCTGCGCGAGGGCAAGACCAGCTTCCAGCCGGTGGAACGCGAGTGGCTCGCGGGCATCAAGGCCTGGGGCCTCGCCGACAGCTACCGGCTCTGCCATCCGCAGGTGGGCGACCGCTTCAGCTGGTTCGACTACCGCTCCAAGGGCTTCGACCGCGACCCGAAGCGCGGCCTGCGCATCGACTACATCCTGGTGACGGAGCCGCTGGCCGGCCGGGTGCGCGACGCCGGCATCGACTACGAGCTGCGCGGCATGGAGAAGCCGTCCGACCACGCCCCCGTGTGGACCGAATTCGAGGCGTAATCAGGCATCAGGCCTCGTCGGCGGGACCACCCTTCTCGGTCCCGCCCGTTACCTCACCGCCTTCCTGCTCCGGCAGGCTCGACAGCCACTCTTCCGCCTCGGGCTCGCCCAGATCACGCGCCTTCGCCAGCGCCTCGCCGGCGATGTCCCACTCGCCCCAGCCGTAGGCCAGCTCGCCCAGCCGCAGCCAGTCGTCGCCGGCCCCGCTGCGCTCGGCGACATCGCGCCAGGCAGCCAACGCCTCGTCGTGATCGCGCGCGGCCTGCCAGGCGCGCGCCAGCAGGCGACGATGCTCGAGATCGTCCGGCAGCGCCTGCTCTTCGAGGGCGGTGGTCAGAAGTTCGGCGGCCCGCGCCGGCGTGCCGCCGGCCAGGTGCAGACGGATGCGCTGATGCAGGTCCTCGGCGCCCGCCAGCACGCCGCGGCGCCAGCCGGCCTCCCAGATCGCCGCGGCCCGGCCCGGATCGCCCAGGCGCTGGGCCAGGCTCGCCGCCCGGCGCCAGGTCTCGGCATCGCCGTCGGCGCCCTGGAGACGCCGCTCGATCAGCGCCAGCGCGCCGCCCTCGTCGCCGGCACGCTGCAGCACGGTGGCGGCCAGCGTCGCACGCGCCTCGCTCGGCTCGCCGCCACTCAGGGCGCGATTCACCCAGCGCGCCGCGGCGTCCCAGTCGGACTCGGCGGCCAGCAGCTGGGCCATCAGCCAGTGATCCTCGCGGGTGCCGCCGTGACGCTGGAACCAGTCATCGAGCAGCGCCCTCGCCCGCTCGGGCTGATCGCCCCGCAGGCGAAGCCCCGCCTCCTGGCGCAGCCAGCGATCCGCCTGGGCGCGCTCCACGCCACGGATGCCGCGCGCCTCGGCCAGATGAGCGGCGGCGGCGAGCGGATCGTCGAGGCGCGCCGCGGCGCTGGCGGCGAGCTGCAGGTAGAGGGCGCGGGCCCAGCGATCCGAGGCATTGCCGCCCGCCAGGCGCTCGGCCTGGCTCAGGGCGCGTTCGCGTACGGCGGCATACTCGGACTGCCCCAGGCGCTGCTCGAGGCCCTGAAGGTCGTCGATGCGCGCCCCGGACAGGGTCGGCGCCGCCAGGGCGGGCGAGGCCAGCAGCAGCCAGGCGAGCAGGCACAACGGGCGTGTCGGCGTCATGATCGTCATCTCAGCTGGAACTCCAGGCGCTGGCGGGCCCGGCGGCGCTGGTCGGCGGACGCGAACTGCCAGCCGGCGATGGCGCGGCGAGCGACGCGGTCGAAGACGCGGCGCGGGCTGGCCTCCACCACCTGGATGCTGTCGCGCTCGACGCTGCCGTCGCGGCGAATGATGAACTGCACCACCACGTGGCCTTCGAGACCGCGACGGCGGGCCCGCGAGGGATACTCGGGCGGCACGCGACGCATGGCCTGGGCGGAGGACCCGACGTCCACCGGCTCGTTGGAGGCCGCCTGACTCGCGGCCGGGGCCGACGACGACGCACTGGCCGTGGCCTGGCTCGGGGCAGGGTCCGGTGCCGGCGTCGGCGCGGGTTCCGGCTGCGGTTCGGGCTCAGGCTGCGGTTCGGGCTCAGGCTGCGGCTCGGGTTCCGGTTCGGGCGGCGTCTCGGTGAGCTCCGGCAGGGCCTCGTCCACCGGCGTCTCCGGCGCTTCCAGGGGCGGAAGCTCCGGCTCCGGCAGGGCAATGGCGCTGTCGACCTGGGGCGCCGGCGCCGGCTGTGGCGGCGGTGTCGGGGCACTGGGCGGCGGCGGTGGCGCCGCGCTGGCCGCCGTGGCCGGCTCGGGGGCCATCTCGGCCGGCGCCTCGGCCAGCGTCATCATGATCTCCTGCTGCGGCTCGGGCTCGGCCTCGGGCGGCGCCACCAGCAAGGCCAGCAGCGCGAACAGGGCCAGGGTCAGGGCCGCCCCGGCCAGCAGCGAAACCGGTAGCCGCATCAGTCACCGCTCCGCTGGGCGGCCACCGCCACGTTGTCGACGTCGGCCTCGCGCAGGCGATCCATGACCTCGATCAGCACGCCGGTGGTGGCATCGCGATCGGCCTGGATCACCACCGAGCCGTCGCCGCTGACCAGACCGGCCACGCGCGGGCCGACCCGGTGCAGGTCCACGGGCTCGCCGTCGACCCACACCGCGCCCTCGGGGGTGATCGCCACCAGCACCTGAACGTCCGGCCGCGGCGAGGCCGCGCTGGACTCGGGCCGTTCGATCTCCACCCCGCTCTCCTTGATGAAGCTGGTGGTCACGATGAAGAAGATCAGCATGATGAAGACCACGTCCAGCATCGGGGTCAGGTTGACCTCGCTGCTCTCCTCACCGGCCGCCGCCAGTCGACGTCTACGCATGTGCGTCCTCCGCGGCGCGTGCCAGGCGGTCGTGCAGCCGCTGATCCTCGCGCCGGATGATGTGTTCGAGACGAGCGATGAACAAGAGCCCCACCACCGAGACCGCCATGCCGCTCAGGGTCGGCAGGGTGGCGCGGGCCACGCCGTCGGCCATGGCACGAGCCTGATTGACCTCGCTCACCGACAGGCTGTCGAAGACGGTGATCATGCCGGTCACCGTGCCGAGCAGGCCGAACAGCGGGCAGATCACCACCAGCAGCTTGAGCCAGGGCAGCGGCGCGCGCAGCCGGGTGATCAGCTCGCGGGCCCAGATCTCGCGCAGGGTCAGCGCACTCCAGCTGGCGTGATCCTCGCGGGCCACCCAGCGCGCCACCAGGGCGTGGCGCGCCGGACGATAGTGGAAGCGGAAGAACCACCAGCGCTCCAGGCCCAGCGAGAACAGCAGCACCGCCACGCCGATGATGACCACCAGCACCGGGCCGCCGGCCTCGACCAGCCAGGCCAGGGGATCAAGCCAGCGCATCGGCATGGCGCGGCGTCACGCTCGGGGAAGCGGCGTCGCGGCCGGCTTCCAGGGTGTCGGCGAGCACGGCACTGGCGCGCCCTTCGAGGGTGCCGATCAGCGAACGGCTGCGGCTGGAGAGCGCCGTCTGGGCGAACAGCAGCGGCACCGCGGTGATCAGGCCCAGCACCGTGGTCACCAGCGCCTGACTGATGCCGCCGGCCATCAGCTGCGGGTCGCCGGTGCCGAACACGGTGATCGACTGGAAGGTCACGATCATGCCGGTGACGGTGCCGAGCAGGCCCATCAGCGGCGCCACGGCGGCGAGCATCTTGACCAGCCCCTGGCCGCGCTCGAGCTTCGGCTGCTCGGCGAGCAGCGCCTCGTCGAGGCGGGCCTCCAGCGCCTCGGGCGCGTGACCCGGGCCAAGGGCATGGAAACGCTTGAGCACGCGCCCCAGCGGATTGTCGTCGCGCAGCCGGTCGAGATCGCCGAGCTGACGACGCAGCCGCACCGTCACCCGCGTCAGATAGAGGTACTGCACCAGTGCCACCAGCAGGCCGACGACGCCCAGCGCCACGACCACATAGCCCACGGCACCGCCCTGCTGGAAGCGCTCCCAGAGGCTCGGCGTCTGCGCCATGGCCGCGACGACCTGCCCGTCGGCCGGATCGAAGGCCAGGGTATCGCCCTCGCCGTTGCGGAAGGCCGCCAGGGTGTCGGCGATCGCCTCGGGCGTCGTCGGCAGCACCGCCAGGCGCCCGTCCTCACCGGAACGCTCGAGCAGCTGACCGTCGTCGGTCGCCGCCAGCAGATCACCGACCCGCAGCACCGAGCGCTCGGAAACCTCACCATCGGCGCCGGCCACCGGGGCCTGGAACTCCGCCACGCGGGCGGTCTCGCGCGTCAGCGCCATCAGGCGGTCGGCGAGGCCGGCCACCTGATCGGCGCCGAGGATGCCGTCAGCCTCGAGGCGCGGCGGCAGCTCGGCCTGGCCGCCGAGGGTCAGCCAGCTGGCGGCGAGATCGTCCCGCAGCTCGCCGCTGACGCCGGCCACCTCATCGAACAGGGCCTGCAGATCACCGCCTTGTTCCCGGCGGCGGGCGTTGAGTTCCTCGAGCGCCTCACGCTGGGACCGCTCACGGGCGTCGAGGGATTCGCGTCGCTCGCGGGCCTCGGCCAGGGCGTCCTGCACCTCGGCCAGCGCCTCATCCAGCGCCGCTTCGTCATCGACCAGCTCGGCCAGGCGAGCGTTGTCACGGGCCTCGGCGGCCTCGCGTTCGGCACGCAGGGTCGAGAGCGTGGCCTCGTCGTCCGGCGCGACTGCCGGCTGGGCCTGGCCCAGCAGGGGGAAGCCGGCCAGCCAAAGGCCCATCAGCGCAGCGCGCATTGCCGTCGGCAGGTGCATCAGGCGTCCTCCCCGGCAGGTGTCTCTGACGCAGACACGGGCTGAGAAACGGGCAGCTCCAGCAGCGCGGGAGCGCGCCGCTCGCGGGCGATGGCCAGCCCCTTGCGGACCTCGGCCAGAGCCGCGCCGTCCAGCGGCTGCCAGCCGCCCTGCTCGGCCTTCCACACGCCACCTCGATGGCCGTCGGGCGTCAGGTAGTACCAGCCGACCCGGCCCAGGCGCAGGAAATCCACCTCGCGCGGGACATCGCCGGCCAGTTCACCACGCCAGGCATCGATCTCCCGACCGTAGTCGAGCTCGGCGCGCCAGGCGGCCAGCATCCGCGCCAGCTTCTCGTCGCGGCTCGTCTCGGGATCGGCCAGCAGGCGCTCGAGGTTCTCGACCCGGGCCAGCCGCTCGTCCTCCAGGAAAGGCATGTCGCGCTCCACCCAGGCACGCAGACGCTCGACCATGTCACGCATCAGGCCCGGCAGGGCCTCGCGGGTCGCGGACAGGGTGGAAAGCGCTTCTTCACGGTGGGCCAGGGTCTCGGCCTGACGCTCGACCAGCGGCGCCAGCTCGGCGTTGTAGTCGCTCAGACGCCGCGTTTCCTCGCGCGCCTGACGCAGCGCCTGGAGCTTGTCGCGCACGACGTCGTCGGCGTTGTCGATGCGCGCCTGGAGCTCGGCCTGGGTACGCTGGGCGTCCAGCGTCTCATCGCGCACCGTCGACTGGGCGGCCGCCGAACCGGCCATGAGCAGGGCAACGCCTGCCACGGCGAGGCGGCGCCGGGATTGGTGGTAGGACACGCTTGTCTCCGAAAGGTCCGACATATCCCCTAAACCCTACTTTGAACAAGAATAATTATCAATGCCTGGCGCAGCCGCAAACGAGACCCAGCACCGAGAGGTTGACAGCTCGCGGGCATCCATAAAGAATGAGAATTACTATCAAAGGAGCCGCCACCCATGTCGGCCGACACATCACAGCTGCATAACACCTGCATCTTCCTTTCGGTCTCCTTCCGGGCGCTTCGCGATGACCTGGACAAGCCGTCGCGAGCCCCGTCCAGCCCCTGTTGGCTGGACGCCGGCCTGGTCGAGATGCTCACCGGCGAACTGAGACGCTGCCGTGATGCCGCCGTTCGTCATCCGGCGGCCTGGCAGTCCCTCGATGCCGCCCTCGCCCACGCCAGCCTGCTGCTGGCCCAATGTCCCGGCGGCCTGGGTCGCGATCGCTGCGCGCGCCAGCTCGACGCCATCGTGTCGCCGCTGCAGGAGGCTGCCGCCTGGCTGGCCGGCCGTCGCCCCTCCGAGGCACAGGAAAGCCAGTGGCAGGCCATGGCCCGACGGCTGGGCGGCTGGCTTCGCCGCTGAACCGCCCCCCTCTCCAGCATCGACGACGCATCAACGCAAACGGGCCGACCTCTCCGGGGAGAGGCCGGCCCGTTTTCTACCTGACGGCAGAGAGCCTTACAGTTTGCTCTCGAGCTCCGGCAGGATCTCGAACAGATCGCCGACGAGACCGCGGGTCATCGAGAGCGCCACCTGGAAGATCCCGATCTTCGCCTTACAGCTTGCTCTCGAGCTCCGGCAGGATCTCGAACAGGTCGCCCACCAGACCATAGTCCGCGACCTGGAAGATCGGCGCCTCGTCGTCCTTGTTGATGGCGACGATCACCCGGGAGTCCTTCATGCCCGCCAGGTGCTGGATGGCACCGCTGATACCCACCGCGATGTACAGCTCCGGCGCCACGATCTTGCCGGTCTGACCGACCTGCATGTCGTTGGGCACGTAGCCGGCGTCGACCGCCGCGCGGGAGGCGCCGATGGCCGCGCCCAGCTTGTCGGCGATGCCGTCGAGCAGCTTGAAGTTCTCACCGCTGCCCATGCCGCGGCCACCGGAGATCACCACCTTGGCGCCGCCGAGCTCGGGGCGGTCGCTCTGCTCGAGCTGCTCGTCGATGAACGAGGACAGGGCGTTGTCGACGCCGCTCTCGACGGCCTCGATGCTCGCGCTTCCGCTCTCGGCGACGGCATCGAAGGCGGTGGGACGCACGGTGATCACCTTCAGCGCGTCCTCGCTCTGCACGGTGGCGATGGCGTTGCCGGCGTAGATCGGGCGCTTGAAGGTATCGGCGCCGACCACCTCGATGATCTCGGAGATCTGGCTGACGTCCTTGAGCGCGGCGAGGCGCGGCAGCACGTTCTTGCCATGGGTGGTGGCGGCGGCCAGCACGTGGCCATAGTCGCCGGACAGCGCCACCAGCAGCTCGCTCAGCGGCTCGGCCAGCTGATGGGCATAGACGGGCGCATCGGCGACGCGCACCCGGCTCACGCCGTCGAGCCTGGCGGCCGCCTCGGCGATGGCGCTCACGTTCTCGCCGGCGACCAGCACGTCGATATCACCGCCGATGGCCTGGGCCGCGGCCACCACGTGTGCCGTGGTCTCGGCCAGCTGACCGTCGTGATGTTCGGCAAGGACCAGGATACTCATGAGATCACCTTCGCTTCGTTCTTCAGCTTGTCGACCAGCTCGTCCACGGAGCCCACCTTGACGCCGCCCTGACGCTCGGCCGGCGGCTCGACGGAGACCAGCTTGAGGCCGGAGGCCACCGCCACGCCGAGTTCCTCGGGCGTCTTGGTGTCCAGCGGCTTCTTCTTGGCCTTCATGATGTCGGGCAGCTTGGCGTAGCGCGGCTCGTTGAGGCGCAGGTCGGTGGTGACAATGGCCGGCAGCTGCAGGGCCACGGTCTGCAGGCCGCCGTCGATTTCGCGGGTGACCTTGAGCGTCTCGCCCTCGACGGCGACCTCGGAGGCGAAGGTGCCCTGGGGACGACCGGTCAGCGCGGCGAGCATCTGCCCCACCTGGTTGTTGTCGCTGTCGATGGCCTGCTTGCCGAGGATGGTCAGCTGCGGCTGCTCCTCCTCGACGACCTTGGCCAGCAGCTTGGCCGCGGCCAGCGACTCGACGGGCGCCTCGGTCTGCACGTGCACGGCGCGATCGGCGCCCAGCGCCAGCGCGGTGCGCAGCTGTTCCTGGGCGGCCTTCGGACCCACGGTGACGGCGACCACTTCGGTGGCCACACCGGCTTCCTTGAGCCGCACCGCCTCTTCCACGGCGATCTCGCAGAAGGGATTCATGGCCATCTTGACGTTGGTAAGGTCGACGTCGCTGTTGTCCGGCTTGACCCGGATCTTGACGTTGTAGTCGATGACGCGTTTGACCGCGACGAGTACCTTCATAATGTCCTCGCTGGGTTCTGTCTCGGAACCGGGGAAACGGAGCTCGGCGACTCGCTGACGGAACGCGACACCGGCCCATAGAACGGACCGATATGCTTTTATGCGTTTCAGACGAGCGTTTGATAGGCGCCTTGCCGAAAAACCCCCTAAATGTGCCACAGCCCGGACCACTCCAACAATCCCCGGCATGCCGGGAATGGGGCTTTCCGGGGTTTGGCCATCGTAAGGGGGGGCCAATCCCGCTATCATGCGGACCATGGGACACCCCCGGAAGCAAACGACCGTTTTAACACCCTGACGATGCCGAGACCGCCTCGGCCAGGACGTCGTCGGGATGGGAGGAGAAGGATCCAATGACAGAACAGATCGAGCGCGACGCCATGGAGTTCGACGTGGTCATCGTCGGCGGCGGCCCCTCCGGGCTGGCCGCCGCCTGCCGCCTGATGCAGCAGGCCAACGAGGCCGGACAGGAGCTGACGGTGTGCCTGGTCGAGAAAGGCTCCGAGGTCGGCGCTCACATCCTCTCCGGCGCCGTCTTCGAACCCCGCGCCCTGCAGGAACTGTTCCCCGACTGGCAGGAACGCGGCGCGCCGCTGACCACGCCGGCGATTCGCGACGAGCTCTATCTGCTCAAGGACGCCGAGAAGGCCCAGAAGCTGCCCAATGCCCTGGTGCCGAAGACCATGCACAACACCGGTGGCGACCTCACCCGCTACGTGATCAGCGCCGGCAACCTGTGCCGCTGGCTGGCCGAACAGGCCGAGGAGCTCGGCGTCGAGGTGTTCCCGGGCTTCGCCGCCCAGGAGACCATCGTCGAGGACGGCGTGGTCAAGGGCATCCTGGTGGGCGACATGGGCGTGGGCGCCGACGGCCAGCCCAAGGACGGCCACATGCCGGGCATGGAGCTGCGCGCCAAGTACACCCTGTTCGCCGAGGGCGCCCGTGGCCACCTGGGCAAGGGGCTGATCGAGCGCTTCGAGCTCGACGCCGGCAAGGATCCGCAGCACTACGGCATCGGCCTCAAGGAGCTGTGGGACGTGCCCGCCGACAAGCACGAACCGGGCCTGGTGCTGCACGGCTCCGGCTGGCCGCTGGACAAGTCGACCCACGGCGGCTGGTTCCTCTATCACGCCGAGAACCAGCAGGTGGTGGTCGGCCTGATCCTCGACCTGTCCTACCGGAACCCGTACCTGTCGCCCTTCGACGAGTTCCAGCGCATGAAGCACCACCCGGTGCTCAAGCAGTACCTGGAAGGCGGCTCGCGGGTGGCCTACGGCGCCCGGGCCATCGCCAAGGGCGGTCTCAACTGCCTGCCGAAGATGACCTTCCCCGGCGGGCTCTTGATCGGCTGCGACGCCGGCACCCTGAACTTCGCCAAGATCAAGGGCCTGCACACCGCCATGAAGTCCGGCATGGTGGCCGCCGAGAGCGTCTTCGAGGCGATCGTGGCGGGCGACGAGGGCGGCGCCGATCTCACCGCCTTCGAGGCCAAGTGGCAGGCCAGCTGGGCCTACCGGGAGCTCGACGAGAGCCGCAGCTTCGGCCCGGCGATCCACAAGTACGGCACCGTGGGCGGCGGCGCCTACAACTTCCTCGACCAGCTCACCGGCGGCAAGCTGCCGACGGTCCACGACACCACCCCGGACCACGCCACCCTCAAGCCGGCGGCCGAGTGCGAGAAGATCGACTATCCCAAGCCGGACGGCGTGATCTCGTTCGACAAGGCCTCCTCGGTGTTCCTCTCGAACACCAACCACGAGGAAGACCAGCCCTGCCACCTGCGCCTCAAGGACCCGGAACTGCCGATCCGCGACAACCTGCCGACCTACGCCGAGCCCGCACAGCGCTACTGTCCGGCCGGGGTCTACGAGGTGGTCGAGGACGACGACGGCAAGCCCGCGTTCCAGATCAACTTCCAGAACTGCGTGCACTGCAAGACCTGCGACATCAAGGACCCGGCCCAGAACATCACCTGGGTCGCGCCGGAGGGCGGCGGCGGGCCGAACTACCCCAACATGTAAGGAAGGCCTGATTCAAAAAGGCAAAAAACGCCCCGCAGGCACACAGCCTGCGGGGCGTCTATCTTCAGGCTTCCAGGCGCGAAGCGCCGTTCTTCCCTCTTACCTCTCCGGGCGCTGCCCAGGCTCAGTCGCCGGTGGCGATTGGCCGGTCGGCGTCGGTGATCCAGTCGCTCCAGGAGCCGACGTAGAGCCGCGGCAGCGGGCGGCCGGCGATCGCGTAGGCGAGGATGTCGTGGCAGGCGGTGACGCCGGAGCCACAGTAGGCGATCACCGGGTCCGCGTCCGGCAGCTCGGCGTCGAGCGTCTCGGGGGACTTGAAGCGACCGTGCGCATCGAGGTTCTCGGCGCTCGGCCGTGAGCGTGCGCCAGGGATATGCCCGGCCATGGCATCGACGGACTCGGCCTCGCCGCGGAAGCGCTCGGCGGGGCGCGCATCGAGCTTCAGCGCCCGACCGGAGAACACCTCGTCGGCCTCCACCAGCACGTCGTCGCGGTAGTCGGGCACCCAGTCGCTCGGCGCGGGCGCCGGCTCGCGCCCCAGCGGCAGCTCGCCGCCGGCGGCCTGCCAGGCGCCGAGACCGCCGTTCAGCAGCCGCACGTCGGGATGACCGGCCCAGCGGGCGATCATCCACCAGGCCCGGGCCGCGGCCAGCTGGCCGCCCACGTCGTCGTAGACCACCACCGGCCGCCCGGGGGTGACGCCGAGGCGGCGCAGCGTCGCCGTGAAGGCCTCGCGGCTCGGCAGCGGATGGCGGCCGCCCGCGCCGTTCTTGCCCGGCGAGGTGGCCAGGTCGCGATCCATGTCCAGGTGCTGGCTGCCCGGCACATGGCCTTCGCGCCACAGCCGCTCGCCGGCCTCGGGATCGCCGAGCCGCGCCCGGCAGTCCAGCACCAGCGGCGGCATATCGCCCGCGAGCGCCTCGGCCAGCGCGGTGGCTTCGATCAACACGTTCATGCGCCCTCTCCTTCCAGCCATTCGATGGGGGCCCGCCGGGCAATCAGTCGCCTGCGGCCGGCCTGACGGAATCGCACCTCGATCACCGGATTCGCCGGATCGCCTTCCACCACGCTGATCTCGCCCTCGCCGAAGACGGCATGGTTGAGGCGCTGGCCGACCCGGTAGTCGGCCGCGCTATCGGCGACCTGCCCCGTCTGCGCCGCGGCGGCCTCGACGGGCAGCGGCCGGCCCAGGCGCTCGAGATAGCGCTGCACCAGCGCCGGACGCGAGACCCGCAGCGGCGCCGGGGCGGCCTCGGTATCCTCGGCGACCAGCCGCTCGGCCACCCGCTGGCCGTCCTGCCAAGCGGTCTCGCCGAGGAAGCGGCTGGGCCGGTGATCGCCGCCGTCGTGCAGCATCACCAGCCGCTCGCAGGCCCGGGTGATCGCCACGTAGAACAGCCGCCGCTCCTCCTCGAGACGCGGCGGACTCAGCGGGTTGTCGCGGGTGTAGTGCGGGAAGTCTTCCTCGTTGACGCCGCCGAGCATCACCAGCGGCCACTCCAGCCCCTTGGCACCGTGCACGGTGGTGATCAGCACGCCGTCATCGCGGTTCTCCACCGGGCGGCGCAGCAGCTCGATGAAGGCCGCGAGATCGGAGGCCTCCTTGGCCTGCTCCACCAGCACGTCGAGCAGGCGCACGTCCTCCTCGCCCTTGTCGCGGCGTGCCGCGGCGCGCTTGAGCACCTTCTCGGCCTCGACCTCCTCGACCACGTGCTCGAGCAGCTTGGCCGGCGACCAGCCGCCGCGTTTCGGCAGCTCGCAGAGCAGCGCCCAGCGACGCTTGAGGGTCCGCCGCTGGTGCGGCTTGAGCGAGGCCAGCAGCGGGTCCTGGCGCTCCGGCCAGCGCTGGGTCTCGGCCAGCCGGGCGGCCAGCGCCGAGAGGCGTTCGCGGGGCACGAAGGGCGTCGGCTGGGACAGCAGCAACAGCAGGTGGCCGGGGTCGCGCAGCAGCTGGCCGTCGAGCGCCAGCGCCAGATAGCCGGCCAGTGCCTCGACCAGCGGCAGCCGGAACACGAAACGGTCCTCCCGGGACAGCCGGAAGGGCACGCCCTCGCGCAGCAGCGCCAGCTGCAGCGGCACCGACAGCGCCCAGCTGCGCACCAGCAGGCAGGCCTCGTCGAGACGGCGGCCGTCGCGCTGCCAGCCGGCCAGCTCGTCGAGCAACGCCTGGCTGCCCTGCCCCACCGCCAGCCGGGTGTCGGGATTGTCCGGCGCGGCCAGGCACAGCTGGTCCGGACGGCGCCGGTTGGCCTCGATGGCGTGGTTGGCGGCCAGCGCCAGGGCGTGGCCGTGGCGGAAGGTGGTGGAGAGCGGGTAGTCGCGGGCCTCGCCGAAGATGGCGGTGAAGTCCTCGAGCATGGTGTCGGGGTGGGCGCCGCGCCATTCGTAGATGCACTGGTTGGCATCGCCGACCGCCATCACCGCCGCCTGGCGCCCGGCCAGCACCGCCAGCAGGCGCTGCTGGGTAGGATTGATGTCCTGGTACTCGTCGATGATCACCTGGTCGAGGAAGCCCTGGACCCGGGCGCGCAGCGCGGGGTCGGCCTCCAGCGCCCGGACCGGCCGGTACAGCAGGTCGGCATAGGTCATCAGGCCCTGATCGGCGAGCAGGGTCTCGGCGTGTTCGAAGGCGGCGACGAAGTGCTCGGTGTCCTCGCCGAAGTCGAGCCGGGCGTAGAGTTCGGCGGGCTCGGCCATCTCGGCCTTCACCAGGCCGCTGAAGTGGGCCAGGGCCTCGAGCTTCTCGGCTTCCAGGGCGCGCTCGCCGGCCTCGGGGAAGGCCTCCAGCGCCTGCTGGGTGGCCTGGCGCAGCAGCCGCTCGAGCTGCCAGTCGGCGGTCAGCAGCCGACGGTTCTCCAGCACGCCCCAGCGGGTCAGGCTCTGGGTCAGGCGATGACCCAGCGAGTGGAAGGTGCGCACGTCGGGCAGCGCCTGGCCGGCGGGTGCCGCCGCGGCCAGCCGGGCCTGGAAGTCCTCCCGGGCCGAGCGGTTGAACATCAGCACCAGGATGCGCCCGGGCGCCATGCCGCGCTCGAGCAGGTGCAGCACCCGCGCCACCAGGGTGGTGGTCTTGCCCGCCCCGGCCACGGCGGCGACCCGGGCATGCCCCTCGGGGTGGCCGACCACGGCGTGCTGTTCCGACGTCAGCCTCATGATGCCTCGTCGTCCCAGCGGCCCAGCGCGTGCCAGGCCCCGCCGCTCTCGAGCCCCAGCTCGTCGTCGCGGCACTCGGCGGCGTCGGCGAGGCGATAGAAGACGTTGCGCCCGAGGCGCGCGGCCAGCCCGAAGCGCACCGGCACCTCCGGCACGGCCTCGCCGCGGGGCGTGTCGCTGACCGTCAGCCGGTGCGTGTCGTCGAGCCTCACGCGATCGCCGGCATTGGTGACGAGTTGCCAGTCGCCGGCGGCATCGCGTTCGGCATCGACGATCAGCAGCGGGCGATCCTCGACGCGGATACGCCATTTCTCGGCCGGCGCTACCAGGTAATACTCGCCGTCGTCCTCGCGGCGCAGCACGCTCGCCAGCAGCCGCACCAGCGCGGGGCGCGCGATGACGGCCCCCTCGTGGAGCCAGCGGCCGTCGGCGGCGATGGTCAGATCCATGTCGCCCCGGCACTCGGGATGCCAGCGCTCCAGCGGCGGGATCTCGCCCTCGGGCGGTATGCCGACCAGCCAGGTGTCCAGGTTCATGACGCCTCCTTTGCGCGCCGGATCAGACCACCAGGCCGGCGCTCGACAGCGCCTCACGGACTTCCGCCGACGCCTCGGGCACGGCCGCCTTGAACAGCCGATAGAAGTTGGCGGTGGTCTGCATGGCCACCTCCTCGACGCTGATGCCGCGCTCCTCGGCGATGCACTCGGCGACCTCGACCACCCAGGCCGGCTCGTTGGGCTTGCCACGATGCGGCACCGGCGCCAGGTAGGGGCTGTCGGTCTCGATCAGCAGGCGGTCCAGCGGCACCTTGCGGGCCAGCTCGCGCACCGATTCGGCGTTGCGGAAGGTGACGATGCCCGACAGCGAGACCATGAACCCGTGGGCTACCGCCTCGCGGGCCATGTCCAGGTCCTCGGTGAAGCAATGCAGTACGCCGCCGACCCGCGGATCGACGTGTTCGCGGATCAGCGCCAGGGTGTCCTCGCGCGCGGCGCGGGTATGGATGATCACCGGCAGCTCGAGCTCGGTGGCGGCGATCAGGTGGCGGCGAAAGCGCTCGTGCTGCACCTCGCGGGAGACGCCGTCGTAGTGATAGTCGAGGCCGGTCTCGCCGATCGCCACCGCCTCATGGCGCTCCGCGCATTCCTTGATGGCCTCGACGCTCGGCTCCTCCGGCACCTCATGCAGCGGATGCACGCCGGCGGAGATCACCACGTCGTCATGCTCGCGGGCGATGGCGGCGATGCCGGGCACTTCTTCCAGGGTGACCGCGATGGCCAGGAACTGGCGCACGTCGCGGGCGCGGGCGGCGTCCAGGGCGGCGGCGACGTCGCCGTCGTGGGTACGGGGATCGAGGCGATCGAGATGGCAGTGGGAATCGACAAACATCGGCAGGTTCACACGAAAAAGGGATACGTTCGGAAGCTCGACGCGGGTCAGAGCGTGTAGGTCGGCGCGGCCTTGTCCAGCTGGCCCGCCAGCAGGGTCTCGATATGGTCGCGCACGGCCTGGTCCTCGCGGCCGAAGTGCACGCCGATGCCCGGCACGCGTCGCCCGGAGACGCCTTCGGGCGAGACCCAGACCACTCGGCCGGTGATCGGCAGGCGCTCGCTCTGCTCGGGCAGGGTCAGCAGCACGAAGACCTCCTGGCCGAGCTCGTAGCGCTCCCGGGTCGGCACGAAGATGCCACCCCGCTCCAGCGACGGCATGTAGGCCATGAGCAGCGTGGGGATATCCCGGATGGTCAGGGAGAGGGCCTTCTGGGCGGACATCGGCGAGCCTCCTCGGGCAGTGTCTTCAGGAGCGCAGCAGCGCGGACCAGCGCACCAGCCAGGCCTCCAGCACCAGCTGCGGGTTGGGATTGCCCCCCGCGCCGAGCAGGCGGCGCTGCTCGCGAGCATAGTCCAGCAGGCGGAACCAGTCGCGCACCCGGCCGTTCTTCACCGCCTGGCGATAGAGCGGCAGCAGGTCGGGATTGCGCAGCGTTGCGCTCTCACCGGACAGCCCCAGCCGGATCAGATCCTCGAGCCAGGCGATACCGTACCACAGGATGGCGTCGAGGGACTGGCGGTCCAGCCGCGCGGCCTCGGCCACCGGCTCGGCACCGCGCACCAGGGCGTCGAAGGTCTCGTGGAGCTGCTGACGCAGCGCCCGGGCGTCGGGCTCGGCGAGCTCGAGGGCCCGCAGCGGCAGTCCACCGGCGGCCTGATACCAGAAGCGGGCATCCTCGCGGCCGCCGAGCCGTTCGGCCAGCCACTCGAGGCAGTCGGCCTCGTCCGGCGCGGTCAGGCTCCAGTGCTGGCAGCGCGAGCGGATGGTCGGCAGCAGGTGAGAAGGGATGTCCGAGAGCAGCAGAAACAGGGTCCGGCCGCCGGGCTCCTCCAGGCTCTTGAGCAGGGCGTTGGAGGCGGCCACGTTCATCGCCTCGGCCGGGGAGATGACGATCACCCGGTAGCCGCCCTGCTGGGCGGTCTGGGAGACGAAGCCGTTGATCTCGCGGATGGCATCGATGCGAATCTGGCGCTTGCCCTCGTCCGGCGACACCCGCATCAGGTCCGGGTGATAGCCCGACGCCAGCATCTGACAGGCGTGGCAGCGGCCGCAGGCGACCTCCCCCGGCGCCTGGCACAGGGTGCGGGCGATCAGCGCCTCGGCCAGCGACGGCTTGCCGACGCCGTGGGGGCCGGAGAACAGCAGCGCATGGGGCAGGCGGCCGGCCTCGGCCAGCGCGATCAGCTCCCGCCAGCGTGGCTCGAGCCAGGGCAGCGGCCGGACGGGCTCGCTCATGATGCCTCCAGGTGCGCGTCCAGCCGGCGGCCGAGCTCGGCCTGCACGTCCGCCAGGGTTCGGTCGGCATCGACCACGGCGATGCGCTCGGGCGCCGCGGCGGCGCGGGCCAGATAGGCCTGACGCACGGCCTCGAAGAACTCGGCCCGCTCGCGCTCGAAGCGATCGCGCTGGCCACCGCTGCGCTCCAGACGCCCCTCGAGCCGGCGCTGGGCCGCGGCCATCGGCATGTCGAGCAGCAGCGTCAGGTCCGGCTGCACCCCCTGCTGGACGAAGGCTTCCAGCTCGGCGATACGGGCGAACGGAATCCCGCGCCCGCCGCCCTGGTAGGCGAAAGTGGCATCGGTGAAGCGGTCGCAGACCACCCAGGCGCCCCGTTCGAGGGCCGGCCGCACCACCCGTGCCAGGTGCTGGGCGCGAGCGGCGAACACCAGCAGCAGCTCGGCGTCGGCGTCCAGCGGCTCGTCGGACGCGGGGTCGAGCAGCAGGCCGCGGATCGCCTCGGCGCGCGGCGTGCCGCCCGGCTCGCGGGTGCGCACCACCTCGAGGCCGCGGGCCTCCAGATGCGCGGCGACCCAGGCCAGATTGGTGGACTTGCCCACCCCTTCGCCGCCTTCCAGGGTGATGAAGCGTCCTCGGCGTTGCATGGCCTCTCCGATGCTCAGCGGTTGCGGATGTAGCGATTGACGGCGTTGTTGTGCTCGCGCAGCGAGCGCGAGAAGTGGTGGGTGCCGTCGCCCCGGGCCACGAAATAGAGCGCCTCGCCCTCGGCGGGCTGCACCGCCGCCTGCAGCGCCGCCCGTCCCGGCAGGGCGATGGGCGTCGGCGGCAGGCCGTCGATCACGTAGGTGTTGTAAGGCGTGGGCTCGCGCAGGTCGGCGCGGGTGATGTTGCCGTCGTAGTCGTCGCCCATGCCGTAGATCACGGTGGGGTCGGTCTGCAGGCGCATGCCCCGCTCCAGGCGACGCACGAAGACGCCGGCGATGCGCTCACGCTCCTCGGGAGCGCCGGTCTCGCGCTCGATCAGCGAGGCCAGTATCAGCGCCTGATAGGGCGTATCGATGGGCAGATCGTCGTCGCGTGATGCCCAGGCCTCGGACAGCAGCTCGTCCATGCGCACCATCGACTGGCGCAGGATCTCCAGATCGCTGATGCCCTTGCGATAGCGGTAGGTGTCGGGGAAGAAGCGCCCCTCCGGCAGCTCGTCCTCGCGACCCAGCTCGGCCATGATCTCGGCGTCGGACCACTCGGCGGTGCGATGCTCGAGCTTGGGCGCGGCGTCCAGCGCGGCGCGCATCTGAGCGAAGGTCCAGCCCTCGGGGATCGTCAGCGGGTAGGTGACCACCTCGTGACGATCCAGCCGCCCGAGCAGCTCACGGCCGCTCATGCCGGGCGTCAGGCGATACTCGCCGGGGCGCAGGTCGGGCAACGCCTCGGGCTCGAGACGGCTCAGCAGACGATAGGCCCAGCCGTCGGACAGGATGCCGCGCGCTTCGAGCTCACGGATCACCCGATGGAAGCCGGCGCCGGCCGGCACCTCGTAGAGCGTCGGCGCCTCGAGGGTCAGCGGCGCCTCGAGACGGCTCTGCCAGTAGCGATACCCCGCACCCAGCACCAGTGCCGCCAGGATCAGCAGCAGCGGCAACAGCTTGGCCACTCGCCTCATGGGAAGTCCTCGTTCAGTCGTGGGGATAGCCGAGCCGCGCATGGGCCTCGGCCTGCAGGGCGCGATGGCGATCGCCGATGTACCAGCGCGCCTGACGGCGGCCGTCGGCGTCATCGAGCCGGGTCACCGGCCACAGGCCCTGCACGGAGTTGGCCAGGCATACCGCCTCGGCCGTCGCCAGCGCTTCGGGGGTGGTGTCGCCCTCATGGATCACGCCGTCGGCGAGCAGCGCCTGCCTCAGGGTGCCGGCCACGCCACAGCGGTCGAGCCGCGGCGTGTACCAGGCGTCGTCCTGCCACCAGAAGAGATTCATGCAGGTGGCCTCGACCAGCCGCCCCTCGGCGTCGCCGAGCAGCCCCTCGGCGATCTCGGGATCGGACCATTCGGCCCGGGCCAGGACGTTCTCCAGGCGATTGAGGTGCTTGAGGCCGGCCAGCGCCGGCTGGATGCCCAGCCGCAGCCGGCAGTGGCGAACCCGCACGCCGTCGCGCCAGCGCGCCCGGGCCGGGGCGAAGGGCACGGCCTGCCAGCGCAGCCGCGGCTCGGGCTCGGCGGGCGCGAGGTAACCGCGCCCGCCGGAGCCGCGGGTCAGCATCAGCTTGAGCACCGCGAGCCCCTCACCGGCCCGGGCCGGCAAGGCGTCGAGCGCGGCCCGATCCGGCAGCGGAATGCCGAGGGTCTCGGCACCACGGGCCAGCCGGCCCAGATGCTCGGCCCACAGCAGCGGCTCGCCGTCGCGCACCAGCACGGTCTCGAACAGGCCGTCGCCGTAGGCCAGGCCGCGGTCGTCGAAGGGCACGCCCTCCGGCGTCAGCCGCTCGGCGTCGCCCTCGCCTGCCGTGCCGCTCACACCTTGGAGAAGACCAGCGTGCCGTTGGTGCCGCCGAAGCCGAAGGAGTTCGACAGGCTGACGTCGATCTTCATCTCACGGGCGGTATGCGGCACGTAGTCCAGCTCGCAGCCTTCCTGGGGATTGTCGAGGTTGATGGTGGGCGGCGCGACCTGATCGCGGATCGCCAGCACCGAGAACACCGCCTCGACGGCGCCGGCGGCGCCCAGCAGGTGGCCGATCATCGACTTGGTGGAGCTGACCGCCACGTCCTTCGAGGCCTCGCCGAGCACACGCTGCACGGCGCGGCTCTCGGCCAGATCGCCGGCCGCGGTGGAGGTACCGTGGGCGTTGATGTAGTCCACCTCGGCCGGATCGATCTTGGCGTCGCGAATGGCGTTCGCCATCGACAGGGCCGCCCCGCTGCCGTCTTCGGGCGGCGCGGTCATGTGGTGGGCGTCGTCGCTCATGCCGAAGCCGGTCAGCTCGGCGTAGATGGTCGCGCCACGGGCCTTGGCGTGCTCGTATTCCTCGAGCACCATCACGCCGGCGCCGTCGGACAGCACGAAGCCGTCGCGATCGCGATCCCAGGGGCGGCTGGCCGCGGCCGGATCGTCGTTGCGGGTCGACAGCGCGCGGGCGGCGGAGAAGCCGCCCAGGCCCAGCGGCGTGGTGGCCATCTCGGCGCCGCCGCAGACCATCACGTCGGCGTCGCCGTAGGCGATGGTGCGGGCGCTGTAGCCGATGTTGTGGGTGCCGGTGGTGCAGGCGGTGGTGATGGCGATATTGGGACCGCGGAAACCGTGCTGGATCGCCAGGTTGCCGGAGATCATGTTGATGATCGAGCCCGGCACGAAGAACGGCGAGATGCGGCGAGCGCCGCCCTTCTGGAGGGCGTTGTGGTTATGCTCGATCATCGGCAGGCCGCCGATGCCGGAACCGATCGCCACGCCGATGCGGTGGGCGTTTTCCTCGGTGCACTCGATGCCGGCGTCGCTGATCGCCTGTCCACCCGCGGCCACGCCGTACTGGATGAACAGGTCCATCTTGCGGGCGTCCTTGGGGTTCAGGTACGGGCTGATGTCGAAGTCCTTGACCGACCCGCCGAACCGCGTGTTGAAGCCGCTGGCATCGAAGTGCTCGATGGGGGCGATACCGCTCTTGCCGGCCAGGATGTTGCCCCAGCTCTCGTCCACGGTATTGCCGACTGGCGTGACCAGGCCGAGCCCCGTCACCACAACCCTTCTACGAGCCATCCGCTCTCCTCCAGATCCAGATAGTGTCACGGCCCCGCAGGGCCGTCTTGGCGCGCATTATACCCGACTCCGCGTCCGCTGTGGTCGCGCACCGCCCCCAGACAGCACGAGAGCCGTCCTGCATGGCAGGACGGCTCTCTCACCAGGACGCGTTGTCCCGGGCACACCTCAGCAAGCGGTGTCCGACAACACCCTTACTGGTGGGCGTTGACGTAGTCGACGGCTTCCTGAACGGTGGTGATCTTCTCGGCTTCCTCGTCGGGAATCTCGGTGTCGAATTCCTCTTCGAGCGCCATCACCAGCTCGACGGTATCCAGGGAATCCGCGCCGAGGTCCTCGGTGAAAGAAGAAGAGTTCTGGATGTCCTCTTCCTTGACGTTCAGGCGCTCGGCCACAACCTTCTTCACGCGCTCTTCGATGGTGCTCATTATGAAGTACTCCAGTCGTTCACGTTAAGCGACTGCTAACCAGCCGTTTCAGATCCGCAAGCCAATAAGCTGCGGGGTAGTTTATAGACCGCTCAAGGACAACGCAACCGCCGCATGGCGCGGCTTCAGCGCATGTTCATGCCGCCGTTGACGTGCAGCGTCTCGCCGGTGATGTAGCCGGCCGGCTCGCTGGTGAGGAAACCCACCGCTGCGGCGATTTCCTCGGGCTGGCCGAGACGCGTCAGCGGAATCTGGCCCAGCAGCGCGTCCTTCTGCGCCTCGGGCAGGGCCTCGGTCATGTCGGTGGCGATGAAGCCAGGCGCCACGGCGTTGACGGTGATGGCGCGGGAGGCCACCTCACGGGCCAGCGCCCGGGTGAAACCTTCCATGCCGGCCTTGGCGGCAGCGTAGTTGGTCTGGCCGAGGTTGCCCATGGTGGCGACCACGGAGCTGACCGAGACGATGCGACCGAAACGCGCCTTGGTCATGCCGCGCAGACAGGCCTTGCTGACGCGATACACGGACTTGAGGTTGGCGTCGATCACCGCATCCCACTCATCTTCCTTCATCCGCATCAGCAGGTTGTCGCGGGTGATGCCGGCGTTGTTGACCAGGATGGTCGGCGCGCCGAACTCCTCGTTGATGGCCTGGATCAGGCCGTCGACGCTGGCCTGGTCGGTGACGTCGAGGCGGCGACCCGCACCCTCGAACCCGTGGGCCTTGAGGTCGGCATCGATGCGCTCGGCGCCGGCATCGCTGGTGGCGGTACCGATCACGATGCGGCCCTGGCGGCCGAGCTCGTGGGCGATGGCGCGGCCGATGCCGCGGCTGGCCCCGGTGATCAGGGCAACTCTAGACTCGCTTGACATGGTCTCTTCCGTTCTCGTCCAGGAGAGGGGTCAGCCGTTGGCCGACGGCGACTGGCCGGCCGCCTCGCGGGCCAGCTCGAGGGCCGCCGAAAGGCTGTCGGGATCGTTGACCGCCAGCCCGCGGCTGCCCCGTGCGATTCGCTTGTTCAGGCCGGTGAGCACCTTGCCCGGCCCGCATTCGATGAACACCTCGGCGCCCTGGCCGACCATGTTCTCGACACAGGAGGTCCAGCGCACCGGCTGATAGAGCTGCTCGATCAGGCGCGTGCGCAGGGTCTCGACATCGGCATGCGCCTGGGCGTCGACGTTCTGCACCACGGTGTAACGCGGCGCGCGCAGCGAGATGTCATCCATCGCCGCGGCCAGGCGCTCGGCGGCCGGGCGCATCAGGTCGCAGTGCGACGGCACCGACACCGGCAGCGGCATGGCCCGCTTGGCACCGGCCTCCTGACAGGCGGCGATGGCACGTTCGACGGCACCCTTGGCGCCGGCGATGACCACCTGACCGGGTGCATTGTAGTTCACCGCGGACACCACTTCGCCCTCGGCAGCCTGGGCACAGGCCTGCTCGACGGCGGCATCGTCCAGCCCGAGGATCGCGGCCATGGCGCCCTGCCCCATGGGCACGGCGTCCTGCATGGCCTCGCCGCGCAGCTTGACCAGCCGCACGCCGTCGGCGAACGACAGCGCGCCGGCACACACCATGGCGCTGTACTCGCCCAGGCTGTGACCGGCCATGGCGCCCGGGCGCGGCCCTTCGAGCTCCTGCCAGACACGCCAGATGGCGACGCTGGCGGTCAGCAACGCCGGCTGGGTGCAGGCGGTGGCGTTGAGCGACTCGGCGGGCCCTTCCTGGACCACCTGCCAGAGATCGTAGCCCAGCGCGTCGGCGGCCTCCTCGAAGGTCGTGCGCACCACGCTGTAGCGCTCCGCCAGCTCGCGCAGCATGCCGATCTGCTGGGAGCCCTGCCCGGGAAAGATGAGGGCAAGGGGTTGTGTCATGTCGATCACCTTTGCACTTGTTGACGGATTCCGGCGCTGTCGCTATCCGTGGCGGCGACGCCGGAAGTCCTGGATCCGCTGTCGGTTCGGTCGCCGCCGGCGGCCGAATCGACGACAGACCGCCGAAGACCTAGTTCGTCGGCCAGCCGCTCGGGCAGGCCATGCTGCACTTCCTGCGCGGCACGGGCCACGGCGTAGTGAAAACCCGCGGCATCGGCACCGCCATGGCTCTTGATGACGATGCCGTTGAGGCCCAGCAGGCTGGCGCCATTGTAACGCACCGGATCCAGCTCACGGCGCAGGCGCCCCAGCGCCGGTCGCGCCAGCACGCCTACCAGGCGGCTGGTCCAGTGCGCTTCGAAGGTCGCCTGGACCCGTCGCACCAGCATCTTGGCCAGCCCCTCGCTGGCCTTGAGCACGGCGTTGCCGACGAAGCCATCACAGACCACCACGTCGGCCTCCCCGGCGAAGATGCCATCACCCTCGACGAAGCCCACATAGTCGAGGTCGTCGCGCTCGCGCAGCAGCTCGTCGGCCCGCTGCACGCTCGCCGACCCCTTGGTGCCCTCGACGCCGACGTTGAGCAGCGCCACCCGCGGACGCGCAAGGCCGTCCACATGGCGCGCCATGACGTCGCCCATCAGCGCAAAGTCGAGCAGTCGCTCGGCCTCGACGTCGACGTTGGCGCCGAGATCGAGCAGATAGCAGCGCCCTTCCCGATCGATGGGAATCGCCGTGCTGATCGCCGGTCGCGCCACGCCGGCGACGGTGCCGAGTGCGCGGCGCGACAGTGCCATCAGCGCCCCGGTGTTGCCGGCACTGACCCCGGCCTGCGCCTCGCCCCGAGCCAGACAGGCCAGCATGGCGGCCATGCTGGAATCCTGACCGCGGCGCAGCGCCTCGGCGGGACGCTGATCCTGACGGATCTCCCCGGGGGCATTCTCGATCTCCAGATGCGACGACGCCGCGGCGAGAGGCCGCGGCAGCCGAAGGAGCTCTTCCTCCAGCCGCGCGGCAGGGCCGAACAGCCGGATATCGAGCTCAGGATCGGCCATGACGGCGCTGGCGGCGCCTGCCACGGTAGCGCGGGGACCAAGATCCCCGCCCATGGCATCGACGGCAATCCGCATGTCAGCGGGCGTCAGGCGTCATGGCGATCGATAGGACGCGTCGCCTCAGGCGTCGACGACCTTGCGACCCTTGTAGAAGCCGTCCGGAGAGACGTGGTGACGCAGGTGCGTGGTACCGGTCTCCTTGTCCTGGGACAGGGCCTTGTTGTCGACCAGGGCGTCGTGGCTGCGACGCATGCCGCGCTTGGAACGGGTCTTGCGGTTCTGTTGAACTGCCATGAGATATCACTCCAGAGTGAATCGATGAGGTAATCAGGTTTTGCCTTTGAGCTGCTTGAGCACCTCAAAGGGATTCTCCGCGGGCGAGTCCGAGACCGACTCGGCGCTCTCCCCACTGCTCAGCTGGTCGCGCGAGACCGCGCAGTCGGCCTCGTCGTGGTAAACCACCTGGGGCAGACTGAGGATCAGCTCGTCCTCGATCATCGCCAGCAGGTTCAGCTGTTCGTCTTCCACCAGCACCGGCTCATGGGTACTCGGCAGAGAGGCCGCCAGGGCGTCGCTGGAGACCATTCCCAGCAGGAACTCGCTCTCGACCGACTGCGGCATGGGCGAGAGGCAGCGCCGACACAGCAGCTGCAGCTCGGCCGTCAGACGACCGCGGATTTCTCGACGCCCCTGGGCGTCGATGGCGAAGTCCAGCCATACCTCGGCATCACCGTTTTGCACACCGGCTTCATCGGCGAGACGGGGCATATCGCCCAGCGCCACCAGGCCTTCGAGATGTTCGGCATGCGCGGCGAGCTTGTAAGGCTCGACCCTGCCAGGGAGTCTTGAGGTCAACATAGGCGCGCAATGATAGGCACTCCCCTCCCCCCTGTCAAAGCCCGCACGCTTCGGGGTTACAATGCCCGCCCGTTGCGGCAGAGACCGCCCCACCGTGTCACACGAGGACCCCGCCATGCCACGTCTGGTACTCGCCTCGAGCTCGCGCTTTCGCCGCCAGCTGCTCGACCGCCTGGAACTTCCCTACGCCTGGGACAGTCCGGACATCGACGAGACCCCCCGCCCCGGCGAATCGCCCCGCGCACTGGTGCATCGCCTGTCGCTGGCCAAGGCCGAGCGGCTGGCCGACGACTGGCCGGACCATCTGATCATCGGCTCCGACCAGGTCGCGGTCTTCGAAGGCGAGGCACTGGGCAAGCCTGCCGACGAGGCCGCCGCACGCGCCCAGCTGGCCCGTTTCTCGGGCCATCGGGTGAGTTTCCTGACCGGACTGGCGCTGATCGACACCCGCCATGCCAGCCACCGGGTCTGCCACGAGCGCTACGACGTGGTGTTCCGCCAGCTCGGCGACACCGAGATCGCCCGCTACGTCGAGCGGGAGCGGCCACTGGACAGCGCCGGCAGCTTCCGCATGGAAGGTCTCGGCATCACCCTGTTCGAGCGCCTGGAGGGCGACGATCCCAACGCCCTG
This sequence comes from Halomonas sp. ND22Bw, assembly GCF_003011945.1. Classification (NCBI taxonomy): domain Bacteria; kingdom Pseudomonadati; phylum Pseudomonadota; class Gammaproteobacteria; order Oceanospirillales; family Halomonadaceae; genus Halomonas; species Halomonas sp. ND22Bw. The sequence goes on along the minus strand of NZ_PXWD01000008.1, from coordinate 90,678 downwards.
ATCGGGCTGCCGCTGATTCGCCTCTGCCAGCTGCTGCGCGAGGCAGGCATGGACCCGCTGGGCAGCCCTTAAGCGCCCTTCAACGCAAACCGCCCCGGGCCAAGGCCACGGGGCGGCAGATGACGACGAATCGTCAGACGGGCAGGAGCCCGGGCACAGGACTAGGGCGCGAGCTGATAACGCAGCGGCGAGGCCGCCTGAGGCACGCCCACCCACTCGGCGGCGACCCGGCCGAAGCGCCGGGTCAGGCGCTCGAACGGATCCAGCGGCGGCGTGTAATCCCGGGTGCGCGGCTTGGCCAGCCGCTCCCGCGCGAGGGTGTCGATACTGCCCAGCTTATCCACCAGCCCCAGCTCCAGCGCCTGCTCGCCGGTCCAGATCAGGCCGCTGAACAGCCGCTCGTCGTCGGCCAGCCGATCGCCACGCCCGGCCTTCACGTCGTCGATGAACTGGCGGTGAGTGGTGGCCAGCACCCGCTGCCAGAAGTCGCGCTGCTGCGGCGAGATATCCGAGAACGGATCGAGGAAGGCCTTGTTCTCGCCGGCGGTGAACACCCGACGCTCGACGCCGAGACGCTCGATCGCCTCCTCGAAACCGAAGCCGGCGTTGATGACGCCGATCGATCCCACCAGGCTGGCCGGCGCGGCGACGATCTCGTCGGCGCCCGAGGCAATGTAGTAGGCACCGCTGGCACCGATGTCCTCGACCACGGCGATGATCGGCTTGTCGCCCTGCTCGCGCAGGCGCATCAGCTCGTCATGGATGCGCTGCGACTGCACCGGGCTGCCACCGGGACTGTCGATATGCAGCACGACCGCCTCGGCGTCCGGCGCCTCCCAGGCCCGTTGCACGCCCTCGATGACACGCTCGGCGCTGGCCCGGGAGTCGCCATCGATCACGCCCTTCACCTCGACGACGCCCAGGTGCGGACCGGCCACATCGGTCGCTCCGGGGGCCACGAAGAGCCCATAGAGCGTGGTGGAAAGCGACGCCAGGATCAAAAAGGCGAACAGGAAGCGGAAGAACAGCTTCCAGCGCCGCGAGCGCCGCTGCTCGACCAGCACGCCATCGATCCAGCGATCGAGCATGTCCTGCTGGGCCAGGCGGCGACGCTCGCGAAGCGTCTCCACATCCTCGCCATCCGCCACTGAAGACGCCTCGTCGGCGGCCTCGCGGCGCCGTTTCTCCTCGCGCGCCTGCTGGGCACTGAGCTCGGGACCCTGGGTCCAGTCGTCGCGTCGCTCGTCGTCCATAACGCCACCTCCTGTCTATCGAGGATAAAAGCCGTAATCAGGCATGCAGCCAATCGATGAGTGCCGGGAAGGCCTCGGCGGTGTACACCGGACGACTGGCCGCCAGCCGTTCCGGCGCGTGCACGCCGTAGGTCACGGCGACACGATCCATGCCCAGCGCCCGGGCCATCTCCAGGTCGTACTCGGTATCGCCGACCATCACCGCCTCCTCGACCGGCACCCCGAGCTCGTCGAGCAGCTCCTGCAGCATCCGCGGATGCGGCTTGGAAAGGGTCTCGTCGGCGGTGCGACTGGCATGGAACCAGTGGCCGCAGTCGCTCTCGCGGAAGATGCGATCGAGCCCGCGGCGGCTCTTGCCGGTGGCCACCGCAAGCCGGCTGCCGTCGTCGGCACGCAGCCGCGCCAGCCCCTCGACCACGCCGGGGTAGAAGGCCATCGGCGTGACGTCACCTTCCACGAAATGGTAGGCATAGCGCTGGCGCAGGGCCTCGGCCTGTTCGGGACCGATCCCCGGGCACAGCTTGGCAATGGCCTCGGGCAACCCCAGGCCGATGATGTCGCGAACCGCCTCCTCGGACAGCTCGCCCCAGCCGACGTCGCGCCCCGCGGCCTGCATGCAGGCCACGATGCGCGCCAGCGAGTCCATCAGGGTGCCGTCCCAGTCGAAGATCATCAGTCGATAACGCATGCAGGCTCCGAATCAGCGGGCATTGCGGGCGCTTTCCAGCACGCCGTCGAGGGTCTCGCCGAGCGGTGCGCGGATCTTCACCGGCTTGCCGCTGGTCGGTTCGGGGAAGGTCAGGGACGCCGCATGCAGGAACAGCCGCGACAACCCAAACTGGGCGGCGATGCGCCCCGCCTCGCGGGTGCCGTACTTGTCGTCGCCGAGCAGCGGATGACCGGCATGGGCGGCGTGCACGCGAATCTGGTGGGTGCGCCCGGTGATCGGCTCGGCCTCGATCAGGGTGGCACGGGCGAAGGCCTCGCGCACCGCGAAGCGCGTACGCGCCACCTTGCCGCCGCTGTCCACGCGCACCCGGCGCTCGCCGTTGCCGGCGTCGAAGCGATCCAGGCGCGCGCTGACGAAGTCCCGGCGCGCCGGCCAGCGCCCGGCCACCAGCGCCAGATACTGCTTGTTCATCTCGTGCCGCTTGAGCGACTCGTTGAGGGCGAGCAGCGCCGGGCGCGACTTGGCCAGCAGCAGGCATCCGGAGGTGTCACGGTCCAGGCGATGCACCAGTTCGAGGAAGTCGAGATCCTCGCGCACCTGGCGCAGGGCCTCGATCAGGCCGATCTTGACCCCGCTGCCGCCGTGCACGGCGAGCCCGGAGGGCTTGTTGAGCACCATCCAGTCCCGCCCTTCCAGCAGCACGCTGCCGGCCAGCAGGTTGCGCAGGTTGTCGCTGACCTCGCGGACCGCCTCACGCGGCGCGAGCTTGAGCGGCGGAATGCGCACCACATCTCCCAGCGCCAGGCGGGTATCGGCCTTGACGCGCTTCTTGTTCACCCGCACCTCGCCCTTGCGCACGATGCGATAGATGAGCGCCCGCGGCGCTCCCTTGATGCGCGTTATCAGGAAGTTGTCGACCCGCTGACCCACCTGGCCCTCGGTCACTTCCACCCACTGAACCTCGCGGCCGTCGGTCATCCCGCTCTCCACTTGCCACCGTCGTAAAGGCCGCATTCTACCGCACTGTGCGCCGTCCTGCCGCCAATTGCTGGGCACCCCCTTTACTGTTATATTGCCGAGGCGTTCCAATGGACAGAACCGTCCGCTTGGCGCCTGCACGACAGACACGCAGGCCGGAACGACGAAATCAGGCCGCGACGACGCTCCCCCATGAGGTCCCGCCGCCGACAGAAAGCGATATGACGCCACGCCCGCCCCGCCTTGCTCCCGACGAGCAAGCGGCGACCACGGGATACGTATAACACCGTGCCGGAGGCCGGCGTTGGCGAATCGATGAATGCCAGGTGTTGGCGGTGACCGCAGGACCGGATGGGCAATACGACGACCCGCCGAGAACATGTCCTGCCTCCGCCCCGTACTCAACATGATCCTGCCGTGCCGGCCCGCCACCGCTAACAGGCCCCGACACGGCCGGGCGCAGTTCCGCTTCCGCGACATGCGCTGAGCACAAGCACGCAGCACCCAGCGGTTCGCCTTCGTCGTTGCCCATGGGCGCCCACCGGCGCGTCCATTTTGCGAGACGACATGAAACGGATGCTCATCAACGCGACCCAGCCCGAAGAGCTGCGCGTCGCCCTGGTCGATGGACAACGCCTGTACGACCTGGACATCGAATCCGGTGCCCGGGAACAGAAGAAAGCCAACATCTACCGCGGCAAGATCACCCGCGTGGAACCCTCCCTCGAAGCCGCCTTCGTCGACTTCGGTGCCGAACGCCACGGCTTTTTGCCCCTCAAGGAAATCTCCCGCGAGTACTTCCTCAAGGAACCCTCGGGCCGCCCCAGCATCAAGGAAGTGCTCAAGGAAGGCCAGGAAGTCATCGTCCAGGTCGACAAGGAAGAGCGTGGCAACAAGGGCGCGGCCCTGACCACCTTCATCAGCCTGGCCGGCCGTTTCCTGGTACTGATGCCCAACAACCCCCGCGCCGGCGGCATCTCGCGGCGCATCGAGGGTGAGGAACGCGCACAGCTCAAGGAGGCCATGAGCCACCTGACCGTGCCCGACAAGATGGGCCTGATCGTGCGCACCGCCGGCATCGGCCGCAATCCCGAAGAGCTGCAGTGGGACCTCGACTACCTGACCCAGGTCTGGGAGTCGATCACCGAGGAAGCCGGCAAGCGCGCCGCGCCCTTCCTGATCTACCGCGAGTCCAACGTCATCATTCGCGCCATGCGCGACTACCTGCGCCAGGACATCGGCGAGGTGCTGATCGACAGCGAACAGGTCCACCAGGAGGCGCTGGGCTTCATCCGCCAGGTGATGCCTTCCTACCAGCAGAAGATCAAGCGCTACGCCGATGAAGTGCCGCTGTTCTCGCGCTTCCAGATCGAGTCCCAGATCGAGACCGCCTACGAGCGCGACGTGAAGCTGCCCTCCGGCGGCTCCATCGTGATCGACCACACCGAGGCCCTGGTCTCCATCGACATCAACTCGGCGCGCGCCACCCGCGGCAGCGACATCGAGGAAACGGCGCTGCAGACCAATCTCGAGGCCGCCGACGAGATCGCCCGCCAGCTGCGCCTGCGCGACATCGGCGGCCTGGTGGTCATCGACTTCATCGACATGTCGCCGGCGCGCAACCAGCGCGAGGTCGAGAACCGGGTCCGCGACGCCCTGAAGATCGACCGCGCCCGGGTACAGATCGGTCGCATCTCGCGCTTCGGCCTGATGGAAATGTCCCGCCAGCGCCTGCGCCCGTCCCTCGGCGAGACCAGCGGCGTGGTCTGCCCGCGATGCGACGGCCAGGGCACCATCCGCGACGTGCGCTCCATCTCGCTGTCGATCATGCGCCTGATCGAGGAAGAGGCGATGAAGGAGCGCAGCGCCCAGATCCGCGCCATCCTGCCGGTCCCGGTCGCCACCTACCTGCTCAACGAGAAGCGGGCGATGCTGGCCGACATCGAGCGCCGCCAGGGCGTGCGCGTGGTGCTGCTGCCCAACCCCGAGATGGACACGCCCCACTACGACGTGCAGCGGCTGCGCGACGACCACGTCGACGAGGAAGGCACCTCTCACCTGCCCAGCCACGAGCTGCCCACCGAGACCGAGGTCGGCAAGGAGCCGGAGGCCGCCTTCGGCAAGCCGGTCAAGCGCGACGAGGCCGCGGTCAAGACCGTGGTGCACCACGAGCCCGCCCCGGCCTCCCTGCAGGAAGAACCCGCCGAACCGGCGAAGCCCACGCCGAAGCCCGCCGAAAAGCCGACGCAGCAGCGGCCCGCCCAGAAGCCCGCCGCCAAGCCGGCCCCGGCGGCAAAATCCGCTGTCGCTCCCGCCGCTCGCGATGGCGTGCTGAGCCGCCTGGTCAAGGGCTTCTCTCGCCTGCTGAGCGGCGAAGAGACCTCCCCGTCCAGCCAGCAGCGTCAGTCCGAGGGCAGTGGCCAGCGTCAGGCCGGCACCGCCCGCAACGACGAGCGCAGCCAGCAGCGTGGCGAAAGCGGCAAGAGCGGCGACAACCGCTCCGGTAGCGGTAACGGCCGCCAGCGCAACAATCGTCGAGGCGGCCAGCGCCAGGACCAGCGTCAGGAGCGCGGTGACAATCGCGACGAGACGCGCAGCGCCAAGCCGCAACGTCAGGGCGAGGACAAGGCCCGTAGCGACCGCGCCGAGAAAGGCGAGAAGGCCGACAAGAGCGGCAGCCAGAACCGCGGCGGTCGCGGTCGCAACCAGCGCCAGGACGACAACCGTCCACAGTCCGAGAGCCGCAAGTCTCAGGAAGGCAAGAGCCAGGACAACAAGGGGCAGGAGCGCAAGGACAAGGACCAGGGCGGCCGCAAGCCCCAGGAACCCAAGTCTCAAGACACCAAGCGCCAGAGCGACAAGCCTCAGGACACCAAGCCCCAGAAGGCCAAGGGCGACGCCGAAGCGACGCCTGCCAAGGATGACGGCCAGGCCGAGGCGGACGGCAAGCCCAAGCGCACCCGCAACAACCCGCGCCAGCGTCGTCGCCAGCACGCCCTGAACCCGGAGTCCGTGGCCGAACAGCAGCGCCTGCAGGCCGAAGCCGCCAAGGCAGAAGCACAGCCGGAAGAGGCGAAGACCGAAGCCAAGGCGGAACAATCCAAGGCCGAGACCAAGGCGGAAGCGCCGAAGGCCGAGACCAAGGCGGAAGAACCGAAGGCCGAGACCAAGCCCGAGCAGCCGAAGGCCGAAGCCAAGGCTGAAGAGCCGCAGGCCGACGCCAAGGCGGAAGCGCCCAAGGCCGAGACCAAGGCAGAAGAGTCGAAAGCCGAAGCCAAGGCAGAAGCGCCGAAAGCCGACACCAAGGCGGAACAGCCCAAGGCCGACGCCAAGGCGGAACAGCCCAAGGCCGAGACCAAGGCGGAACAGCCCAAGGCCGAGACCAAGCCCGAGCAGCCGAAGGCCGACCCCAAGGCGGAACAGCCCAAGGCCGACACCAAGGCGGAACAGCCCAAGGCCGAAGCCAAGGCGGAACAGCCCAAGGCCGAGACCAAGGCTGAACAGCCCAAGGCCGAAGCCAAGGCGGAACAGCCCAAGGCCGAGACCAAGCCGGAACAGCCCAAGGCCGACACCAAGGCGGAACAGCCCAAGGCCGAGCCCAAGCCCGAACAGCCGAAGGCCGACGCCAAGGCGGATGAGCCCAAGGCCGAGACCAAGGCGGAAGAGCCCAAGGCCGAGGCCAAGCCCGAGCAGCCGAAGGCCGACACCAAGACGGAACAGCCCAAGGCCGAGACCAAGCCCGAGCAGCCGAAGGCCGACACCAAGGCGGAAGAGCCGAAGGCCGAGGCCAAGCCCGAGCAGCCGAAGTCCGACACCAAGGCGGAACAGCCCAAGGCCGAGGCCAAGCCCGAGCAGCCGAAGTCCGACACCAAGGCGGAACAGCCGAAGGCCGAGACCAAGGCTGAAGCGCCGAAGGCCGACGCCAAGGCCGAGGCGCCTCGTCGTCGCCGCCGCGCCCACAACGATCCGCGGGAAATCCGCCGTCGTGAACAGGAGGCCAAGCGCCAGGACAGCCAGCAAGGCTGATCCGACGCCCGCCCCTGAAAGACAACGCCCGTGGCAATGGCCACGGGCGTTTTCGTTGGCGTCTACTGAAGGCGCCGAAAGCGCCGATGTCCCTATTCTGTCGCCAGGCGCGGCTCGCGCTCCAGCGTCACGCCGAAGCGCCGCTCCACCGTCTCGGCGACCCGCGCGGCGAAGGCCAGCAGACCGGGCGCATCGCCGCCGCCGTGGTGCACCAGCACCAGGGCCTGGCGGTCGTGGACGCCGAAGGGGCCATCGCGCCAGCCCTTGAGGCCGCAACGATCGATCAGCCAGCCGGCGGCCAGCTTGGTGCGGCCATCCGCCAGCGGAAAGCTCGGCATGTCGGGATACGCCTCGCGCAGCGACGCCGCGCATTCCGACGACACCACCGGGTTCTTGAAGAAGCTGCCGGCATTGCCGAGCACCGCCGGATCCGGCAGTTTCTCGCGCCGCACCGCACAGACGGCCTCGGCCACCTCCAGCGGCGTGGGGGTTTCCCCGACACGACTGGCCAGGTCGCCGTAGCCCAGGCGCGGCTCGGCCTTGCGCGAGACACGCAGCACCAGCCGGGTGATCGCCACCCGCCCGGCCAGGGCGCGCTTGAAGACGCTGTCTCGATAGCCAAAGGCGCACTCGTCGGCCCCCAGCACCGCTTCGCGGCCGTCGTCCAGATGCACCAGATGCACGGCCTCGAGGCGTTCGGCGAGCTCGACGCCGTAGGCGCCGATATTCTGGATCGGCGCCGCCCCGCAGTGCCCGGGAATCAGCGCCAGGTTCTCGAGCCCCCAGAGGCCGCGGGCGGCCAGGGCCATGACCAGCTCGTGCCAGACCACGCCGGCCTCGGTGTGCACCCGCACGCTCCCGTCACCGGTCTCTTCCAGCCACCAGTCGTTCATGGCCATCCGGATGACCAGCCCCGGCTGAAAGGCGGGCAGAATCAGGTTGCTGCCGCCGCCCAGCACCAGGGTCGGCCAGCCGGCTTCCCGGGCCAGCGACAGCGCCCCGCCGAGCTCGGAGGCATTGTCCGGCGCGACGAAGCGCTCGGCGCGACAGCCAAGCCCCAGGGTATTGGCGGCGGTCAGGTCGTGGTCGGCGAGGATGTCCAGGCTCAAGCGCCCTCCTCCAGTCGCCGACGCACGTGCTCGACGAGACCGCGCGAGGCCGCCTCGACCAGGTCCAGCACCTCCTCGAAGCCGTCGTCGCCGCCGTAGTAGGGATCGGGCACGGCGCGATCGGGCAATCCGGCGAAGGACAGGAACAGGCCGACATGGGCATCACTGCCGGCCGGCCGCCGCGCTTCCAGCGCCGCCAGGTTGTCGTGGTCCATGGCCAGCAGGTAGTCGAAACGCTCGAAATCGTCGTCGTCGAGCTGACGGGCCCTCAGGCCGGAGAGATCGAGCCCGCGCGCGGCGGCCGCGGCCTGGGCGCGGGCGTCGGGCGCCTTGCCCGCGTGCCAGGGGCCGATGCCGCAGGAGTCGACCTCGACGCGGCCGGCGAGACCGGCCTCGTCGAGGTGGCGGCGGAACATGCCCTCGGCGGTGGGCGAACGGCAGATATTGCCCAGGCAGACGAACAGCACCCGCATCAGCGCTCCCCCTCGTCGTCGCGGCCTTCCTCCTGCCCCAGGATCTGGCGCACCCGGGCGAGATCCTCGGCGGTGTCCACGCCCGCCGGGTGCGGCTCGCGGGACAGCGCGACCTGGATGGCATGGCCGTGATGCAGCGCCCGCAGCTGCTCAAGCTGCTCGAGCTGCTCCAGCGGCGACGGCGTCCAGTGGCGATACTCGTCGAGGAAGCTCGCCCGGTAGGCATAGAGGCCGATATGGCGCAGCCAGGCATCGGTCTCGAGCAGCTCGGGCCGCGCGGCGAAGGCTTCGCGATCCCAGGGAATCGGCGCACGGGAAAAGTAGAGGGCCCGCCCCGAGAGCGCACGCACCACCTTGACCACGTTGGGATTGAACAGCGTCTCGACGTCGCCGATCGGCTCGGCCAGGGTGGCGATGGAAGCGCCGGGATCGTCCATCAGGCGCGCCGCCACCTGGTCGATCAGGGTCGCCGGCAGCAGCGGCTCGTCACCCTGAACGTTGACCAGCACGGCGTCATCGGCCAGGCCCAGCGTATCGGCCACTTCGGCCAGCCGATCGGTGCCGGAGGGATGATCGTCGCGGGTCATCACCACCTCGGCGCCCAGCGGCGCCATGGCGTCACGAATGCGCGCATCGTCGGTGGCGACCACCACCCGTCCGGCGGCGCTGGCCGAGGCCCGGCGCCAGACGTGGGCCACCATCGGCTCGCCGGCGATGTCGAGCAGCGGCTTGCCCGGCAGCCGGGTCGAGGCGAAGCGCGCCGGAATCACGGCGATGAAGTCCTGCATCTTGCCTCCTCAGCCCTCGGCGCCGGTCGACGGCGGCAGCTTCTCGTCCACGTCGATGGCCCGCGCCTCGTCGGGCAGCATCACCGGGATGCCGTCGCGCACGGGATAGGCCAGGCCGTCATAGCGGCACACCAGCTCGCCGGCCTCACGATCGAAGGCCAGCTTGCCCTTGCACAGCGGGCAGACCAGCATCGCCAGCAGTTGCTTGTCCATCTCTCACGCCTCCAGGGTCAGCATCGGCGACCGCACGCAGGCGGCCGCCAGGAATTCACAGGGTCGCCAGGCGTGCGTCCAGCCAGGCGACGAAATCGGGATCGGGGACTGCCTCCACCTCCAGTACCCAGGCATCGTCCGCGTCCAGACCGCGGCACTTCACCGCATCCTTGGCGGTCATCACCCGTGGGCGGCCGTCGGCGAAGGCCAGATCCTCGGCGGTGAAGCGGTGGTGATCGGCGAAGGGATGCGTCCAGTGGGCGATCCCCAGGCCTTCGAGGGTCTCGAAGAAGCGCGCCGGGCGACCGATACCGGCCACGGCATGCACCGGTTCGACGAAGGGCGCCGGCGCCACCGCCCGGCGCTCGCCGCCGCCCAGCGGGCGCCAGCCGGCGGGCGCCAGGGTCATGCGATAGTGATCGGCCAGCGTCGCGTCGCGTGGTTCGCCGTTGACCAGCACGGCATCCACGGTCTCGAGCCGCTCGGCGGGCTCGCGCAGCGGCCCGGCCGGCAAGCAGTGCCGATTGCCGAGCCCGCGATGACCGTCCACCACCACCAGCTCCAGGTCGCGCCCCAGCGGCAGGTGCTGCAGGCCATCGTCGGCGAGCAGGATGTCGCAGCCTTCCTCCAGCAGCCGCCGGGCGCCTCGCGGGCGGTCCGGGTCGACCACCACCGGCACGCCGGTCTGGTCGGCCAGCATGCGAGGCTCGTCACCGCAGGCCGAGGCCGGGGTATCGGCCTCGACCCGCAACGGATAGCGATCGGCGCGGCCGCCGTAGCCACGGGACAGGATACCGGGCCGCCAGCCGGCCTCGCCCAGGTGGCGCGCCAGCCAGGCCACCAGCGGCGACTTGCCGGTACCGCCGAGGGTGATGTTGCCGACCACGACCACCGGCACCGGGGCCCACCAGGCCTGGCGCCGCCCCTCGGCATAGGCCCGGGCGCGGCGCGCGATCACCCGGCGGTAGAGCGCCTCGAGCGGGCGCAGCGGCCACAGCCACAGCGAACCGGCATAGGCCCCTTCGAGCCAGCGCTCGCCGACGCCACCGCTCATGCCGTCTCGGCGTCCTGGAACTGCAGGCGATGCAGGGCCGCATAGGCGCCCTCGCGGGCCAGCAGCTCAGCGTGGCTGCCCTGCTCGACGATCTCGCCGCCTTCCATCACCAGGATGCGGTCGGCGCGTTCGATGGTGGAGAGCCGGTGGGCGATGACGAAGGTCGTGCGATCGCGGCACACCTCTTCGAGCGCCGCCTGGATGTAGCGCTCGGACTCGGTGTCCAGCGCCGAGGTCGCCTCGTCGAGGATCAGCAGCGGCGCATCCTTGAAGATCGCCCGGGCGATGGCCAGGCGCTGGCGCTGACCACCGGAAAGCATCACCCCGTTCTCGCCGACCACGGTGGCGTAGCCGTCGGGCAGGCGCTCGATGAACTCGTGGGCATGGGCCGCCCGGGCCGCGGCCTCGACCGCCTGCGGGTCGGGATCGTCGATGCCGTAGGCGATGTTGTCGGCAATGGTGGCGTTGAACAGCGTCACCTGCTGCGAGACCAGGGCGATGCTGCGCCGCAACGGCAGCAGCTTGAAGTCCTCGAGCGGCACGCCATCGAGGCAGATCCGCCCCGCGGTGGGCCGGTAGAAGCGCGGCATCAGCCCCATCAGCGTCGACTTGCCGCTGCCGGAGCGGCCCACGATGGCGATCATCTCGCCGGGGGCCACGTCCAGGTCGATGCCCTTGAGCACCTCGGGCTGGTCGGGGCCGTAGGCGAAGCGCACGCCCTCCAGGGTCACGCGGCCCTCGAGGCGGCCCGGCTCGCGGGTGCCACTGTCCTCCTCGGGCGGCACGTCGAGCAGCCCGAACAGCTCGCCGGCGGCGGCGATGCCCTTCTGCACGGTGGCATTGATCTCGGTGAGCTGTCGCACCGGCTTGGCCATCAGCGAGGCCGCGGTGATGAAGGCCACGAACTCGCCGGGGGTCATGTCGTCCAGCATCGCCGGCGACATGGCGAGCCACACCAGCAGCGCCAGCGACAGCGCCACCAGCAGCTGGATCACCGGCGTGCTGGTGGCCTTGGTCAGCGCCTCCTTCATGCTCTGGCGCCGGTTGACCTCGCTGGCCTCGGCGAAACGGGCCTTTTCATATCCCTCGGCACCGTGGGTACGCACCACCCGGTAGCCGGACAGCGCCTCGGAGGCCACATGGGTGACGTCGCCCATGGAATGCTGGATGCGCCGGGAGATGCGCCGGAAACGCTTGCTGGCATAGCTGACCACGCCGCCGATCAGCGGCGTCACGGCCAGGAACAGCAGGGTCAGCATCCAGTTGGTCCACAGCAGGTAGACCACCAGCCCGATCACGAACAGCCCCTCGCGCAGCAGGATGGTGATCGCCTTGGTGCCGGCCCCGGTGACCTGCTCGACGTGATAGGTGACCCGCGACACCATATGTCCCGAGGAATGCTCGTCGAAGAAGCGCCCCGGCAGGTGCAGCATGTGATTGAAGACATCGCAGCGCAGCGCGTGGACCAGGTTGCGGGCCACGTTGCTCATGAAATAGGTGCCGAGGAAGGTGCCCAGCCCGCGAGCGGCGAACATGCCGACCACGAACAGCGGCAGCATCAGGCGAAAGGCGGCATCCGGATTCTGGATGCCGTCGATCAGCCGCTTCATCATCTCGGCCAGCGCCGTGCTGGACGCCGCGTAGATGGCGTAGCCGACGACGGCCAGGGCGAAGGCCTTCCAATGGGGCTTCACATAGCCCAGCAGACGCTTGTAGAGGGTCCAGCCCGAGTGTTCGCTCACGGTGTCTCCGCTTCAGAATGTGTTGCCTTGGCGGTGGCGATGCGCACCCGCCGAATGTCCAGAGCGCCGGCCCGGTCGAGCACCCGCACCACGTCGGCGTGGGCGGCGCGGCCGTCGGCCTCGACCACCAGGCCGTGCTCGCGGGCGCGCGGCGCCGCCTCGGCCAGCGCCGCTTCCAGCGCGCCGGGCGCCAGGGCGCGATCGCCCAGGCGATACGCACCCTCGGGGGTGACCACCACGGTGACCGGCGAGGCCTCGGCGGCCACGCCGGTCTCGCTCTCGGGCAGCACCAGTTCGAGCGCCTGCCGGGTCTCGAAGGTCGTGGACACCATGAAGAAGATCAGCAGCAGGAACACCACGTCGATCAGCGGGGTCAGGTTGACCTCCACCGCCTCGCGTCGCCTGCGCGGTACCCTCATGGGCGCCCGGCTCCCGCCAGCGGATCCGGGTCCGCGGTCCGGGAGTCCGCCGTCGCCTCATGGCGCTCGGCCAGGGTCAGTTCGCCGTCGTGATGGGCCAGGAACTCCACCACCTGGCCGGCCTGTTCCTCGATGCACACCGTGATGTCCTCGACCCGCCGCTGAAAGTAGCGGTGGAACATCAGCGCGGGAATCGCCACCGTCAGGCCCGCCGCGGTGGTCACCAGCGCCCGGGAGATGCCGCCGGCCAGATCCGCGGTGCGTTCGCCGCCATCGTTCGACACGAGCACCGCGAACACCTCGATCATGCCCACCACGGTGCCCAGCAGGCCGAGCAGCGGCGTGATCGAGGCGATGGTGCCGAGCGGGCTGAGGAAGCGTTCCATGTCGTGGACCACCGCGGTGGCAGCCTCCTGGAAACGCGCCCGCACCTGCTCGTGGCCGAGCCGGGCGTTACGCAGCCCGGCCGCCAGCACGCCGCCCAGCGGCGAATGGCTCTCCAGCCAGTAGAGGTTGACCTGGCCGCGAGCCACCAGCGTGCAGACTTCCTCGCCGAGCCCCCTCGGCGCGATGCGCGAGGCGCGCAGCGCCCACAGGCGTTCGACGACGATCACCACCGCCACCAGCGAACAGCCGAGCAGCGGCAGCATCAGCCAGCCCCCGGCGATCAGGGCCTCCATCAGGGTCATGGGGTCACCTCCCTCGAGCAGTCACCGGCGCCTCCGGCGTCATTGCAGGCGATTCTAACGCAAGGCACCCGCGTCCGACACCGCCGCGCCGCCAGGCCGCCGGGCGCGCGGGCTCGACCCGCCCCTCCCCGCCCAGCCACAGGGTGACGGCGCCGTCCTGGGCCGTGTTCCACAGACAGCTGCCGAGTCGCCGAAAGCGACGCACCACCGACGCCGCGGGGTGGCCGAAACGGTTGTCCCGGCCCGCGCTGAAGATCACCTGTCGTGGCCTGACGGCGGCCAGGAAACCGGGACTGGAGCTGGTCGCGCTGCCGTGATGCCCGGCCACCAGCGCCTCGATGGGCCCCTCGAGCCACGCCAAGAGTTCATGTTCCACCCGCACGCCGGCATCGCCGGTGATCAACAGCCGCTGCTGGCCCGCGGTGATCAGCAGCACGCAGGAGCCATCGTTGGCGGACAGCCCCGCGGCCCCCGCGGGCGGCCAGAGCACGCGAAAATCCACCCCGTCACGCTGCCAGGCCAGCCCCGACACGCAGGGCTCCGTCGCCACCGGCAGCGCGCTGCCCGGCGGCGCCAGGTAGCGCCCGACGGAATGCTCCATCATCAGCGCCTCGACGCCGCCGGCATGATCGAGATCGGCGTGGCTGACGATGACATCGTCGAAGCGTTGCCCCTCGGGCCACAGCGTCGACAGGGGCATGAAGCCGGAGGGGAAGCGCGGCCCCGTGTCGATCAGCGCCCGGTAGCGGGCGGTGCGCAGGGCCACCAGCTGCCCCTGCCCCACGTCATGGACGCGCACCCGCACCTCGCCGGGCGCCGGCGAGGATGGCGACAACCCGAGCGTACCGCAGGCCAGCAGCAGCGCGGTGCCGGCCAGGCGCAATCGCCCGGCGAGGCCCGGTAGCCCCCACAGCAGGCCGATCAGGACCAGCGCCACGCCCAACGCCTGAGCCACGGCCGGCGTCGGCGCCTGCAGCGGCGCGAGGCGTGCCGCTGTCTCGAGCCCGAGGGCTAGCCCCTCCGCCAGCGTGCCGAACGCGGACCAGGCGAGTTCCGCCAGCGGCGGCATCCAGGCCAGGGCCCAGCCCGCCAGCCCCAGCGGTACCATGACGCTGCCGACGAGCGGCACGGCCACCAGGTTGACCAGCGGCGCCGCCGGTGCGAGGCGATCGAAGGCCAGCAGCACCGCCCCCGCCATCACCGGCGCCAGCAGCAGCTGGCTGCGCACCAGGGCCCACAGCCAGCCGCGCCACCCTCTGGGGCGAGGCCGTCCCTGCCAGATCAGGATCAGCCAGGCCACGGCGCCGAACGACAGCCAGCCGCCGGGGCGCCAGACCGCCAGCGGATCGAGGATCACCACCAGGGCCAGCGCCAGCCACCAGGCCTGCCAGGGCCCGGGCGCATGTCGCCCGCTGGCCACCCAGAGCCCCACCAGGGCCATGATCATCGCCCGCATCGCCGGCGGCTCGAGCCCCGCCAGCCAGGCGTAGGCCGCCGCCGCCACCCCGGCGGCCCACCAGGGCCAGATCGCCATCCGCCAGCGACCCGGGGCGACGAGCCGCGACAGCCCGCGCGACAGCCACAGGGCCACGCCGGCCACCAGGCCGACATGCAATCCGGAAATGACCATCAGATGGGTAGTGCCACTGGCGTTGAGTAGCGCCCAGTCGTCATCGGTCAGTCGTTCGCCGACGCCCAGGGTCAGCGCCGCCAGCCAGCGCGTCGTGCGCGGGGAGAGATCACGCTCATCGAGCCGGTCGAGGGCCCATCGACGAATCGAGCCGCCGGACGCCTCGAGACGCGCCGGTGGCGGCGCCTCGCGCACGTAGCCGGTGGCGTGGATGCCCTCCCGGCGCAGCCAGGCGCGATAGTCGAAGGCATCCGGATTGGCGAAACCCGCGGGCGGACGCAGCCGGACGGTCAGGCGCCAACGCTCGCCGACGCTCATGACCGGCGCGTCGTAGGCATTGAGCCGCACCCGCGACAGCCGATCGCAGCGCGGCAGGCCCGCGGCCAGCGGCTCACAGTCGCTCACCGCCAGGGTCAGTCGCGTCAGGCCCCCCTCCCGGACCACCGACGTCAATCGCCCCTCCACGGCCAGATCCTGGCGTGTCAGCCCGTCGGGCAGCTCGCCGCCGCGCATCACGCTCAGCTGGCCGGCGACCAGCGCGACCATCGACAGCAGCAGCACCAGGCGCCAGCGGCAAGCCGCCAGCCCGACCAGCAGAGACAGGCCCACGGCCTGAGGCCAGGCGGTGAAGGCGCCCTGGTCGGCGAGGGCACCGATCAGCGTGCCGAGGAGGGCCGCCAGCGCGAGCGGCAGGGCCTGTCCGGTTGCCATGGGCATCATCCCTGGAGCGCCCGCGACAGCATGACGGCCAGGCGTTGAGCGACGCCATGGCGAGGGAGCGGGCTTGTATGGATAATAGCGCGCATACCGAAGCCGCGAGCCCATCCCCATGCCGCGCCGTCTCCTGCAGCGCTACCTGCCCCATCCCGAGACCCTCAGGCGCCAGCGCTCACTGCGCTTCTTGAGCCACCTGATCGGTAACCCCTCGCTGTGGATGCTGTCGCGCCGCAGCGTGGCCAATGCGTTCTTCGTCGGGCTGTTCTGCGCGCTGCTGCCGATTCCCGGGCAGATGGTGCTGGCCGCCCTGGGCGCCTGGGCGCTGCGCGCCAACCTGCCCCTGTCGATCGGCCTGGTATGGATCACCAACCCCCTGACCATGCCGCTGATCTTCTACGGCAACTATCGGTTGGGCGCCTGGCTGCTGGACCTGCCCGCCCGGGAGGCCCCCACCCGCCTGTCCACCGAATGGATCGCCACTCAGATGATCGACGCCCTGCCGGCGCTGGCGGCGGGCTCGCTGGTGGCGGCCATCCTGGCCGGCCTCCTGGGTAGCGTGGCGATTCGCCTGGCCTGGCGCTGGCAGGTCTCGCGCAGCTGGAAACGTCGAGCGCGGCGCCGCCGGGACCGGCTGGGCGACCGCGCTCGAGAAAGATAATCGCGCCGAGAAAGGTCGACAGCCGGCCCGCCCGCGCCTCAGGCGGCGGGCGCGTCCTGGGTCAGGCGACCCGCGTCGAGGCGCAGCACCCGGTCCTGATGGGCGGCGAGGCTCGGATCGTGGGTCACGATCACGAAGGCACAGGCGGCGCTGGCGGACAGCTCATCCATCAGCCCCAGGATACTGGCGGCGGTGGTCTGATCGAGGTTGCCGGTGGGCTCGTCCATCAGCACCAGGCTCGGGTCGGTGACCAGCGCCCGGGCGATGGCCACCCGCTGCCGCTCGCCGCCGGAGAGCTCGCCGGGCTTGTGGTCGGCCCGTTCGGCCACGCCCACCCGCTCCAGCAGCGTAAGCGCCCTGGCCTCGGCCTCCTTCTTCCGATGGCCACGCACGATCAGCGGCAGCGCGGCGTTCTCCACGGCGGTGAACTCGGCCAGCAGGTGGTGAAACTGGTAGACGAAGCCGATGTGCCGATTGCGAAAGCGCCCCAGGGCGGCGTTGCCCAGCTCGTGCAGCGCCTGCCCGGCGATGCGCACCTCGCCGCGGCTGGGATGATCCAGCCCGCCCAGCAGGTTGAGCAGCGTGGTCTTGCCGGAGCCGGAACTGCCGACCACCGCCACCCGTTCGCCGGCGCGCACCTCGAGCGCCAGCTCGTCGAGCACGGTGAGATCGCGCGGCCCCTCGCGATAGACGCGGGTCAGGCGGTCGCAGGCCAGCATCACCTCACGCCCTGAGGCCGGACGGTCGATCTCCTGGGTCATGGCGGGATCATTCATAGCGAAGCACCTCGGCAGGCTGCACCCGGGCCGCGCGCCAGGCCGGGTAGAGGGTCGACAGGAAGGTCAGCACGAAGGCCGCGGAGACGATCTGGCCCACGTCGGACCACAGCAGCTGCGAGGGCAGCTCGCTGATGAAATAGACGCCGGCATCGAGGAAGTGGATGCCGAAGGCCGACTCGACGAAGGCCAGGATGTCGGAGACGGTCAGCGCCAGCAGCACGCCGAGCCCCACCCCGATCAGGATGCCGATCACCCCGATCGCCAGCCCCTGGACCATGAAGATGCCCATGATCGAGCGCGGCGTGGCACCGATGGTGCGCAGGATGGCGATGTCGGCATGCTTGTCGGTGACCACCATCACCAGGGTCGAGACGATGTTGAAGGCCGCCACGGCGATGATCACCGTCAGCAGCAGCGCGATCATGCGCTTCTCCATCTGGATCGCCTGGAACAGGTTGCCCCGGGTATAGGTCCAGTCCAGACCGCGATAGCCCGGCCCCAGGTCGTCGATGATCGCGCGGGTCACGCTGCCGGCCTGGAAGAGGTCGTCGAGCTCCAGGCGCAGCCCGCCCACGTCGCTGCCCATGCGCGCCAGGGTCTGCATGTCGGCGATGTTGGCGTAGGCGAGGCTGGCATCGAGGTCGGCGCCGACGCTGAAGATGCCGCTGACGGTGAAGCGCTTGAGGCGCGGGAAGACGCCGGCCGGCGTGATCGAGGCCTCGGGCACCAGCAGGGTCACCCGATCGCCCACCGTCACCCCGAGCTGGCGTGCCAGCATCGAGCCCAGCACCACGTTCCACTCGCCGGGCTGGAGGTCGTCGAGGCTTCCCCGCTCCATGTGCTCGTCGACGATCGAGACGCGCTTCTCCCACTCGGGCTCGATGCCGTTCACCATGGCGCCGTTGTTGCGACCGCCCACCGAGAACATGCCCTGCTGCTGGATATAGGGCGCCGCCCCGATGACGTGCTCGCGCTGCTGGAGGCGTTCGGCCAGCGGCTGCCAGTCGGTGAGCCCGGAGGGCACCTCGATGCGAGTGTGCGGCACCATGCCCAGCACCCGCTCGCGCAGCTCGCGATCGAAGCCGTTCATCACGGACAGCACGAGAATCAACACCGCCACGCCCAGGGTCAGGCCCAGCATGGAGGTCAGGGAAATGAAGGAGATGAAGTGGTTGCGTCGCTTGGCCCGCACGTAGCGCAACCCGATCAGGAGAGGCAGACGATCCAGCATTTGAGCATTCCTTGTCGGCGGGCGCTCATGGTACGTGTTTTTGGCCGGCCCTGCATCGGGGAGGCAAGGCTTGCACGATGACTGCACCTTGCCGGCTCGACGACGCGGAAAAACGCCCGACAGAGGCATGATCCCCGGGTTCGCCGCCCGCGGAGCCGACGTCCTCGTCGGACTTGCATCCCGACGCACCGCCCCCTACATTGCGCCGGATTCCTTCATCGAGGAGGCCTGCCATGGCCGTCTGCCTGCTCCCCGAATGGCATCCCCAGGATGCCGTGCAACTGACCTGGCCGAGTCCCGACAGCGACTGGGCGCCGCTGCTGGCGAACATCGAGGCGACCCTCGAGACCCTGGCAGTGGCCATCGCCCGCTACCAGCCGGTACTGATCGCCGTGCCGGAGGACGCCACCCGCACCCGGCTGGCCGAGGCCTTCCATCATCGCGGCGTCTCCGCCGAGCGCCTCATTCTCCAGGTCGCCGAGGCCGACGACACCTGGGCCCGGGACCACGGCCCGCTCACCGTCGAACGTGACGGCGAGCTCGTGCTGCTCGACTACGTCTTCACCGGCTGGGGCGGCAAGTTCCCGGCCAGCCGCGACGACAGCCTGACCCGCCGCCTCGCCGCGGCCGGCGTCTTCGCCGCGCCGCTGGTCTCCCACGACCTGGTGCTCGAAGGCGGCGCCCTGGAGAGCGACGGCCAGGGCACCCTGCTGACCACCGGGGCCTGCCTGCTCAACGACAACCGCAACCCGCACCTCGACCGGGCCGCCATCGAGGCGCGGCTGGCCGAGCAGCTGGGCGCCGAGCGGGTGCTGTGGCTCGCCCATGGCCATCTGGAAGGCGACGACACCGACAGCCACGTGGACACCCTGGCCCGGTTCTGCGACCCGCGGACCATCGCCTACGTGCGCTGCGACGACGACACCGACCCGCACCATCCGGCGCTGGCCGCCATGGAGGACGAGCTGCGCGCGCTGCGCCGCGCCGACGGCGAGCCCTACCGGCTGATCCCGCTGCCCTGGCCCGCGCCCTGCTTCGACGCCGAGGACGGTCGCCGCCTGCCGGCCACCTACGCCAACTTCCTGATCATCAACGGCGCGGTGCTGGTGCCCATCTACGGCGACGCCGCCGATGCGCGCGCCCTCACCGCCCTGGCCGAGGCCTTCCCGGACCGCGACATCGTGCCCATCGACTGCAGCACCGTGATCCGCCAGCATGGCAGCCTGCACTGCCTGACCATGCAGCTGCCCCGCGGCACCCTGACCGGGGCTCGCCGCCATGAAGGAGAGACATCATGACCCGCACCCTCAAGGTCGGCCTGGTCCAGCAGCCGGCCTGGCCCGACAAGGCCCGGAGCCTGGCCGAGAGCGAGGCCGGCATCCGCGAACTGGCCGGCGCCGGCGCCCAGCTGGTGATGCTGCAGGAGCTGCACGCCACCCACTACTTCTGCCAGTTCGAGGACACCGCGCTGTTCGACCTGTCCGAGCCGCTGGACGGCCCCACCGGCCAGCGGCTGGCGGCGCTGGCCGCCGAGCTCGACATCGTGCTGGTGGGCTCGCTGTTCGAGCGCCGTGCCCCGGGCCTCTACCACAACACCGCCGTGGTCTATGACGGTGGCCACGGCCGGGTCGGCCAGTATCGCAAGATGCACATCCCCGACGATCCGGGCTTCTTTGAAAAGTTCTACTTCACCCCGGGCGATCATGACGCCGCTCGCGAGGAGGGCTTCACCCCCATCGACACCTCGCTGGGCCGCCTCGGCCTGCTGGTGTGCTGGGACCAGTGGTATCCGGAAGCCGCGCGCCTGATGGCCCTGGCCGGCGCCGACCTGCTGCTCTACCCCACCGCCATCGGCTGGGACCCGCAGGACGATGACGACGAGAAGGCACGCCAGAAGGACGCCTGGACGCTGATCCAGCGCAGCCATGCGGTGGCCAACGGCCTGCCGGTGGTGGTGGCCAACCGGGTCGGCCACGAGAGCGACCACTCCGGCATCGGCCCGGGCATCGACTTCTGGGGCGGCAGCTTCATCTGCGGCCCCCAGGGCGAACTGCTCGCCCACGCCGGCCAGCAGGCCGAGCGGCTGCTGGTGACCCTGGACATGGAGCGCGGCGAGGCGGTGCGACGCATCTGGCCCTATCTGCGCGACCGGCGTGTCGACGCCTATGGCGACCTGACCCGCCGTTATCGGGACTAGCGGCACGTCGAGCGCCTGAAATTGCCTGAAGCAAAAGAAAACCCCGAAGGACTGTCCTTCGGGGTTTTCTTGTCGCTCGGCGCCGATTACTTCCAGAAGTCGCGAATCGAGGCGATGCCCTGGGCGCCCACGGCGCGGGCATGATTGGCGTCGAAGCGGGTCATGCCACCCAGCGCGAACACCGGCATGCCGGCATGCTCGACCAGCTGCTGGAAATCGTGCCAGCCGATCGGCGCCACTTCCGGATGCGAAGGCGTGGTGCGCAGCGGCGACAGGGTCGCGAAGTCGCAGCCGACGCGATGGGCCTGGTCCAGCTGCTCGCGGTCGTGGGTCGAGGCCGAGAGCCACTTGCCCTCGGGCAGCGGACGACGATCCAGGCTCATCAGCCGCGCGCTGGTCAGATGGATGCCGTCGGCATCCACCTGGTCGAGCAGCTCGGGCTCGCCGTTGAGCATCAGCCGCGCACCGTGACGACGGCATACCGCCAGGGCCTGCTCGGCGCGAGCCAGGTAGCCCTCGCGGTCCAGATCCTTGGCCCGCAGCTGCACCATGCGCACGCCATCCTCGACCAGCGCCCGCTCCAGCCGTGACAGGAACACTGACTCGTCCTCTTCCTCGGCGGTGATCAGGTACTCGGTGGGCAGCATCACCGCGCGAAGGATCGGCACGTTGGCCGCCGGGAAGGGATAGTTGAACAGCTCCTCCATCGGCACCCAGCGCACCGCCTGCCCCTCGCGCCCGAAGGGCTCGCCGGCGAAGTCGTGGACCTGCCAGACGTCGAGCAGAATGTGTTTGTCGGTGTACTCGTGGTGGATGCGGATCAGCGGCTGGGCGCGATGAATCTCCACCCCCAGCTCCTCGTGCAACTCGCGCTTGAGAGCCTCGAGGCCCGTTTCATAGGGCGCCAGCTTGCCACCGGGGAACTCCCAGAGGCCGCCTTGATCGACGTTGGACGGGCGCCGGGCGAGCAGCACCTCACGACCATCGGCGCTGATGATGGCGGCGGCCGCCACATGCACCCTTCTCTTGACCATTGCGTTCATTCACCTTATCCCACTTGTCCCCGCGCCGACGCGCGGGGGATTGCTCTCTTGATGCGAACCGGGAACGCCGGGCCCCGCGCTCAGCTGCGGTAATCGGCGTTGATGGCGACGTATTCCCGGGTCAGATCCGTGGTCCAGACGGTGGCGCTGCGCTCGCCGCGCCCCAGGTCGATGCGGATCGCGATCTCCTCGCGGGCCATGACCTCGCTGCCGGCCTCCTCGGTGTAGCCGGCGGCCCGGCCGCCGTTCTCCACCAGGCGCACCTCGCCGAGGTCGATCACCACGCGCTCGACGTCGAAGTCCTCCAGCGGCGCCCGCCCCACGGCGGCGAGGATCCGGCCCCAGTTGGCGTCGCTGGCGGCCAGTGCGGTCTTGACCAGCGGCGAGTGAGCCACGGTGAAGGCCACGTCCAATGCCTCCTGACGCGTCACCGCGCCATCGACCTGCAGGCCGACGAACTTGGTGGCGCCCTCGCCGTCACGCACGATGGCCTGGGCAAGCTCGATCATCAGCCGGTCGAGCGCCTCGCGGAACACCGCCAGGCGTCGGTCATCGTCGATGGCCGCGCCGCGGCCGGTGGCGATCAGCATGCAGGCATCGTTGGTCGAGGTATCGCCGTCCACCGTGATGCAGTTGAAGGAGCGCTCCACGGCCTCGCGCAGCAGCTCATCCAGCAGCGCCGGGGCGATGGCCGCATCGGTGGCCACGAAGGCCAGCATGGTGGCCATGTTGGGCTTGATCATCCCCGAGCCCTTGCTGATGCCGTTGAGGGTGACGGTCTCGTCACCCAGCGGCACGGTCACGCTGGCCCCCTTGGGCCGGGTGTCGGTGGTGAGGATGCCCTCGCCGGCCGCGGCCCAGCCCGCTGCGCTCTCGTCGAGGCAGCGCAGCGCCTCGGGCAGGCCGCCCAGCAGCCGCTCCATGGGCAGCGTCTCGCCGATCACGCCGGTGGAGAACGGCAGCACGCGGGAGGCCTCCACCCCGGCCAGGCCACCCAGCTCGGCGCAGGTGGCCCGCGCGTCACGCAGCCCGGTCTCGCCGGTGCCGGCGTTGGCGTTGCCGGTGTTGATCACCAGGTAGCGCGGCGCCTCGCCGTGCAGGGTGCAGGCCGCCAGGTGCTCTCGGGCCACGGTCACCGGGGCCGCACAGAAGGCATTGCGCGTGAAGCTGCCCGCCACGGCGGCGCCCTCGGGCACCTCGATCACCACCAGGTCACGGCGATCGGCGGCCTTGATCCCGGCCCGGGCCGTGCCCAGGCGCACCCCATCGATCACCGGCATCTCGGGAAAGCTTGCAGGGCCCACTGCCATCGTCTGTCTCCTGTATGAATTCGCTTGGCGGGGCCGGCGCGGCACGCTCGCCCGGCCCCCGACCGATCAGCTCAGCTTGCCGCAGCACTGCTTGAACTTCTTGCCCGAACCGCAGGGGCACGGGTCGTTGCGTCCGACCTTGGGGCCCTCGCGGCGCTGGGGGCGGGCCTCTCCGGCCGGCGCCGCGGCGGCGGCCTGCTCGGTGTCCGCCTCGGCCCCTTCGGGCGCGTCGTGGCGGCTGGCCGCGGCCGCCTTCTCGCGCTCCAGCGACTCGCGCCGCTGGCGTTCCAGGGCCTCGACCTCTTCCGGCTGACGCACCTTGACGTGACTGAGGATACGCGTGACGTCGGACTTGATGTTGGTCAGCAGCGTCTGGAACAGCTCGAAGGACTCGCGCTTGTACTCCTGCTTGGGGTTCTTCTGGGCGTAGCCACGCAGGTGGATGCCCCGGCGCAGGTGGTCCATGGACTGCAGGTGTTCCTTCCAGCGGGTGTCCAGCACCTGCAGCATGACCTGCTTCTCGAAGCGACGCATCAGCTCGGCACCGGCGATCTCGACCTTCTCGTCGTAGGCCTGGCGATGCATCTCGTGGAGACGCTCACGCAGCTGCTCCTCATGGAAGCGCTGGTCTTCCTCGGCCCACTGCTGTACCGGCGCCTCGAGGTTGAACTCGGTCTTGAGGTGATCTTCCAGGCCGGCCAGGTCCCACTGCTCGGGCAGGCTCTGCGGCGGCACGAACTCGCTGATCGCCTCGTCGAGCACCTCGGCGCGGATGCCGATGACGTTCTCGGAGACGTCGTCGGCGGCCAGGATCTCGTTGCGCTGCTCGTAGATGACCCGGCGCTGATCGTTGGCCACGTCATCGTACTCGAGCAGCTGCTTGCGAATGTCGAAGTTGCGACCCTCGACCTTCTTCTGGGCGCGCTCCACGGCGTTGGAGACCATCTTGTGCTCGATCGCCTCGCCGCGCTCCAGGCCCAGGGCCTGCATCAGCTTCTGCACGCGCTCGGAGCCGAACAGCCGCATCAGGTTGTCTTCCAGCGACAGGAAGAAGCGCGTCGATCCCGGGTCGCCCTGGCGGCCGGAACGGCCGCGCAGCTGGTTGTCGATGCGCCGCGACTCGTGACGCTCGGAGCCGATCACGTGCAGGCCGCCGGCCGCGAGCACCGCCTCGTGGCGCTCCTGCCATTCGGCCTTGAGGCGCTCGATCTGGTCCTCGCTCGGCGACTCGAGCTGTGCGGCCTCGGCCTCCCAGTTGCCGCCCAGCACGATGTCGGTACCACGGCCGGCCATGTTGGTGGCGATGGTGATGGCCCCGGGACGCCCGGCCTGGGCGATGATCTGCGCCTCGCTCTGGTGCTGCTTGGCGTTGAGCACGTTGAAGCGGATACCCGCCCGCTTCATCAGCTCGGCCAGGTACTCGGAGGTCTCGATGGAGGCGGTACCCACCAGCACCGGACGACCGGCCTCGGTCTGGACCTTGACGTCCTCGATGATGGCCTCGAACTTCTCCTCGGCGCTGAGATACACCAGGTCGTTCTGGTCCTTGCGCGCCAGCGGCCGGTTGGTGGGAATCACCACCACGTCCAGGCCATAGATCTGGCGGAACTCGAAGGCCTCGGTATCGGCGGTACCGGTCATGCCGGACAGCTTGTCGTAGAGGCGGAAGTAGTTCTGGAAGGTCGTGGAGGCCAGCGTCTGGCTCTCGCGCTGGACGGTCACTCCCTCCTTGGCCTCGACCGCCTGGTGCAGGCCCTCGGACCAGCGCCGACCCGGCATGGAGCGACCGGTATGCTCGTCGACGATGACCACCTGGCCGTCGCTGATGATGTAGTCGACGTCACGCTGGTAGAGATGGCGGGCGCGTAGCGCCGAATGCATGTGCTGGAGCAGGTTGAGGTTCTGAGCGGCGTAGAGGGAATCCTCCTCGCCGAGCAGGCCCTCGTCGCGCATCAGCTGCTCGACCTTGTGATGGCCACCCTCGGTGAGCTCGACCTGCTTCTGCTTCTCGTCGAGGGTGAAGTCACCGCTCTCCGGGTCCTCTTCATCGGTGCAGGGCGCCAGGTGGATCGCCAGCCGGTCGACGACCTTGTACAGCTCGGTGTTCTCGTCCACGGCACCGGAGATGATCAGCGGCGTGCGCGCCTCGTCGATCAGGATGGAATCCACCTCGTCGACGATGGCGTAGTGCAGCCCGCGCTGAACCTTGTCCTCCAGCGAGAAGGCCATGTTGTCGCGCAGGTAGTCGAAGCCGAACTCGTTGTTGGTGCCGTAGGTGATGTCGCAGCCGTAGGCCTCGCGCTTCTCCTCGGGGGTCTGGCCGGCATAGATGGTGCCGACGGTCAGGCCCAGGAATTCGTAGAGGGGGCGCATCCAGTCGGCATCGCGGCGCGCCAGGTAGTCGTTGACCGTGACCACGTGCACGCCCTTGCCGGGCAGGGCGTTGAGGTAGACGGCCAGGGTCGCGACCAGGGTCTTGCCCTCGCCGGTCTTCATCTCGGCGATGCGACCGCCGTTCAGGGTGATGCCGCCGATCATCTGGACGTCGAAGTGACGCATGCCCATCACCCGCTTGCTGGCCTCGCGCACGGTGGCGAAGGCCTCGGGCATCAGGCTGTCGACGGACTCGCCGCCGTCCAGGCGCTCGCGAAAATCGGCGGTGCGCGCCTGGAGCGCGGCGTCGTCGAGGGTCTCGAGATCCTTCTCAAGGGCATTGATGCGGGCCACGGTGCGGCCCATGCGCTTGACTTCGCGGTCGTTCTTGGAACCGACGACCTTGCGTAACAGGTTGTTGATCATGAAGGGTCCATCGCTGGGGTGCTCAAGGCCGGGACGCACTCCCGGCCGCTCGTCGTTCAGGCGAGAAGCACCCGCGGCGGCCCGCGGCGGGTCAGGACATCATGCGCCGCCACGGCCCGCTGCCGAGGCGCGACGCGGGGCAGGCGCAGCGCGAGCCGGCCGGCACGGCGAGGAAGGGGGCGGACCGGCCAGCGGCGCCGGGCGCGCCGGCGTGCCTGGAGGCGAGAGCTGGCCCGGATCAGCGCCGGCGCCAGAATGCAGACCTGGATCACGCGCTCGACCGGCGTCGCCGCCCCTAGCGGCGACAGCCCCGCCGGCAGCAGGCAACCGACCAGCAGGCCGGCCAGCCACCAGCGCGGCGTCCGGCGGCCCGACGGACGGCGCTCCACCGAGGCATGCTCGGCGGGCGCTGACGGACCTGTCTCCGCGGTAAGGCTGTCCATGCTGTCGAGGGACTCCCGTGCCTGTGCTAGGCTCATGCGTTCCAAGGCCGTCGACGACACGGTCGACGATTCCCCACCCGGGCCGGACCCGAGAATCAAGCTGATGAGTATAAAGGTTAAGCGGTGGCGAGCCCAGCCCATGTCCCAGGTGCTGAACGGTCGCGGTGAGCTGGGTAACCTGATGCGGCGGGCCCGACTGATCGAACAGGCCCAGCAGCATCTGCGCGACCACCTGCCGAGCGAGCTCGGCGAGCATCTGTTCGTGGGCGGCTTCCACCAGGGGCGATTGACGGTCATCACCGACCGCGCCGTGTGGCTGACCCGGCTGCGCTACGAGCAGTCGCGCCTGCTGTCGCTGCTTCACGAACTCCCGGGCTTCGCCGCGGTGACCGGCTTCGACTTCAAGGTCCGCCCGGTACGCCCGGCCAAGGTGCCGCCACGCCAGACACGCCACCTGCCTGCGCACGCCGCCGACGAGCTCTCGAGCTGCGCCGCCGACGTCGAGGACCCGACGCTCAAGCGCGCCCTGGAACGCCTCGCCTCCCACGCGGAACGCGACCCCTGACGCACCACATCCTCCCGGCCACGAGAAAGGCCCGCCAGGAACTGGCGGGCCTTTCTTCTACCGAGCTTGTGATCGAGCCTCAACCATCGAGCCCCTCACCATCGAACGGGCATATCGGGCTCATGCGACCTCGTCGACCGCGGAGAGGCGTCAGGCCATGGCCGGGGCGGCATAGGAAATCGGCGCCTTGGCAGTCTCTTCCTCGAAGGTGACGATCTCCCAGGCCTCCTGGTTTTCCATCAGCGCGCGGCACAGCTGGTTGTTCAACGCGTGGCCGGACTTCACACCGCGGAACTCGCCGATCAGGCTGTGGCCCAGCTGGTAGAGGTCACCGATGGCGTCCAGCACCTTGTGCTTGACGAACTCGTCGT
Source organism: Halomonas sp. ND22Bw (assembly GCF_003011945.1). Lineage (NCBI taxonomy): Bacteria > Pseudomonadati > Pseudomonadota > Gammaproteobacteria > Oceanospirillales > Halomonadaceae > Halomonas > Halomonas sp. ND22Bw. Next base: position 63,521 of record NZ_PXWD01000008.1, on the reverse strand, counting down.
CGTAGCGCAGACCACCCTCGTTCACGATCCGGTAGTCGTCGACCACGATGGCGTTGTCGAGACTGCCGCCCAGGGCCAGGTTGTTGGAGCGCAGGTACTCGAGATCGCGCATGAAGCCGAAGGTGCGCGCCCGGGACACTTCCTTGACGAAGGAAGTGGTCGAGAAGTCGACCTCGGCGCTCTGCTTCTGGGCCTCGAACACCGGATGATCGAAGTCGATGGCAAAGGAAACCTTGAACCCCTGGTGAGGCAGGAAGATCGCCTCCTTCTCGCCGTCGCGCACCACCACTTCACGCTTGATGCGGATGAACTTCTTGGCGGCGTTCTGCTCGGCGATGCCGGCGGACTGGATCAGGAACACGAAGGGGCCGGCGCTGCCGTCCATGATCGGCACTTCGGGGGCGCTGACATCCACGTAGGCATTGTCGATGCCGAGGCCGGCCAGGGCCGACATCAGGTGCTCGACGGTGGCGACCTTGACGCCGTCCTTGGACAGGGCGGTGCACAGCGTGGTGTCGGTCACGCTGTCGGCGCTGGCCGGAATCTGGACCTCGGGGTCCAGGTCGGTGCGCACGAACACGATCCCGGTATCGACCGGCGCCGGCCGCAGGGTCAGGTAGACCTTCTTGCCGGAGTGGAGGCCGACGCCAGTGGCGCGGATGACATTCTTGAGTGTGCGTTGTCTGATCATGGGCAGTCGCCAGGCTCGGTGGTTATCAAACACCGTTCACTATAACACCAAACGCACGTTTCAACAAAAACAACGTGCGTTTGGCGTGTCTATGCAAACGATAGCGGCGCTCAATCGGCCTGGCGACGCAGGAAGGCCGGGATGTCCAGGTAGTCGTCGAGCTCCTGGGACTTGCGCGGCTCCTGCTGAGGACGTGACGCCTCCTGGGACTCGGGCTTGGATGCCGCGGCGGCGGAGCCACGGCCCGGGGCCGGGGCCTGCTGCTGAGGACGGCTGGCGGCTGCCGGCTGACGCTGGCGATAGTCGCCACCGCCGGCCGCCTCGCGACGCGCGCCCTGGCTGGCCGCCGCCGGCTGACGCTGGCCGTCGAGACCGGCGGCCACCACGGTCACGCGCAGCTCGTCGGTCATCTCCATGTCGATGGAAGTGCCCACCACGATGGTGGCGTCCTGGGAGGCGAACTCCTGGACGGTGGCACCGACGTCGTTGAACTCGCCGATCGACAGGTCCGGGCCGGCGGTGATGTTGACCAGGATGCCACGCGCACCGTGCAGGTCGATGTCCTCGAGCAGCGGGCTGCGGATCGCCTTCTCGGCGGCCTCGCGGGCGCGATTCTCGCCGGTGGCCCCACCGGTGCCCATCATCGCCATGCCCATCTCGGACATCACGGTGCGCACGTCGGCGAAGTCGACGTTGATGATGCCGGGGCTGGTGATCAGCTCGGCGATGCCCTGCACCGCCCCCAGCAGCACGTCATTGGCGGCGCTGAAGGCGGTAAGCAGGCTGGCGCTCTTGCCGAGCACCGAGAGCAGCTTCTCGTTGGGAATGGTGATCAACGAGTCGACGTGCTCGGAGAGCTCCTTCATGCCCTCCTCGGCCGAGCGCATGCGCTTGGGGCCCTCGAAGGGGAAGGGACGCGTGACCACGGCCACGGTCAGGATGCCGAGTTCCTTGGCCACCTGCGCGACCACCGGCGCACCGCCGGTACCGGTACCACCGCCCATGCCGGCGGTGATGAAGACCATGTCGGCACCGTGGAGAAGCTCGGCGATGCGCTCGCGATCCTCCATGGCGGCCTGACGGCCCACTTCCGGATTGGCGCCGGCGCCCAGCCCCTTGGTGATCTCGCTGCCGAGCTGGAGAACGGTCTTGGCCGCCACCCGCTTGAGCGCCTGGGCATCGGTATTGGCGCAGATGAACTCGACACCTTCGATGCTGCTTTCGACCATGTGGTTGACGGCATTGCCGCCCCCACCGCCGACACCGATGACCTTGATGACTGCACTGCTTGAGGGTGCACTGTCTACCAGTTCGAACATTAGCCCCGTCTCCTGGACCGCGATCGCGGCCCTGTCAGAAATTTCCTTTGAACCAGCCCTTGAGCTTTACCAGCGCCGGAATCCCTTCCCCTGCTCCGCGCCGGGAGGCGTCTCCGCGCCTCGGCTGCGCCGACATGCCACTGCCCGACGTCTCTTGTTGGCCGTGCCCCTGACGGGCCTCGTTTAGAGCGTAATGTAGCAAACCGACCCCCGTCGAATAAATCGGATTGCGTACCACATCGGCAAGCCCCCGCACGTTCTGCGGACAGGCGATTCTCACCGGCATGTGAAAGATTTCCTCGGCCAGCTCGACCACCCCTTCCATGCGCGAGGTTCCGCCGGTCAGCACGATGCCGGCGGCGACCAGATCCTCGAAGCCGCTGCGTCGCAGTTCGTCGCGCACCAGAGTGAACAGTTCCTCGTAGCGCGGCTCGACCACCTCGGCCAGCGACTGGCGGGACAGATCCCGGGCCGGCCGATCGCCGACGCTAGGCACCTTGATCATCTCGTCGCTGGCGGCCATCTGGGTCAGCGCACAGGCGTACTTGACCTTGATTTCCTCGGCGTGCTGGGTCGGCGTGCGCAGCGCCATGGCGATGTCGTTGGTGACCTGATCGCCGGCGATGGGAATCACCGCGGTATGGCGGATGGCCCCCTCGGTGAACACCGCGATATCCGTCGTGCCACCACCGATGTCGACCATGCACACGCCGAGCTCGCGCTCGTCCTCGGTGAGCACCGCATGGCTGGAGGCCAGCTGCTCGAGGATGATCGCGTCCACGTCGAGGCCGCAGCGACGCACGCACTTCTCGATGTTCTGCACCGCATTGAGTGCCGCCGTCACCAGGTGTACCCGGGCTTCCAGGCGCACCCCGGACATGCCGAGGGGCTCGCGAATGCCGCCCTGAGTGTCGATGGCGAACTCCTGGGGCAGCACATGCAGCACACGCTGGCCTTCGGAGATGGCGCGGGCGCGTGCCGAATCGATGACGCGCTCGATATCGGCAGGCGCGACCTCACGCTCCTTGATGGCGACCACGCCATCGGAGTTCATCGAGCTGATATGACTGCCGGCGATCCCCACGTAAACGGAGTGGATGTCGCAGCCGGCCATCAACTCGGCCTCTTCCACGGCGCGCTGGATGGACTGCACCGTGGACTCGATGTTGATCACCACGCCCTTCTTCATCCCGCGAGAGGGATGCGAGCCGATGCCGGCAATCTCGATGCCGCCATCGTCGGTGGGTTGACCCACGATCGCCACGACCTTGGACGTTCCGATATCCAGCCCGACTACCATATTGGACGCATTGGATGGACCTGACATGAGTCGGGGAATCTCCTCGAGCTGACCCGCTTGGGGAAATTAAGCATTAACAATAGAAAAACCTGGGCCAATTATAGGAACAACTTCCCGTGCTCCACCAGCCCAGAGCGAAAAACATCCGTCACGATACGGCGATTTTTCCTCAAAAGGAACACCCGAGAGGCCCTTCCATTCATCCCGTGTGTTTCGCGAATCGCCTTCAACTTTCCTTAGCGCCGTGTTCCTCGTCCGGCTCGCTTTCACCGTGCCAGGCGACCGAGACGCCATTCGGATAGCGCAGGTCGATGTAGCGGATATGCGACGCCAGGCCATCGAGCTCCCGATCCCAGGCCGCCAGGAAGCGCGCCAGACGCGCCTCGCGATTGCTGCGGCCCAGCATCACCCAGATGCCGTCATCGGTCTGCAGCCGCCAGGCGCCACGATCCTCGAGCCGCAGCTGGCGCAGCCCCAGCCCATGCTCGGCCAGGCGGGCGCCCAGGGCGTCGTGATAGGCCAGCACCTCCGGCCCGCTGCCGGCCGGACCGGCCAGGTTCACCAGCCCCTCCGGCGCCGCCAGCGGAGCGAAGGCGAAGGGATCCCCGGCCGGGTTGAGCAGCCGATCGTCGTTCCAGCGCGCCACCGGCACCTGTTCGACCAGCTCGAACACGAGGGCGTAGGGCCATTCGCGACGAATGCGCACCTCGCTCAGCCAGCCGATGTCACGAGCCTGCTCGCGAAGCTCGCCGATATCCGCCGACAGCCAGGTCTGGCCGCGCACCAGTGGCGCCAGCTTGCTCCTCAGATAGTCGGCGCTGGCGTACTCCAGGTCGCCGCGGATCGAGACACGCTCCACGGGCCGGTCGAGCCACAGCCACAGCGCGCGGCCGCCGGCGCCCAGCACCAGCAGCAGCAGCAGAACGCCGATCAGGCCTCCGCGACGCGCCATGGCCTCAGGTCCGCCCGGCGGTGTCGAGGATGCGCCGCACCAGCGCATCGAAGTCGATGCCCGCGTGAGCGGCGGCCTGAGGCACCAGGCTGTGATCGGTCATGCCCGGCACGGTGTTGACCTCGAGCAACCAGAAACGCCCTTCGGCGTCGCGCATCACGTCGACGCGCCCCCACCCCGCACAACCGATGGCGGCGAAGGCATCGCGGCTCAGCTCGGCGAGCCGCGCCTCGTCGCCGGCCGGCAGGCCGCAGGGCAGGTGGTAGAGCGTCTCGTCGGAAAGGTACTTGGCCTCGTAGTCGTAGAAGCCATTCGGCACCTCGACGCGGATCGCCGGCAGCGCACTGTCGCCCAGCAGCGTCACCGTGTACTCCTCGCCGCGCACGAAGCGCTCCGCCATCACCCGGGCATCGAAGCGCGCGGCGTCGCGATAGGCCGCCTCCAGGGCCTCGGGACTCTCGACGATGGTGATGCCCAGCGTCGAGCCCTCGTGAACCGGCTTGACGATCAGCGGCAGCCCCAGACGCTCCGCCACCGCCGCCCAGTCGGCGTCGGGACCGAGCATCTCGCTCTGCGGCGTCGGCAGCCCCAGGGCCTGCCAGACCAGCTTGGTGCGCTGCTTGTCCATCCCCAGCGCCGAAGCCATCACCCCGCTGCCGGTGTAGGGGATGCCCAGCAGCTCGAGGGCGCCCTGCAGGGTGCCGTCCTCGCCGCCGCGCCCGTGCAGGGCGATGAAGACGACGTCCGGCCTCAGCGCCTCGAGCCCGGCCAGCCCCCCCTCCTCGGCGGGATCGAAGCCGACCGCCTGGACGCCGCTGCGTTCGAGCGAGGCCAGCACCGCCGCACCGCTCTTCAGCGACACCTCGCGCTCGGCGGAGTCCCCGCCATAGAGCACCACCACCCGGCCCGGGCCGGTCACGTCGGTCGTCATAGCGTCACCTCGTCGAGCGCCAGACGGGCGTCGGCCAATCGCTGGGCGATGCCGCCCACGTCACCGGCGCCCTGGGTGATCAGGATGTCGCCGGGGCGCAGCACCTTGGCCAGCAGCCCCGGCAGTTCGGCCTTGTCCTGCACGAAGATCGGATCGACCTCGCCGCGCTGGCGGATCGAACCCGCCAGGCTGCGCCCGTCGGCGCCGGGCAGCGGCGTCTCGCCGGCCGCGTAGACGTCGAGCAACAGCAGCGTATCGACCCCCGCCAGCACGCGCACGAAATCCTCGTAGAGGTCCCGGGTACGCGAGTAGCGGTGCGGCTGGTAGGCCATCACCAGGCGACGGTCGGGCCAGCCGTCGCGCACCGCCTGGATGACCATCTCCACCTCGCGGGGATGGTGGCCGTAGTCGTCGACCAGCATCACCTCGCCGTCACCGGCCGGGGCGGGGAAATGGCCGTGTACCTGGAAGCGCCGACCGACCCCGGCGAAACTCGCCAGCCCGCGCAGGATGGCGTCGTCGTCGACGCCGGCGTCGCTGGCCACGGCAATGGCGGCCAGGGCGTTCAGGGCGTTATGGCGCCCCGGCATGGCCAGGCGCACCGGCAGCGGCGCCAGCCCGTCGGGCCGCCGGGCGGTGAAGCGCACCTCGCCGGCCGACTGAGCGAAGTCCTCGATGCCGTAGTCGGCGTCGTCGCTGAAGCCGTAGGTCACGAACTGGCGACTGACCCGCTCAAGCAGTCCACGCACGTTGGCGTCATCGATGCACAGCACGGCCAGCCCGTAGAACGGCAGGTTGTGCAGGAACTCGACGAAGGTGTCCTTGAGGCGCTCGAAGTCGCCGCCGTAGGTCGCCATGTGGTCGGCGTCGACATTGGTAACGATGGCCACCATCGGCTGCAGGTGCAGGAAGGAGGCATCGGACTCGTCGGCCTCGGCCACCAGGTAGTCCCCCTCCCCCAGCCGCGCGTTGGTGCCGGCGCTGGTGAGCTTACCGCCGATCACGAAGGTCGGGTCCAGCCCGCCCTCGCCCAGCAGGGTGGCGGTGAGGCTGGTGGTGGTGGTCTTGCCATGGGTGCCCGCCACGGCGATGCCATGACGGAAGCGCATCAGCTCGGCCAGCATCTCGGCCCGGCGCACCACCGGCACGCGATGCTCCTGGGCCCAGCGCACCTCGGGATTGGCCGGATCCACCGCCGTGGAGACGACCACCACGTCGGCATCGCGCGCATTGTCCTCGGCATGGCCGATCGCCACGCGCACGCCACAGGCCTGCAGGCGATTGACCACCGGCGAGACCCGGAGGTCGCTGCCGCTGACGTCGTAGCCCTCGTTGGCCAGCACCTCGGCGATGCCGCACATGCCCGCACCGCCGATGCCGACGAAGTGGATGCGCCGGATACGGCGCATGCCCAGCCCGCGCCCGAGGCGCGGGGGCGTGGCTTGGCCGGGTACCGGCCCTAGGGTCTGGTCACTCAAAAGCAGTCTCCATGCAACCGGCCACCAGCCGTTCCACGGCGTCGAGATGGGCACAGCCTCGCGCCTCGGCGGCCATGGTGGCAAGCGTGTCGGGGTCGAGCAGCGCCGCCAGCCGGTCGGCCAGCGTCGCCGCAGTCATCTCGGATTGGGGCATCAGGGCGGCGGCCCCCTGGGCCACCAGGGCCGCGGCGTTGGCGGTCTGGTGGTCGTCCACCGCGTGCGGGAAGGGCACGAACAGCGCCGGCTTGGCCGCCGCCGCCAGCTCCGCCACGGTCAGGGCCCCGGCCCGGCAGACCACCAGATCGGCCCAGTCGTAGGCCTCGGCCATGTCATCGATAAAGGCGGTCACCTCGGCGGCCACGCCCTGCCCCGCATACGCCTCGCGGGTCGCCGCGTCCTTGTCGCGGCCGGCCTGATGCCGCACCTCGGGGCGCTCGGCCTCGGGCAGCCGGGCCAGCGCCTCGGGCATGCCCCGGTTGAGCGCCAGCGCGCCCAGCGAGCCGCCCACCACCAGCAGACGCAGCGGACGGGCGCGCATCGTCTCGGCGTCGCGGGGCGTCTCGCCGATGGCAGCGATGTCGCTGCGCACCGGGTTGCCGACTACCTCGGCGCGGCCCGGGAAGGCCTGGGGGAAGGCCGCATAGACCCCGCGCGCCAGCCGTGCCAGGACGCGGTTGGTGAGCCCGGCCACGGCGTTCTGTTCGTGGATCACCAGCGGCCGGCGCGCCACCCAGGCGGCCAGGCCGCCGGGGCCGCTGGCGAAACCGCCGAGCCCCACCACCAGCTGGGGATCGAAGGTGCGGATCACCCGGCCGGCCTGGCGCACCGCGCCGATCAGCCGCCAGGGCGCCATCGCCCAGCCGGCCAGGCCATTGCCTCGCAGCCCGCTAACGGCGATGCGATGCAGCGGCAGGCCGGCCTCGGGCACCAGACGGTTCTCGATGCCGCGCGGGCTGCCCAGCCACTCGACCTCGACCCCGCGGGCCTGCAGCGCGCGGGCCAGGGACAGGGCCGGAATGACGTGGCCGCCGGTGCCGCCGGCCATGATCAGGGCGCGTCGCCCCTCGCGTCGACTCATGCTTGCGTTCCTTTGCTCTTGCCAGGGTCACTCTTGGCGGCCGCGCGCTTGCCGGCACCGCGGGTCCCGGACGCCGTGTCCCGAGCCGCGGTCGGCGAGGCCCGGCGCACGGCCTGGCGGGTCTCGATGTCGGCCCGCAGCAGCATCGCCACCATGATGCAGCTCACCACCAGGCTCGAGCCGCCGTAGCTCAGCAGCGGCAGGGTCAGTCCCTTGGTGGGCAGCATCCCGCTGCTCACGGCGATGTTGATGAAGGCCTGGGCGCCGATCACCAGGGCGATGCCATAGCTGGCATAAGCGGCGAAGGCCAGGCCGGCCAGCTCGGCGCGCCGCCCGACCGCCATGGCACGCCACACCAGCAGCGCGAACAGGCCGATCACGGCGATCGCCCCCACCAGCCCCAGCTCCTCGGCGAGCACGGCGAACACGAAGTCGGTATGCGCCTCGGGCAGGTAGAACAGCTTCTGCACGCTGTTGCCGAGCCCGGTGCCCAGCCACTGCCCGCGCCCGAAGGCGATCAGCGCCTGGGTCAGCTGGTAGCCACTGGCGAACTGGTCGGCCCAGGGGTCGACGAAGCTGGTCAGGCGCGCCATGCGATAGGGCTCGGCGATCGCCACCACGACGCCCAGCACGGCCACCAGCGCCATTAGCAGCAGGAAGCGGATCCAGGGCGCGCCGGCCATCAGCAGCATGCCCATCACGCAACCGGTCATCACCACCACGGCGCCATAGTCCGGCTCGAAGATCAGCAGGCCGCCGAACAGACCCAGCACCACCAGGGGCCGCAGGAAGGCCCCCCACTCTCGGCGCACCTGGGGCAGGAAACGCTCCAGATAGCCGGCCAGATAGGCGATCAGACACAGTTTGGCGATCTCGGAAGCCTGGAGATTGAACGGCACGCCGGGCAGCGACAGCCAGCGCTTGCTGCCGTTGACCTCGCGGCCGACCACCAGCACCAGCACCAGCAGGACGATGCCGACCAGCAGCAGCAAGGGCCCGTTGGCCTTCCACCAGGCCAGCGGCACCCGCATCGCCAGGGCCGCGATCGCTATCGACAGCAGCAGGAAGGCGCCATGACGCAGGCTGAAGTACCAGGCATTGCCGGTCAGGCTCGAAGCCACCTCGCTGGAGGCCGAGGTCACCATCACCCAGCCGATCAGCAGCAGTGCCAGAGCGGCGATCACCAGCCAGCCGTCGAAGGGCTGGTCGGCGGTGGAGAGCCGTTCGCGAAGACGGGCCAGGCGGCTCATGAGCACTCCTCCTCGGCCAGGCGCTCGACGCCGGCCCGGAAGGCCTCGCCTCGGGCCTGATAATTCGGGAACTGGTCGAGACTGGCGCAGGCCGGGGACAGCAGCACGCAGTCGCCGGGAGCGGCGATCTCGGCGGCCCTGGCCATGGCCGCCTCGAGGTCATCGACTCGGGTCGAGGCCACGGCGCCGTCCAACGCGGCGGCAAGGCGCTCGGCGTCGCGGCCGAACAGGATCGCCTCGCGCCCGTGACGAGCCAGCGGCGTGGCCAGCGGCGTGAAGTCGGCGCCCTTCCCTTCCCCGCCGGCGAGCAGGATCAGGCGGCCGGACAGCGTCGGGCCGAGCCCGGCGATGGCGGCCAGGGTCGCGCCCACGTTGGTGCCCTTGGAGTCGTTGATCCAGCGCACCCCGCCGACCTCGGCGATCAGCTCGCCGCGATGCGGCAGGCCGGCGAAGCGCTCGAGCACGCGGCGCATGGCGGCCATCCCCAGGCCGAGGCGATGCCCCATGGCCAGGGCCGCCAGGGCGTTGGCCTGGTTGTGGCGTCCCGGCAGGCGCACCGCCGAGGCCGGCATCAACGGCGCGGTGCCGTGCATCAGCCAGTCGCGTGGACCGCTGCCGTCGTCGTGGACGGCGATGCCCCACGCCTCGCCCTCGGGCGACGCCGTGGTGAAACGATCGAGGGCCGGCGGCGGCGCGTCCGGCCAGGTGGCCGGGTCCTCGGCGTTGATCACGCCGTGGCGCGCGCCGCGGAAGATCGCCTGCTTGGCGGCGCGATACCCGGCGAGGTCGCCGTGGCGGTCCAGATGATCCTCCGACAGATTGAGGAAGGCGGCGGTCTCGGCGCCGAGCCGCGGCGTGGTCTCGAGCTGGAAGCTGGACAGCTCGAGCACGTAGAGCTCGGCATCGGGCCACTCGACGAGCAGGTCCAGCGCCGGCGTGCCGAGGTTGCCGCCCACCGCCACGCGCCGGCCGGCCTCTGCGGCCATCTCGCCGAGCAGCGTGGTCACGGTGGACTTGGCGTTGGCGCCGGTGATGGCGGCGATGGGCGCGCGGGCCGCGCGCACGAACAGCGCGATCTCGCCGACGACGAGCGGCTCGCCGGATTCGCCGAGGCGACCGGCCAGGGCACCGAGTCCGGGGCTTGCCGGATCGACGCCGGGACTGACCACGATCTCGCGGGCCGCCTCCATGTCCAGCTCGGTCAGCGCCCCGCAGTGTATCGCCACGCCCGGATGGGCGGCATGGAAGTCGTCCAGCCCCGGGGGCGCGGCGCGGGTGTCGGCGACCATGAAGGGTCGCCCGAGGCGTTGCAGGTGGCGGCAGATGGCGCGCCCGGAGACCCCGAGCCCGACCACCAGCGTGACGCCCTTGGGCACCTTGACCATCAGCGGCTCCTCAGCGATGCGGCATCAGCGGATCTTCAGGGTGGCCAGGCCCAGCAGCACCAGCACCACGGTGATGATCCAGAAGCGCACGATGACCCGCGGCTCCGGCCAGCCCTTGAGTTCGAAGTGATGGTGCAGGGGCGCCATGCGGAAGATGCGACGCCCGGTGAGCTTGTAGGAGCCCACCTGCAGGATCACCGAGACGGTCTCCATCACGAAGATGCCGCCCATGATGAACAGCACGATCTCCTGGCGCACGATCACCGCCACCACGCCCAGGGCCGCGCCCAGGGCCAGCGCCCCCACGTCGCCCATGAACACCTGTGCCGGGTAGGTGTTGAACCACAGGAAGCCCAGGCCCGCCCCGGCGATGGTGGCGCAGAACACCGCCAGCTCGCCGGCGCCGGGAATCATCGGGATCTGCAGGTACTCGGCGAACACCGTGTTGCCGCTGGCATAGGCGAACACCGCCAGGCCCATGGCCACCAGCACGGTGGGCATGATGGCCAGACCGTCCAGGCCGTCGGTGAGGTTCACCGCGTTGGAGCTGCCGACGATCACCAGATAGGTGAGCACCACGTAGAACAGCCCGAGCTGCAGCACGAAGTCCTTGAACAGCGGCAGGATCAGGCTGGTCTCCACCGGCGAGGCAGCCGTCACGTAGAGGATCACCGCGGCGGCCAGACCGATCACCGACTGCCAGAAGTACTTCCAGCGCGCCGGCAGGCCACGGGGATTCTTCTCCACCACCTTGCGATAATCGTCGACCCAGCCGATGGCGCCGAAGCCCAGGGTCACGGCCAGCACCACCCACACGTAGTGGTTGCGCAGATCGCCCCACAGCAGGGTGCTGACGGCGATCGCCATCAGGATCATGGCGCCGCCCATGGTCGGCGTGCCGGCCTTCGAGAGATGCGACTGGGGACCGTCGTCACGCACCGCCTGGCCGATCTGGCGCTCCACCAGTCGGCGGATCACCTTCGGGCCGAGCCACAGGCACAGCACCAGGGCGGTGAGGGTGCCCAGGATCATGCGCAGGGTCAGATAGTTGAAGACGTGAAAGGCGCTCTGGAATTGCGCCAGCAGTTCAGCCAGAAAGAGCAGCATGTAATGCCTTACCTTGATGCATCCGGACACAGCGCCGACACCACGGCCTCCATGCCGGCACTGCGCGAGCCCTTGACCAGCACGCTGGCCCCTGGCGGCAGATGTTGGAGGACGTGGCGCGTCAGCGCCTCCCGATCGTCGAAATGACACCCCGCCTCGCCGAAGGCGCGGCTGGCCGGCCGCGCCGCCTCGCCGAGGGTGCCGAGAAAGTCGATGCCAAGCTCGCGCGCGTGATGGCCAACCTCTTCGTGAAGCCGCGCCGAGGCCTCGCCCAGCTCACCCATGGCGCCCAGCAGGCACCAGTGCGGTCCCGGCAGGCTGGCCAGCAGATCGAGGGCGGCCTTCACCGCGCCGGGGTTGGCGTTGTAGGTATCGTCGAGCAAGCGCGAGCCATTGACACCCTCCACCACGCTGAGCCGGCCCGGCATCGGCGCGACGGCCTCAAGCCCGGCCAGCACGTCGTCCGGGGCCAGGCCCATGGCCAGCGCCGCGCCCGCCGCCGCCAGGGCATTGGCCACGTTGTGGCGGCCGAGCAGCGCAAGCTGCACGCGCCCCAGTTCGCGATCATCGTGAAACAGCGTGAAAGCATAGCGTCCGAGCGGATCGCAAACCAGTGTCTCGGCGCGCAGACGCGCCGGTCCTTCCACGGCGAAATCCAGCACCTCTCGCGGGGCCGCCAGGCTCGCCCAGCTGGCGAAGTAGCGGTCGTCGCGGTTGAGCACCGCCACCCCGTCGCCGGGAAGCGACGCCAGGATTTCGGCCTTGGCCTGAGCGATGCGGCCCGGGCCGCCGAACTCGCCCACGTGGGCGCCGGTGACGTTGGTGATCACCGCCACCTGCGGTTCGGCCAGACCGGCCGTCCAGGCGATCTCGCCCAGGTGGTTCGCGCCGAGCTCGACCACCGCCTGGCGGTGCTCGGCGGCCAGCTCGAGCAGCGTCAGCGGCGCGCCGATGTCGTTGTTGAGGTTGCCCCGGGTGGCCAGGGTCTCGCCGCGGCGGGCCAGCAGCGTGGCCAGCATCTGCTTGACCGTGGTCTTGCCGCTGTTGCCGGTCACCGCGACCAGCGGGCCGCCCCAGGCGCGGCGCCGGGCGCGCCCCAGCAGGCCCAGGGCCAGGCGAGCGTCGGCCACTTCGAGCTGTGGCAGCGGATCGTCGACGCGACGCTCGACCACCGCGGCCACCGCCCCCGCCTCGCGGGCGGCGGTGATGAAGTCATGGCCATCGAAGCGTTCGCCGGTCAGCGCCACGAACAGCGCCCCCGGGCCCAGGCGGCGAGTATCGGTGACGATCTCGCCCACCGACAGCTCGACGCCCACACCGGCGTCGGGCACGTCGAGGCCGAGCGCCGCTGCGACCTCGGCCAGGGTCTCGAGACCGACGCCGCTCATGCCTCGCCCTCCCGGCGGGCGGCCAGCGCCGCCTCGGCCTCGGCGAGATCAGAGAAGGCATGGCGGACGCCGTCGATCTCCTGATAGGCCTCGTGACCCTTGCCGGCGATCAGGATCACATCCTCGGCGGCGGCCTCGCGGATGATGTCGCGGATCGCCCGGGCGCGGCCGTCGACCACCTCGGCGGCCTCGCGGCCGGCCTCGGACAGCCCCTCGAGCATCGCCTCGCGGATCGCCGCCGGCGCCTCGGAGCGGGGATTGTCGTCGGTGATCACCAGCCGGTCGGCGTGGCGCTCGGCGGCGGCGGCCATCAGCGGGCGCTTGCCGGCATCGCGGTCACCGCCGCAGCCGAACAGGCACCACAGCCGGCCGCTGTCGGGCAGATGGGCACGCAGCGCCTGCAGGGCATTCTCCAGGGCGTCCGGGGTGTGGGCGTAGTCGATCACCACCGTCGGCGCGCCCTCGCCGACCAGCGCCTGCATGCGACCGGGCACCGGCGCGAGCCCGGCGGCGGCCTCGAACAGGTCATCGATCGCCTCCCCCAGGCCGTGCAGCGTGGCGATGGCCAGCAGCACGTTGGTCAGGTTGAAGCGTCCCATCAGCGGCAGCGTCAACATGCGCTCGCCGTCGGGCGTGGCGACCAGCGCGCGCTGGCCTTCGCCATGGGGCACCCAGTCCACCACGCGCAGGGTCACGGCCTCGTCCTTGCCTACCGCCAGCACCCGCACGTCCTCACCCAGCCCGGCCAGCATCAGCCGCGCCAGCGGGTCGTCGGCGTTGACCACCGCCAGCGCGAGCTCGCTGCGACGAAACAGCCGCGCCTTGGCCGCGGCGTAGGCGGCCATGCTGCCGTGATAGTCGAGATGGTCACGACTCAGGTTGGTGAACACCGCGGCGCGGAAGCGGCAGGCATCGAGACGCCGCTGCTCCAGAGCATGGGACGAGACCTCCATGGCCACCCGCTCCAGGCCCGAGCCGGCGAGCTCGCCGAGGGCGGCCTGCAGCGCCAGCGGCCCCGGCGTGGTCAACCGCCCCTCGACCAGCGCGCCGGGGCGCCCGTGGCCCAGGGTGCCGATCATGCCGGCCGGTCGACCGAGGCGTTCGCTCAGGGCGGCAATGTAGTGAGTCACCGAACTCTTGCCGTTGGTGCCGGTGACGCCGATCAGCTCCAGCGCCTCGGGCACGTCGAAGAGGTCGCGCCCCAGCTCGCCGAGCCGGGTGCGCAGATGTGGCAGCGCCACCACCCGTGGGTCGTCCGGCAGCGTCGAGGCGTCGTCGTCATGGGCCAGCACCAGGGCGGCGCCGGCCTCCAGGGCGGCGGCGATGTAGTCGCGGCCGTCGACGGATACCCCGGGCACGGCGAGGAAGACGTCGCCGGCGGCGAGCTCCCGGCTGTCCAGGATCAACCGCGGCCGGGCGGGCAGCGCGAGCCCGGCCAGCGCCTCGCGCCGGCGGGGCCAGTGGGCGCTCAGGGCCTCGATCAGGCGCTCGGCGGTCACGTCCATGGGCTCTCCTTTCGGTAGACGGTCAGGCGATAGACGATCGGGCGATGAACGATCGCATGGCGAACGGCGAACGGTGCGGCGCTCATGAATCCTCGTCCAGCAGGTCGGGGGGCACGTCCAGCAGCCGCAGGGCGCTGCCGGCCACCCGTGAGAACACCGGTGCCGCCACCGCGCCGCCGTAGAAGGCGTCGCCCCGGGGGTGGTCGATCATCACCACGGTGATCAGGCGCGGATCGGAGACCGGCGCGATACCCACGAACAGCGAGCGATAGGCGTTCTCCTCGTAGCCACCCCCGCCGCTCTTGCGCACCGTGCCGGTCTTGCCGGCCACGCTGTAGCCCGGCACCAGGGCACGCCGGGCACCGGTGCCCGGCTCCACCACCCGGTCCATCATGCCCAGCACGCGGTCGGCGACGTCGGGCTCGATCACCGGCTCGCCGGCCGGCGGCCGATTGAGACGCAACAGCGACGGCGGCAGGCGTTCGCCGTGGTTGGCGATGGCGGTGTAGGCCCCGGCCAGCTGCAGCGCGGACACCGACAGGCCGTAGCCATAGGACAGCGCCGCCCACTGGCTGCTGGACCAGACCTGGGGCGCCGGCACGCTGCCCCCCGCCTCGCCGGGAAAGCCGGTGCCCGGCACCTGATCGAAGCCCAGCGCCCGATAGCGCTCGGGCACCACGGGGTCGTCAAGCTGCAGGGTCAGCTTGGACATGCCGATGTTCGAGGACTTCTCGAGGATGCCGGACAGGGTCAGCTCGCCGTAGTTGGCGACGTCCTTGATGGTGTAACCGTCGATGACCATCCAGCCCGGCGACGTGTCGATCACGGTATCGGGCGGGAACCGGCCGGTCTCGAGCAGCGCCGACATGGCCAGCGGCTTCATCACCGAGCCGGGCTCGAAGACGTCGACGATGGCGCGGTTGCGCAACCCGCCGGGATCGAGGCCGGCACGATTGTTGGGGTTGTAGGACGGCTGGTTGGCCATGGCCAGCACTTCGCCGGTATCGGCGTCGAGCATCACCAGCACGCCGCCGTCGGCGTCGTTCTCGTCCACCGCCGACTTGAGCTCGCGATAGGCCATGTACTGCAGGCGCTGGTCGATGGCCAGCGTCAGGTCGCCGCCGGGCTCGGCCTCCTGGAGCACCTCCAGGTCGCGGACCAGTCGTCCGCGCCGATCCTTAAGCACCCGGCGACGCCCCGGCTCCCCGGAGAGGTAGGACTGATAGGCGAGCTCCAGCCCCTCCTGCCCCTGATCGTCGATGTTGGTCACGCCGATCAGCTGGGCGATCACCTCACCGGCAGGATAGTAGCGCTTGTACTCGGCCCGCTTGTGCACCCCTGGGATGCGCAGGTCGAGCACCTCCTGGGCGTCCACCGGCGTCATGCGGCGGCGCAGGTACATGAACTCGCGATCGGCATAGCGCTCGATGCGCGCGTTCAGGGCCTCGGGCTCCTGCCCCAGGGCCTGGGCCAGGCGCAGCCGCTGGATGCGATCGTCGGGCAGATCCTGGGGGTTGGCCCACAGCGTCACCACCGGGGTGGAGATCGCCAGCGGCTCGCCGTGGCGATCGGTGATCATGCCGCGGTGGGCGGGAATGGGATCGACGCGCAGGGTCCGGGCATCGCCCTGCCCCTGCAGGAAGGTGCGGTCGAAGACGTGCAGGTCGACGATGCGTCCGGCCAGCAACGCCAGGCCGATCAGCACCAGCCCCAGCATCACCCGGTAGCGGGCCTGCCCCATGGGCGACGGGGCATGACGCGTCTTGCCGCGACGAGGCGTGGCACTCATGGCCGGATGACCTCGACTTCGTCGATGCCGGGCAGGCGCATCTCGAGCCGGTCGCTGGCCAGCCGCTCGATGCGCGACGGCGAGGACCAGGCGCTCTCCTCGAGCAGCAGCTGGCTCCACTCGGTCTGCAGCTGCTGGTGCTCACGCTCGAGCGCCTGCAGCTGCGCGTATTGCACCCGGGTCTGATGGCTGGTGGCGATCACGGCCAGGGCCGCGCCCAGGCAGGCCGCCAGCAGCACGGCATTGAGCGCCAGCCCCAGGGTCGGGCGCAGGCGCAGCGGCCAGGCGAAGGAAGAGGGAGTGGCGTCGCGTCCTTGAGCCATGCCGTACCTCAGTATCGCTTGCGCGCCACGCGCATCACCGCACTGCGGGCGCGGGGGTTGGCCTCGACCTCCTCCGGCCCCGGACGGCGCGCCTTGCCGACGGACTCCAGGCGCCGCTGGATCTGGTCGTCGCGCAGCGGGATGCCCTTGGGCAGATGGGTGTCGCCGCGCACGTGATCCCGGATGAAGCGCTTGACCCGACGATCCTCCAGAGAATGGAAGCTGATCACCACCAGGTGCCCGCCGGGGGCCAGCGCCTCGAGGGCGGCCTCGAGGGCGGCATCGAGCTGGTCGAGCTCGCCGTTGACCTGGATGCGCAGCGCCTGGAAGGCGCGGGTGGCCGGGTGCTTGCCCTTCTCCCAGGCGGGATGGGCGGCCTTGATCACCTCGGCCAGGTCGCCGGTGCGGGTGAAGGGCGTCTCGACGCGGCGGGCCACGATCGCCTTGGCCAGCCGACGGGCGAAGCGCTCCTCGCCGTAGGTCTTGAACACCCGGGCGATCTCGCCCTCGGCGGCATGGGCCAGCCAGTCCGCGGCGCTCTCGCCACGGGTCGGGTCCATGCGCATGTCGAGCGGGCCGTCACGCAGGAAGCTGAAGCCCCGCTCCGGATCGTCGAGCTGGGGCGAGGAGACGCCGACATCGAGCAGCATGCCGGACAGCCGGCCGTGCAGGCCGCGCGCCTCGGCAAACTCGCCCAGGCGGGCGAACTCGCCCTGATCGATGGCGAAGCGCTCGTCGTCGATGTTCGCCGCTTCGGCGATGGCCTGGGGATCGCGATCGATGGCCAGCAGCCGCCCCTCGGGAGCGAGCCGCTCGAGGATCGCCCGGGAGTGGCCGCCGCGGCCGAAGGTGCCGTCCAGATAATGGCCCGCCGGATCATGGATCAGGGCGTCGACCGCCCCGTCGAGCAGCACGCTGGCATGGCGAAAGCCGCGGGGGGCGTGTTCGGGGGCGGATGACGTCATGCGCTTCTCTTGGCGGCTGGTCTTGCAAATGGCGGGGCGCCGCCGGACGGCGGCGCGCAAGGAATTCGTGGGGAGTCGGCCGATAAGCCGGGTTCTGTCGGGGACAGCCATTCCTCTAGGGGCGACGTCACCGTCGCCCTCAAGCAACCTACCCGAACCCAACGCGGGCCACGCCAACGGGTTCCTATTTGGTCTTGCTCCGAGTGGGGTTTACCGTGCCACGCACTGTTACCAGGCGCGCGGTGCGCTCTTACCGCACCCTTTCACCCTTACCGGCCTCCCGAAGGAGACGTAGGCGGTCTGCTCTCTGCTGCACTTTCCGTCGGCTCGCGCCGCCCAGGCGTTACCTGGCACTCTGCCCTGTGGAGCCCGGACTTTCCTCCCCCGGATCGCTCCGGCGGCGGCTGTCTGGCCAACTCCCGCGGCAAGCATACCAGCGCCCCGCCACCCCCTCAATCCCCGTCCTTGAGCGCCTGCGCCCTGGCGTACCACTGTTTCTTGGCGCCCCCCAGGGTCCGGGCGGTCACTGCCGCGGCCTGCTTGACCCCCACGCCCTCGGCGAGCATGGCGGAAAGCAGCGCATCGGCATCGACGCTGGCGGCCTCGTCGGCCGACTTCGGCGCGGCGCCGGCCACCATCACCACGAACTCGCCACGGGCCTGGTCGGGGTCGTCCGCCATCCGCGCCAGCAGGGCCTCGGGGGTGCCCTCGAGAAAGGTCTCGAAGGTCTTGGTCAGCTCCCGGGCGAGCACCACCTGACGCTCGCCGAGCACCGTACCGAGATCGGCCAGGGTGTCACGGATGCGATGCGGCGACTCGTAGAACACCAGGGTCTCCTCGCGCTCGGCCAGCGCCTCGAGCCGTCCTCGCCGGGTGCCCCCCTTGGCCGGCAGGAAGCCCTGGAACAGGAAACGATCGGTGGGCAGGCCCGCCGCCGAGAGCGCCGCCACCAGGGCGCACGCGCCGGGCACCGGCACGATGCGACGCCCGCGGGCGCGCAGCTCGCGTACCAGCACGAAACCGGGATCGCTGATCAGGGGCGTGCCGGCATCGCTGACCAGCGCCACGGCCTCCCCGGCGGCCAGCCGGGCGTCGATCTGCTCGACCCGCGCGGCCTCGTTGTGCTCGTGCAGCGACAACAGCGGCGGCGCCACGCCCAGGTGGCGCAGCAGGCGCGAGGTGTGCCGGGTATCCTCGGCGGCCACCAGGTCGACCTCGCCCAGCAGCCGTGCGGCACGGGGGGCAAGGTCGTCCAGATTCCCAATCGGCGTGGCGACCACGTACAATACCCCTGTTATGGCGTCTGTCATTTCGGCTCCCGGGAAGCTCTCCGCACGTGAGGACAAGGAAGGATTCATGAAGATTTCGTCTCGCGGCCCGCTGGCCGCCGCCTTCGTGGCAATGTGGCTGGCCGGCTGTGCCTTCCAGCCCGGCATCACCGAACGGCAGCCCGTCGGCGATCCTGACCAGCTGCTGGCCCAGGCCGAGCAGCAGGCACCCGAGCAGGCCGCGCAGTCGCGGCTTCAGGCGGCCGACATCCTAGCACGCCAGGGCAGCCGCCCCCAGGCGCTGGACATCGCCAAGGGCATCGACGACAGCCGGCTGCCCCCCGAGGATCGCGGTCGCTGGGCGATGCTGCTGTCCGACCTCGGCGAGACCGAGGGAGACCCCTCGGCGGTGATCCAGGCCGCCCAGCAGCTCGACGGGCTGCAGCTGTCCCGCGACCAGGCCGCGCTGCTGCGCGAACGCCAGGCCCGCGCCCTCGGCCAGATCGGCGAGACGCGCGCCGCCGCCCAGGCGCTGCTTCGCCTGCAGGCCGATACCGGTCGCATCGATCTCAACGACCCGATCTGGGAGCAGCTCTCGCGCCTGACGCCGGGCGCAATCGACGAGCTGCGTGACGGCGCCAGCGACCCGACCCGGGCCTGGCTCGATCTCGCCGAGCTGGTGCGCGCCAGCGGCGGCGACATCGAACGCCTGTTCGCCCGCCTCGACGACTGGCGCGGTCGCTATCCGGATCATCCCGCGGCCCGGCAGCTGCCCGCCGACATCCTGGCGCTGCGCGACCTGCGCGGCCAGGACGTGCGCCACATCGCCGTCTTCCTGCCCGAGTCCGGCCCGCTGGCCGGGGTCGCCGACGCCCTCGAGGAAGGCCTGCGCGCCCACCACATGAACGAGGTGAACGGCGGTGGCCGCGGCATCCAGCTGACCTTCATCGATTCCTCCGGCGGCAACTTCGACGCCCTCTATCAGGAGGCCCGTCAGCGCGGCGCCCAGGTGGTCATCGGGCCGCTGGACAAGGATGCCGTCACCGCCCTGGAGCGCCGCGACCGGGTGCCGATGCCGACGCTGGCCCTCAACTACGGCGAGGACGAGCGCAACAGCGCCGAAGGGCTCTTCCAGTACGGCCTCTCGGCCGAGGACGAGGCTCGCTCGGTGGCGGCTCGCGGCCGCCAGGACGGCCATCGCAGCGCCTCGCTGCTGGTACCGGACAACGCCTGGGGACGCCGGGTCGGCGAGGCGTTCGCCGACGCCTGGCGCGATCGCGACGGCCGGATCGCCAACGCCGTACGCTACAACCCCGGCCGGCCGGCCACCGAGAGCACGCGCCGCGCGCTGGGCTCGAGCCGCCCCGACATGCTGTTCCTGCTGGCCCTGCCCGACTACGCTCGCCAGGTGCCACCGACCATCGACTACTACGCCTACAAGCAGGAGCTGTCGGTCTACGCCACCTCGCACCTCTACGAGGGGCGCCAGCAGCCGCGCCTGGACAAGGACCTGAACGGCGTGATGTTCCTCGACATCCCCTGGCAGATTCCCGACGCCGCCGTGGGCGGCGAAGAGGCCCTGCCCTTCCTCGACAGCTATCGCCAGCTGCGCGAGGAGTCCGACCCCAACATGTTCCGCCTGATGGCCATGGGCGTGGACGCCTACGAGCTGGCCCGGCGTCTGCCCCAGTTCCAGGCCATCCCCGGCAGCGAGCTGTTCGGCGCCACCGGCACCCTGAGCGCCGACCAGGACGGCCGCATCCACCGCGAGCTGCCCTGGGCCCGCTTCGAGGACGGCGTGCCCCAGCCGGCGCTGGACATGAGCCACTTCACCGATGACGCATCCCGCTGACGCCCGCGCCCGCGGCGCTCGCATCGAGCGCCTCGCCGCGGACTGGCTGGCGGCCCGCGGCCTCGCCCTCGAGGCCGCCAACCAACACGCCCGGGGCGGCGAGATCGACCTGGTGATGCGCGACAGCGATGTGCTGGTATTCATCGAGGTTCGCCACCGCCGCGACACCCGCCACGGCCATCCGCTCGAGACCGTCAACGCCACCAAGCAGCGCCGTCTGATCCAGGCGGCGCGTTTTTATCTGCAACGCAACCGGCTATCATGTGCCTGCCGCTTCGATGTGCTGGCCGTCACCGGCACGCCGCCGGACCTCGATTTCACCTGGGTCCGAAACGCCTTCGAAGCGTTCTGATCGCCCAAGGACCAGGAAGCCACGATGGATTTCCAGAACCGCATTCTCGGACACTTCAACGCCAGCATCGACACCAAGACCTACGCCAGCGAGGTGCTGCCGCCCTTCATCGAGGTCGCCAGCCAGATGATGGTCCAGGCCCTGGTCAACGAAGGGAAGATCCTGGCCTGTGGCAACGGCGGCAGCGCCGGCGACAGCCAACACTTCTCGTCCGAGCTGCTCAACCGCTTCGAGCGCGAGCGCCCCAGCCTGCCGGCCCTGGCGCTGACCACCGACACCTCGACGCTGACCTCGATCGCCAACGACTACAGCTACAACGAGGTGTATTCCAAGCAGATTCGTGCCCTGGGCCAGCCCGGCGACGTGCTGCTGGCGATTTCCACCAGCGGCAATTCCGGCAACGTGGTGCAGGCCATCCAGGCCGCCCACGACCGCGAGATGACCGTGGTCGCCCTGACCGGCCGCGACGGCGGCAACATGGCCTCGCTGCTCGGCCAGGACGACTGCGAGATCCGCGTGCCGGCCACCTCGACCGCCCGCATCCAGGAGGTTCACCTGCTGGTGATCCACTGCCTGTGCGACCTCATCGACGAACAACTCTTCGGCGCAAGCGAGTGATGCCCATGATCGACAAGTCCCGCCTCCTGGGCCTTTCCCTGGCCCTGCTGCTGGCCCTGTCCGGCTGCACCACCATGACCGCGGCCACCACCTCCGGCCCCATCAACGAGAACTACAGCGAGCGTACCGTCGGCACCAAGGTCGAGGACGACAGCATCGAGACCAAGGTCGCCCACAACCTCGGCACCACCGACGCCCGCCTTGGCGACGCCCGCATCAACGTCGACAGCTACAACGGCGTGGTGCTGCTCACCGGCCAGGTACCGAGCCAGGAACTCAAGAACATGGCCGAGCGCATCGCCGGCGAGGTGCGCAACGTGCGCCGCGTCCACAACCAGCTGAGCGTGGCCGCCAACCTGCCGACCAGCCAGCGTCTCACCGACACCTGGCTCAAGACCCGCATCCGCACCGCCCTGGTCGCCAACGAGGCCATCGACTCCAGCAAGCTGCGCATCGTCACCGAGAACGACAGCGTCTTCCTGATGGGCATCGTGCGCCGCCAGGAGGCCGAGCGCATCGTCGCCGCGGTCCGCAACGTCGGCGGCATGCAGCGCATCGTCAAGGTCTTCGACTACCTCGACTGACGCCCTCGCGCCCCGCCATCCGGCGGCACGGAACGAAGAACGGCAGGCCCGAGGGCCTGCCGTTCTTCTGTCAGGTTCCGCGCATGGCGGCGGGAACGACGCGCTACTTGACCACGCGCAGCGAGGGGCGCCCCTTCTTCGGCGCCTCCTCCGGCTCGCCGCCGGCATCGCCATCGTCGCTGTCGACGCTGGACAGCCCCGGCGCCTCGTCCTCCGACGCCTCCTCGGCCACGTCATTGGCATCATCGGCCGGCATCACCGGCTCATGACCGAACACCATGCCGACGCCGTTCTCGCGGGCATAGATCGCGATCAGCGCCTCGATCGGCACCATGATCTGGGTCGGCTTGCCGCCGAAGCGTGCCGAGAAGGCGATGGCCTCGTTGGTCATCGACAGGTCGCGGATCGCGCTGACGCCGAGGTTGAGCACGATCTGGCCGTTCTGCACGAACTGGCGCGGCACCTCGACGCCCGCCTGCTCGGC
The DNA here is from genome assembly GCF_003011945.1 of Halomonas sp. ND22Bw. NCBI lineage: Bacteria > Pseudomonadati > Pseudomonadota > Gammaproteobacteria > Oceanospirillales > Halomonadaceae > Halomonas > Halomonas sp. ND22Bw. The sequence continues at coordinate 40,902 of NZ_PXWD01000008.1, read as the reverse complement.
ATCGACCACGATGTAGGGCGTCAGCTCGTTGTCCAGCAGCCACTCGTACAGGGCCCGCGCGATATAGGGACGACTCGATTGCATCGATTGGCCCTCCAGAAAAGCGGCCCCGGCGCGACGCCGGGGCGTGAAAGAACGATCAGGGACGCATCTCGCGCTCGGCTTCGCTCAGCGAGGCCCGGAAGCCGTCGCGATCGAAGACACGCTCCATGTAGCCCATCAGCGGCTTGATCTGCTTCTCCGGCATCTCGATGCCGAGCGCCGGCAGACGCCACAGGATCGGTGCCAGGCAGCAGTCCACCAGGGTGAACTCCTCGCTCATGAAGAACGGCATGTCCTCGAAGATCGGCGAGATGCCGACCAGGCTCTCGCGCAGCTCCTTGCGCGCCTTCTCGGCTTCCTTCTTGGTGCCGTTCTGGATCTGCTCGACCAGCGGGCACCACTCGCGCTCGATGCGATGCATCCACAGCCGGCTCTGGGCCCGGGCGACCGGATAGACCGGCAGCAGCGGCGGATGCGGGAACCGCTCGTCGAGGTACTCCATCATCACCTTGGACTCGTAGAGCACCAGGTCCCGGTCAAGCAGCGTGGGCACGCTGTTGTAGGGGTTGAGATCGGCGAGCTCCTCGGGGTGGCTCTCCTCGGTGACCTCGACGATATCCACCGCCACCCCTTTCTCGGCGAGCACGATACGCACCCGATGACTGTAATGATCATCGCCCCCGGAATAGAAGATCATCGACGACCGCTTGGCCACTACACCCATGAAACAATCCTCGCATCAGTTCGTGGCGGGATGATAACACGACGCACCCCATCTCGGGGCGTCGTGTGGCGTCCCGCTATCGCCACGGCACACGACGCGGGCGCATGGCCGAAGCCATGCGCCCGCGCGGCCGGATTCGTCAGTGAATGTCGCGCCAGTACTCGCGCTTGAGCAGGTAGGCAATGATGCCGAAGACGAAGATGAAGATCAGCACCTTGGGCGCCAGCGCCTCGGCCTTGAGCCGGGACGGCTCGCCGACATAGGCCAGGAAGTTGGTCAGGTCATAGACCGCCTCCTCGAACTCGCCGGGCTCCATGGCGCCGGGCTGGGTCACCTGCAGCACCTCACAGGACTGGTACTTGCCGGTCAGCGGATCAAGCTCGGCCCCCTCGACGGGATGCTCGCTGGCGGCGCAGACCTTCTCCTGCACGCCCTGCAGCGGCTCGAGCACGTTGGGCATCGCCACCAGCGGAAAGACCTGGTTGTTGACGCCGGTGGGCCGTGACGGATCGCGATAGAAACCGAGCAGATAGGAGTAGATCCAGTCGGTGCCGCGCAGCCGCGCCTCCAGGGTCAGATCCGGCGGCGCCGCGCCGAACCAGTCCTCGCCGTCCTCCGCCGACATCGCATTGTGCATCTGGTCGTTGAAGCCCACCGACTCGGCGAAGATCAGGTTGTCCTCCACCAGCCCCTGAGGCATGTCCAGATCCTCCGCCGCGCGGGAGAAGCGCTGATACTGCAGGGAGTGACACCCCATGCAGTAGTTGACGAACAGCTTCATGCCACGCTGCAGCGATGCTCGATCGTGCAGGTCGGGGGTCATCTCCTGCAGATGGGCGCCACCTCCGGCGGCGAACCCGAGCATCGGAAGCAGGGCCAGGATCAGAGCCAGCAGTCCCTTTTTCATCAGCCAGTCACCCTTTCCGGAACGGGTTTGGTCTTCTCCCAGCGGCTGTAGAACGGCATCAGCAGGAAGAAGGCGAAGTAGAGCACGGTACACAGCTGGGCCAGCGCCGTGCGCGCAGCGGTCGGCGGCAGCACCCCGAGCACTCCGAGCACGATGAAGCTCACCGCGAACAGCGCCAGCATCAGCTTCGAGATCCAGCCCTTGTAGCGAATCGAACGCACCGGGCTGCGGTCCAGCCAGGGCAGCACGAACAGCACCGCGATGGCCGCGCCCATGCACACCACGCCGAGGAACTTGGCGTCGAGGCCGAACAGCGAGAAGTTGATCGCGCGCAGGATCGCGTAGAAGGGCGTGAAGTACCACACCGGCGCGATGTGATCCGGCGTCTTCAACGGATTCGCCGGCTCGAAGTTCGGCTTCTCGAGGAAGTACCCGCCGCCTTCCGGGAAGTAGAAGATCACCGCACAGAACACGAACAGGAAGACCGCCACGCCGACGATGTCCTTGACCGTGTAGTAGGGATGGAAGGGAATCCCGTCCAGCGGCTTGCCGCTCTCGTCCTTCTTGGCCTTGATGTCGATGCCGTCGGGATTGTTCGAGCCGACCTCGTGCAGGGCGATGATGTGCAGCACCACCAGCGCCAGGATCACGATCGGCAGCGCCACCACGTGCAGGGCGAAGAAGCGGTTCAGGGTGATGCCGGAGATCAGGTAGTCGCCGCGCACCCACTGGGCCAGGTCCGGCCCGATGGCAGGAATGGCCGAGAACAGCGAGATGATCACCTGGGCGCCCCAGTAGGACATCTGCCCCCAGGGCAGCAGGTAGCCCATGAAGGCCTCGGCCATCAGCGCCAGGTAGATCGCCATGCCGAAGATCCACACCAGCTCCCGGGGCGCCTTGTAGGAGCCGTAGAGCAGGCCGCGGAACATGTGCAGGTAGACCACGACGAAGAACGCCGAGGCGCCGGTGGAGTGCATGTAGCGGATCAGCCAGCCCCACTCCACGTCGCGCATGATGTATTCCACCGAGGCGAAGGCGCCTTCGGCGGAAGGATTGAAGCTCATGGTCAACCACACGCCGGTGAGTATCTGGTTGACCAGCACCAGCAGCGCCAGCGAGCCGAAGAAGTACCAGAAGTTGAAGTTCTTCGGCGCGTAGTACTTCGACAGGTGCTCCTGCCACATCTGGGTGGCGGGAAAGCGATCGTCGACCCAGCGCATGACGCCGCGCTCCGCCTTGGGCTTATCGGGGTTCGCCATCAGGCCGTCTCCTCATCCTCACCGACGACGATGACGTCGTCACTCTCGAAGCGATACGGGGGCACCTCCAGATTCAGCGGTGCCGGCACGTTGGCGAATACGCGACCCGCCAGATCGAAGCGCGACCCGTGACAGGGGCAGAAGAAACCGCCCGGCCAGTCGGCGACGCCGACATCGTCGGCCCCGGGGTCCGGCTTGAACAGCGGCGAGCAGCCCAGATGGGTGCAGATACCGATCAGCACCCCGATCTCGGGACGAATGGACCGCATCGTGCCATCGGCATAGCCGGGTTGCTGGGGCTCCTCGGAGCCGGGGTCGGCCAGCAGATCACCGCCGAGCGCCTCGGTGCGCTCGATCATTTCGGGCGTCCGGTAGAGCACCCATACCGGGCGCCCACGCCATTCGACGGTCATGCGCTGACCGGGCTCGAGCTTGGAGATGTCCGCCTTGACCGGCGCACCGGCGGCACGCGCCCGGGCACTCGGTTGCCAGGAGGACAAGAAGGGAACCGCGACCCCGACCGCGCCCGCCGCACCCACGACGGAGGTAGCGCCCACGAGGAAACGGCGTCGCCCCTTGTTCACGCCGCTGTCTGCCATTGTTGGTATTCTCCCATCAGCGATTTGCCCGCCATTGCTGCGCGAGCCACCAGAGCCGCGACCACAGGGGGTGAGGAATGCTAACCATGGTAGGTAAAGGGGCCACCCTTCACAACACGCCGCGGCCGACCGGCAGCGGCAAGACGCCAATCTCTTGACCTCGCACAAAAAAAACGCCCGGGTCCTGAGGACCCGGGCGTTCTTGACGAGGCTCGTCGCAGATCAGCGCTTGGAGAACTGCGGACGACGACGGGCCTTGCGCAGACCGATCTTCTTACGCTCGACTTCACGCGCGTCACGGGTGACGTAACCGGCTTCACGCAGCGGCTTGCGGAAGTCTTCGTTGTACTGCATCAGGGCGCGAGTGAGGCCGTGACGAATGGCGCCGGCCTGGGCGCTGCCGCCGCCGCCCTTGACGGTCACGTAGACGTCGAACTGGCCGAGGGTCTCGGTCAGCTCGAGCGGCTGACGGACGACCATGCGACCGGTGACACGGCCGAAGAACTCGTCCAGATCACGGTTGTTGACGGTGATCTTGCCAGTGCCCGGCTTCAGGAAGACGCGGGCGGTAGAGGTCTTGCGGCGACCGGTACCGTAATACTGCTGTGTCATGGCGAAAGCTCCCTCAGATGTTCAGTTCTTGCGGCTGCTGCGCGGCGTGCGGATGCTCGGTGCCGGCGTAGACCTTGAGCTTGGAGTACATGGCACGACCCAGCGGGCCTTTCGGGAGCATGCCCTTGACCGCGGACTCGATGACACGCTCCGGTGCGTGAGCGATCATCTTCTCGAAGTTCATGGAGCGCAGGCCACCCGGGTAACCGGTGTGACGATAATAGTTCTTGGCGCTCGCCTTGTTGCCGGTGACATGCACCTTCTCGGCGTTGATCACGACGATGTAGTCGCCGGTGTCAACGTGCGGGGTGTATTCCGGCTTGTGCTTGCCACGCAGGCGGCGAGCGATCTCGGTGGCCAGACGGCCCAGAGTCTTGTCCGCAGCGTCGACGACGTACCAGTCGCGCTGGACGGACTGCGGCTTGGCAGTGAACGTCTTCATGGGTGAATCACCAAATCGATGTATTGGGTCCTGCCCCGGCTCGGCGGTTTGGACCATCCCTATTTTTCTTGGTTGCCGTCCGCAGGACGACAACGGTCAAGCGCGCGAATTCTACACGCCCCCGACCGGCAAGGCAATGACGCACAAGCTGGAAAACAGCATGCCCCCCCCCTTCGTCACGGAGGAAAGAAAAGGGGCTTCCGGCTTCAAGCTCAAGGCTTACAGCTCCCGTCCAGAGGCCGGGTCAGGGCTTGTGCGGCAGCGCCAGGTACTCATGCGACTGCATCTCCTGGAGGCGCGAGAGGGTCCGCTCGAACTCGAACTCCAGCTTGCCGTCGCGATAGAGCCGCTCGGCCGGCGCCTCGGCGGACATCAGCAGCTTGACGCCGCGGTCGTAGAACTCGTCGACCATGTTGATGAAGCGCCGGGCCTGGTCGTCGCTGGCGCCGTCCATGCACGGCACGCTGGAGACCAGCACGGTGTGGTACTCGCGAGCCAGCTCGATGTAGTCGTTCTGACTGCGCGGGCCGTCGCAGAGCTCGTCGAACGCGAACCACACCACGTCGTCATGCAGCCGCCGGCTGTGCAGCACCCGATGATTGATCTCGATCGGCGCCCCGTCCTCGCCCTCGTGGCCGGCGATTTCGCGGAAGCTGCGTGACAGCTCGGCCTCGGCAGCCTCGTCCAGCGGCGAATGAAAGATCTCGGCGCGCTCCAGGGCGCGCAGTCGGTAGTCGATGCCGGAGTCGACGTTGACCACCTCGCAGTGACGCTCCAGCAGGTCGATCGCCGGCAGGAAACGCGCGCGCTGCAGGCCATCCTTGTAGAGGTCGGCCGGCACGATGTTGGAGGTCGCCACCAGCACCACCCCGCGGGCGAACAGCGCCTCGAGCAGGTTGGCCAGGATCATGGCGTCGGTGATGTCCTTGACGAAGAACTCGTCGAAGCAGATCACCCGCGCCTCGGCGGCGAACTTGTCGGCCACCAGGGTCAGCGGGTTCTTCTCGCCCTTGTAGTGCTCGAGTTCGTTGTGCACCCGCTGCATGAAACGGTGGAAGTGGGTGCGCATCTTCTCGGGAAAGGGCAGCGCCTCGAAGAAGGTGTCCACCAGGTAGGTCTTGCCCCGCCCGACACCGCCCCAGAAATAGAGCCCGGTCACCTCCGGCAGCGCCGGTGCCTCGGGCTCGTCGCGGCGACCGAACAGCCCGGCCATCCGCGACTTCAGCCCCTTGCCCGCCGACGCCGGCCGAACCTGCTCGCGCGGCTTGGCCAGCAGGTCGTCGAACAGGCGCTGCAGGTGCGTCACGGCCTGTTCCTGGGCGGGATCGAAGGCGAAATCGGCGCGCTCGAGATCGGCGCGATAGCGGCCCATCGGGGTGTTCGGCTCGGCGGCGGTCGGCATCCTGTGACGCTCGCTCATGGACATGGGGGCGACGGTCCTCGGCATCCGGTGAAAGAGGGGCATTATACCCACCGGGGCGTCGCTTGGCATCGCCCGCCGGCCGTTGACCCCGGCGTCCGCCTCGGCCCTATAATGGGCCGCCGGCCCGCCCGGCGCTGGAGCCGGCCGCCGATGCCGAGCCGAGAGACCGCTCAGGAGAACGATGTGGAATTAAGCAATATCAACTGGATGCTGGGCGCCGCTTGCCTGCTGGCCGGGATCGGCCTCGGCGTGATGGGCTACCACCTGATGAATGCGGGCGCACGCAACGTGCAGATGTTGCGCCAGCGCCTCGCCGAACGCGACCGCCAGCTGGCCGAACTCCGCGACGGCGTCGGCGACCACGTCGAGCGTCTCGGCAGCCTCGCCGCCGCGCTGAACAAGGAAGTGAGCGAGGCCAGCAGCCGGCTGGGGGCCGAAGCCCCGCAGCGCGCCGACCTGGCCGCCGCCACGCCCACGACGCCCGAGGTCGAAAGCGACGACGATGTCGCCGCCCCGCGCGACTACGCCGATGGCAACCGCGGCACCCTCTCGGAGGACTTCGGCCTCAAGCAGAACGACGCCGACGCGCCCCAGCCACCCCGCTACTGAGGCCCTCCCGGCGCCCGATCCGGGAACCCGCCACGAACACGAAGACGCCGCCCATGGCTCGAGCTCCATGGGCGGCGTCTTCGCGTCCACGCCCCGCTGCCGTCAGGCGGGGTTGTCGATATCCACGAAGCGATGCTCGATGCCGAACTCCGCGGCGAGGCGTTCACCCAATGCCTGGACGCCGTAGCGCTCGGTGGCGTGATGCCCCGCCGCCAGGTAGTGAATGCCCAGCTCCCGCGCCAGGTGCGTGGTGCGCTCCGAGATCTCGCCGGAGATGAAGGCATCGGCCCCGGCCGCCGCGGCCTCGGCGATCATGTCCTGAGCCCCACCGGTGCACCAGGCCACGCGCCGGACCTCGCCGCCGCCGGGCGCCTCGACCAGCAGCGGCTCGCGACCCAGCCGCTCACCGACATGATCGGCCAGCGCCGCCGCGCTCATCGGCACGGACGGCCGTCCCCGCCAGATCAGCCCCTCGCCGAGCTCGCCGTCGGCGCAGCCTTCCGCCACGAAGCCCAGCCGCTCGCCCAGGCGGGCGTTGTTGCCGAGCTCGGCATGGGCGTCCAGCGGCAGATGATAGGCCAGCAGGCCGATGTCATGAGCCAGCAGGGTCGCCAGCCGGCGACGCTTCATGCCGGTGACCGCCACCGGCTCGTTCTTCCAGAAATAGCCATGGTGCACCAGCAGCAGATCGGCGTCCCAGGCCACCGCCTGGTCGAGCAGTGCCTGGCAGGCGGTGACGCCGCTCATCACCCGAGCGACCCGCTCGCGGCCTTCGACCTGCAGGCCGTTGAGGGTGTAGTCCTTGAATCGCGCCGGTGACAGCAGCCGATCGCAGGCCGCCACCAGTTCCGTGGATGTCGTCATGAAGCCTCCGGACGGTTCACGCATGCAATGTTACAATTCGAGCCATTCTAAACCGCCGCCCCGCCACCCTGCGACCACGCACCAGAAGGAAGCCCGCCGCATGCGACGCGCCCTCCCCTATGTCTGGCCCATCCTGATCGGCCTGCTGCTGGCCATCGTGCTGCTCAACGCCTTCCCGCGACTGGTGGGTCGCCAGGCCACGCCGCCCGTCGCCACCTCGCCTCCCCCTCAGCCGGCACCACTGCAGACCGCCGACGAGGTCGAGCGACCGGCCCCCAGCCTGCGCGAAGCCCCGCCCATGGAACGCGGCGAAGGCCCGGCCAGCTACGCAAGCGCCGTGGCACAGGCCGCCCCGGCGGTGGTCAACGTCTATTCCTCGCGTGTGGTGGAGCGCGACAGTCATCCGCTGATGTCCGATCCCTTCTTCCGCCAGTTCTTCGGCGATGACGCTCCGCGCCGCCAGCGCATGCTGTCGAGCCTGGGCTCGGGGGTGATCGTCAGCGCCGACGGCTATGTGCTGACCAACCACCACGTGATCCGCGGCGCCGACCAGATCCAGGTGGCACTGCGCGACGGCCGCGAGACCCTGGCCGAGGTCATCGGCACCGACCCCGAGAGCGACCTGGCGGTGCTGCGCATCGACCTCGACGACCTGCCGGTCATCGAGCTGTCCGATTCCGACCAGGCGGCGATCGGCGACGTGGCGCTGGCCATCGGCAACCCCTTCGGCGTCGGCCAGACCGTGACCATGGGTATCGTCAGCGCCACCGGCCGCAGCCACCTGGGGCTCAACGCCTACGAGGACTTCATCCAGACCGATGCCGCCATCAACCCGGGCAACTCCGGCGGCGCCCTGATCAATCCGGACGGCGCACTGGTCGGCATCAACACCGCCATCTTCTCGCGCTCCGGCGGCTCCCAGGGCATCGGCTTCGCCATCCCCGCCAACCTGGCACGCAGCATCCTCGAGCAGATCGTCACCCAGGGTCGGGTGGTGCGCGGCTGGCTGGGCGTCGAGGCCCAGGAGCTCAACCCGGAGCTGGCCGCCTCCTTCGGCCTGGCGGCACCCACCGGCGTGATCATCGCCGGCGTGGTGCCCGACGGCCCGGCGGACGATGCCGGCCTGCAGCCCGGCGACGTGCTGCTCAAGGTGGATGGCAACCCGATTCTCGATCCGCGCCAGACCATGAGCGACATCGCCGACATCGCCCCCGGCACCGATCTGCCGGTGACGGTGGTGCGCGGCGGCGAGCCCCTGGAGATCACCCTCGAGGTCGCCGAGCGTCCCACGCCGTCGCGCCCGCTGTCCCTCGAGAAGCCCGACTCGCCCTGAGCGACACCCTTCCGCCGAAACGACCGCGGCCCCGTCGATGACGGGGCCGCGGTCGTTGTTGCCTGGCAAGGCCCGAAGGGCCCTCAGTCGCGGATGCGGTACTCGGCGCTGCGGGCATGGGCGGTCAGCGACTCGCCGCGGGCCAGCACCGAGGCCGTGCGGCCCAGGGTCGAGGCGCCCTCGGCGGAGCAGCCGATCAGCGAGGAACGCTTCTGGAAGTCGTAGACGCCCAGCGGCGAGGAGAAGCGCGCCGTGCCGGAGGTCGGCAGCACGTGGTTGGGGCCGGCACAGTAGTCGCCCAGCGCCTCGGCGGTGTAGCGACCCATGAAGATGGCGCCGGCGTGGCGCACCTCGGGCAGCCAGTCCTGCGGGGCTTCCACCGACAGCTCCAGGTGCTCCGGGGCGATACGGTTGATCAGCGCCACCGCCTCGTCGCGGTCGCGGCAGTGGATCAGCGCGCCGCGCTCGGCCAGCGAGGTGCGGATGATCGCCTCGCGCTCCATGGTCGGCAGCAGCCGGGCCATGGCCTCGCCCACCGCGTCCAGATGGTCGCCGTCCCAGCTGACCAGGATCGACTGGGCGTCCTCGTCGTGCTCGGCCTGGGAGAACAGGTCCATGGCCAGCCAGTCGGCGTCGGTGCCGCCATCGGAGACCGCCAGGATCTCCGACGGGCCGGCGATCATGTCGATGCCGACCTGGCCGAACACCGCTCGCTTGGCGGTGGCCACGTAGATGTTGCCGGGGCCGACGATCTTGTCGACCCGCGGCACCGTCTCGGTGCCGTAGGCCAGCGCGGCCACGGCCTGAGCGCCGCCGATGGTGAAGACATGATCGACGCCCGCCAGGTGGGCGGCGGCCAGCACCAGCTCGTTGAGCACGCCATCCGGGGTCGGCACCACCATGACGATCTCGCCGACGCCGGCCACGTGAGCCGGCAGCGCGTTCATCAGCACCGAGGACGGATAGGCGGCCTTGCCGCCGGGCACGTAGATGCCGGCGCGGTCCAGCGGCATGACCTGCTGGCCGAGCACAGTGCCGTCATCTTCGGTGTACTGCCAGGATTCGGGCTTCTGGTGCTCGTGGTAGCGGCGCACCCGGTCGGCGGCGGTGGCCAGCGCCTCGCGCTGCGCCTCGGGCAGGCCATCGAAGGCCTGACGCAGGCGATCCGGCCCCAGGGTCAGATCGGCCATGCTCGACGCCGAGAGGCGATCGAAGCGGTTGCTGGTCTCGACCACGGCAGCATCACCGCGGGTCTTCACGGCCTCGAGGATGTCGGCGACGCGGCGCTGGACCTCGTCGTCGGACACGCCTTCCCAGGCCAGCAGGGCATCGAGGCGCGTCTCGAAGTCAGCGTCGGCGGTGGACAGACGCGCGATCTCGAGACGGCCGGCGGACACTTCACTCATGACGATTGCTCTCCTATCGGGGATGACCGGCCGCTCAGGCCGGCGCCTCGGCGCTGCGCCGCTCGACCGCCTCGCGCAGGCGGGCGATCAGCGGCTTGAGGCGGTCGTGCTTCATGGTCATGGCCGCCTTGTTGACCACCAGACGGGTGGAGATCGGCGCGATCAGCTCGCGCGGCTCCATGCCGTTGGCGCGCAGGGTGTTGCCGGTATCGACGATGTCGACGATCTCGTCGGCCAGGTTCATCAGCGGCGCCAGCTCCATGGCGCCGTAGAGCTTGATCACCTCGGCCTGGATGCCCTGCTCGGCGTAGTAGCGCTTGGCCACGTTGACGAACTTGGTGGCCACCCGACGCCGGGCGTGGGACGGCTCGGCACCGCTGACCCCCGCGGTCATCAGCTTGCAGCCGGCGATCTCGAGGTCCAGGGGCTCGTAGAGGCCCTCGGCCCCGTGCTCGAGCAGCACGTCCTTGCCCGCCACGCCCACGTCGGCGGCGCCGAGCTGGACGTAGGTGGGCACGTCGGTGGCGCGGATCACCACCAGCTTGACGTCCGGCAGGTTGGTGTCGAACAAGAGCTTGCGGCTGGCCCCCAGGTCCTCGGCGGGCGTGATGCCGGCCTCGGCCAGCAGCGGCAGGGTCTCGTCGAGAATGCGGCCCTTGGACAGGGCCAGAATCAGTTGCTTGCTCATGGTCTCGCCTGTTGTCGGCTCAGCCCGGAATGCGCCGGATCTTGGCGCCCAGCAGCTGCAGTTTTTCCTCGATGCACTCGTAGCCACGATCGATGTGGTAGATGCGGTCGACCAGCGTCTCGCCCTCGGCCATCATCGCCGCGATCACCAGCGACGCCGAGGCGCGCAGGTCGGTGGCCATGACCGGCGCACCGGACAGGCTCTCGACGCCGGTGATCACCGCGGTATTGCCCTCGAGCGCGATGCTCGCGCCCATGCGGTTGAGCTCCTGGACGTGCATGAAGCGGTTCTCGAAGATGGTCTCGACCACCCGGGCGGTGCCTTCGGCCACCGCGTTCAGGGCTACGAACTGGGCCTGCATGTCGGTGGGAAAGGCCGGATAGGGCGCGGTGCGCACGTTGACCGCCCTGGGCCGCTTGCCGTGCATGTCCAGCGCGATCCAGCCCTCACCGGTGGTCACGCTGGCACCGGCCTCCTCGAGCTTGGCCAGCACCGCCTCGAGGATGTCGGCGCGGGTGTTGCGCACCTTCACCCTGCCCCGCGACAGCGCCGCAGCGACCAGGAAGGTGCCGGTCTCGATGCGGTCCGGCATCACGTCGTGCTCGGCGCCGTGCAGGCGCTCGACGCCCTCGACGACGATGGTGTCGGTGCCGTGGCCGCGAATGTTCGCGCCCATCTTGATCAGGCACTCGGCCAGGTCGGTGACCTCCGGCTCGCGGGCGGCGTTCTCGAGCACCGTGGTGCCCTCGGCCAGCACCGCGGCCATCAGCAGGTTCTCGGTGCCGGTGACGGTGACGGTGTCGAAGAAGATGGTCGCACCCTTGAGGCGACCGTCGACCCGCGCCCGGATGTAGCCGCCCTCGACGCGGATGTCGGCACCCATGGCCTCGAGGCCGCGGATATGCAGATCGACCGGCCGGGAGCCGATGGCGCAACCGCCGGGCAGCGACACGTCGGCCTGGCCGAAGTGGGCCAGCAACGGTCCGAGCACCAGGATCGAGGCGCGCATCTTCTTGACCAGCTCGTAGGGCGCGTGACAGTCGGTCACCTGGGCGCCGTCGAGCTGGATGCTCATGCGCTCGCCCATCACCGGCTGCACGCCCATGTGGCCGAGCAGCTCGAGGGTGGTGGTGATGTCCTGCAGGTGCGGCAGGTTCCCGATGGTCACCGGCTCGTCGGCCAGCAGGGTCGCGCAGAGAATCGGCAGGGCGGCGTTCTTGGCACCGCTGGCCCAGACCTCGCCATCGACGGGGCCATTGCCGGTAATGATCAGCTTGTCCATGTCACCTCGAGCCTCAGGCCCCCTTGTTCTCGGCGGCACCCTGCCACTGCTCGGGCGTGTAGGTCTTGATGGTCACGGCATGCAGGGCGCCGGAGGCGATCTCGTCGGACAGCGCGCCGTAGATCAGCTGCTGGCGCTTGACCCGGGACAGCCCTTCGAACACCTCGCCGACGGCGACCACCTGGAAGTCGCAGCCCTCGCCCTGGATATGAAATTCGCAGCCATCGAGCCGGCTCTCGAGCAGCGCCTTGACCTCAGTGGGAAGCATCGAACCCTCGCTAGAAAATGGTTGATCCGTGAAAGCGCCACCGCGATGCGATGACGGGACGAACAGGCCGACCATGGTAATGAAAAGCGACGCCGTTGGCGACGTGCGCGTATGGCGACGTGCGCGTATGGCGACGTGCGCGTATGGCGACATGCGCGCCAGCCGACGAGTCTCGACACGACACGCCTGGTCATGACAAGCCTCGAAACACGAAGGGGCCGGGGCGACGCCCGTCGCTCCCGGCCCCTTGCCGTCATGGTGCCGCTCACGCTTCGGTGGCGTCGACGCTCGCCTCCACCGGCAGCAGGGTATCGACTCCGGCGACCTCGGTCAGCCGGGCCAGCGGCGGCGACAGCCGCACCGCCTCGAGAGCGAGGCCACCGGCCCGACTCTGGCGCGTCCACTCCAGCAGCACGCTGACCGCCGCACTGCTGACGCGCCCCACTCCGCCGAGATCGAAGACCACGCGGCTACCCTCGCTCTGACTGGCAAGCCAGCGCTGGCCGGCGGCGGCGATCTCCGCGGCGCCGTCGAAGTCGACCTCGCCGGACACCGACAGCACCTCGCCATCGACCTCGAGGCGATTGGCACCGTTCTCCAGCAGCACGCTCATCCTGCCTCGCCCTGCTCCAGCTCGTCGACGGCGAGTTCCGGCGCCCAGCCATCGATCACGGCGTCGTAGTCGCGATTCTGGTCGCGCATCGCCTGATCGAACTGGTTGCGGAAGGTCAGCCCCAGGTTGATGCCGTTGACGATCACGTTGACCACCTTCCACTGGCCGTCATCCTGACGCAGCGAATAGCTCACCGGGTACACGGTGCCGTCACTGGCCACCACTTCCATCTCGACGCTGGCCTGGTCCTCATAGCGGCCGGCATCCTGGTTGTCGAGCACGCGGATGTCCCGGTAATCGAAGGTCACCAGTCCCTTGGCATAGGTATCGATCAGCGTCTGACGGAAGGTGTCGACGAAGCGCGAGCGCTGCGACGGGGTGGCGTTGCGGAAGTAGCGGCCCATGACGCTGGCGCCGATGTAGCGGAAATCGGCCACCTGCTCGAGACTGTCGTCGACCACGGCCTCGAGCTCGTCGGGATGCTCGCGGTAGTAGTCCCGACGCCCCTCGATATCGCCCATCAGCTCGTCGATGCTGTCGCGGATCAACTGTTCCGGGGTGTTGGCCTGGGCGACCGCCGGCAGCGCCATCAGGCACATCACCAGGATCGTCATGGCGCCGACCAGGCGCCGGGAAAGGCTCGTTGCATTCATCGGGTTCACTCCTTGGCCATGTTGGACACGAACTGCTGGATGAGCTCTTCCAGCACCAGGGCGGACTGGGTATCGCGCAGGCGATCGCCGTCCGCCAGCGTCTCGGGGGCGCCGCCCACCGACAGTCCCACGTACTGCTCGCCGAGCAGCCCCGAGGTAAGAATCGCGGCGGTGGTATCCTCGGGCAGCGCCCCTTCCAGCTCGTCGTCGAGCGTCAGCACCACCCGCGCGTCGTACCACTCCGTGTCGAGGTCGATGCTCTCGACCCGCCCCACCGTGACCCCGGCCATGGTGACCCGGGCACGCGGCTTGAGACCGCCGACGTTGGCGAAGTTGGCCTCCAGGCGGAAGTCGTCGCCCGGGGGCGCGAGGCTCAGGCCGCTGACCCTCAGGGCGAGGAACAGGAGCCCCAGGATGCCGGCCAGCATGAACAGGCCGACTCCGAGTTCCATCGTCTTGCTGCGCTTCATTCCATGTCTCCACAAATCCGCGGCGGCCGACAGCCGCCATCATGCTTCCGCCTCAGGCGAGCCCGCCGAACATCAGGGCGGTCAGGACGAAATCCAGCCCCAGCACGGCCAGCGAGGCATAGACCACGGTGCGCGTGGTGGCGCGGGCGATGCCCTCCGACGTCGGCACCAGGGCATAGCCCTGATAGACCGCGATCCAGGTCACCACCAGGGCGAACACCAGGCTCTTGATCAGGCCGTTGAGGATGTCATCGACGAATTCGACGCTGGCCTGCATGTTGCCCCAATAGGAGCCCTCGAAGACGCCCAGCCACTTCACGCCGACCAGCTCGCCGCCCCAGATGCCGATCACGCCGAAGCCGATGGTCAACAGCGGCAGGGCGACGAAACCGGCCCACAGGCGCGGGGCAACGACCCGGCGCAGCGGGTCGACGCCGATCATCTCCATGCTGGTGAGCTGCTCGGTGGCCTTCATCAGGCCGATCTCAGCGGTCAGCGCCGAGCCGGCACGGCCGGCGAACAGCAGCGCCGCCACCACCGGCGCCAGCTCGCGCAGCAGCGACAGCGCCACCATCTGGCCGAGCGCATCCTCGGCGCCGAAGTCGACCAGGATGGTGTAGCCCTGCAGGCCCAGCACCATGCCGATGAACAACCCCGACACCATCACGATGGCCAGCGACAGCACGCCCACGAAGTACATCTGGCGCAGCCACAGACGGATCCCTTCGCCGGAGGGCACGCCCACCGCCGACTGGAAGAGCAGCAGCGTCGCCTGGCCGAGTCCCTCGGCGACGCCGAAGCCCAGGCGTCCCAGGCGTTGAATCATCGCCATCATCTCGCGCCTCCCGTGCCCAGCAGGTCCTCATGGAAATCCCTGGCGGGATAGTGGAACGGCACCGGGCCGTCCGGCTCGCCGTGAACGAACTGGCTGACCCTGGGGTCGCGATCCACGTCGAGGCTCTGTGGCGTGCCCTGGGCCATCACCTGGCCGTCGGCGATCACGTAGACGTAGTCGGCGATGGACAGGGTCTCCTTGATATCGTGGGACACCACCACCGCGGTCAGCCCCAGGGCATCGTTGAGCCGGCGAATCAGCTGCACCAGCACGCCCATGGAGATGGGGTCCTGGCCGACGAAGGGCTCGTCGTAGAGGATCAGGTCCGGGTCCAGGGCGATCGCCCGGGCCAGCGCCACGCGCCGCGCCATGCCGCCGGAAAGCTCCGACGGCATCAGCGTTCGGGCGCCGCGCAGGCCCACCGCCTGAAGCTTCATCAGCACCAGGTCGCGGACCATCGATTCGGGCAGGTCGGTGTGCACGCGCAGCGGAAAGGCCACGTTCTCGAACACGTCGAGATCGGAGAACAGCGCCCCGCTCTGGAACAGCATGCCCATGCGCCGACGCATCCGGAACAGCGCCTTGCGCGACAGGGCGTGCACGTCCTCGCCGCCGATCTTCACCCGACCGGCGTCAGGGGCGAGCTGGCCGCCGATCAGTTTGAGCAGGGTGGTCTTGCCGGTGCCGCTGGGTCCCATGATCGCGGTGATCTTGCCGCGTGGCACCGCCATGTCGAGGCCGCGGAAGATCTCCGTCTCTCCGCGAGAGAAGCGCAGGCCCTCCACCTCGATGAGGGGAGAATCGGTCATCCAATGAATTCCCTGATAGATTATCGAACATCGTATCCTAACCATCGACCGGGGCGCCAGCGCCGTCATGTGCCGGCTTGCGCAGCACGGCCTCAGCGGGTTCAATGAGCGCCCTCTTGCGTGGCCCGCCGGCGCCGAATCGGCCGTCCGCCCTTGAGCCCAACCCCGCGACAGGCAACAATCCTCCCATGACAGACGACACCTCCTCCCTCACCGGCCTGCTGGCCAGCGCCGAACGCACCCTGCGGCTGGAGCAGCAGGCCATCGGCGCCCTCGTCGCGCGCCTGGACGGCGACTTCGAGCGCGCCTGCGAGCTGATCCTGGCCTGTCGCGGCCGCGTGGTGGTCACCGGCATGGGCAAGTCCGGCCACATCGGCAGCAAGATCGCCGCCACCCTGGCCAGCACCGGCACCCCGTCCTTCTTCGTGCACCCGGGCGAAGCCAGCCACGGCGACCTGGGCATGATCACGCCGGGCGACGTGGTGCTGGCGCTGTCGAACTCCGGCGAGACCGCCGAGGTCACCGCCCTGCTGCCGCTGCTCAAGCGCCTCGGCACCCCGCTGATCAGCATGACCGGACGCCCCGGCTCGACCCTGGCCCGCCACGCCGAGGCCCACCTGGACGCCGGCGTCGAGCGCGAGGCCTGCCCGCTGGACCTGGCGCCCACCTCCTCGACCACCGCCGCCCTGGCACTGGGCGATGCCCTGGCCGTGGCGCTGCTCGAGAGCCGCGGCTTCACCGCCGAGGATTTCGCCCTCTCGCATCCCGGCGGCAGCCTCGGCAAGCGGCTGCTGCTCAAGGTCTCGGACCTGATGCATCAGGGCGCCCGCCTGCCGCAGGTCTCGCTGGGCAGCCCGCTGCGCGATGCGCTGCTGGAGATCACCCGCCAGGGCCTGGGCTTCACCTGCGTCATCGACCCCGAGGGCAGGCTGGCCGGGGTCTACACCGACGGCGACCTGCGCCGCACCCTGGATCAGTTCAGCGACCTGTCGTCGCTGACCGTGGATCAGGTGATGACGACCCCCGGCAAACGAACCTCGCCCGACACCCTGGCCGCCGAGGCCGTGCGGCTGATGGAGGACAACCGCATCACCGCCCTGGCCGTGGTCGACGATGACGGCCGCCCGGTGGGCGCGCTACACATGCATGACCTGCTGGCCAGCGGCGTCATCTGACCCAAGGAGATTCCATGCCCTTCGACGCCCCCCTGCTGAACCCGGACCTGGTCCAGCGCCTGCGACAGGTGCGCCTGCTGGCCCTGGACGTGGACGGCGTGCTGACCGACGGCCGCCTCTACTTCGATGCCGACGGCGACAGCCTCAAGGCCTTTCATACCCTCGACGGTCACGGCATCAAGCTGGTGCAGCGCGCCGGCATCCAGGTGGCGCTGATCACCGGCCGCGACTCGCCGATGGTCACTCGCCGCGCCAGCGCGCTCGGCATCCGGCATCTGCATCAGGGCATCGAGAAGAAGCTGCCGACGCTGCGCCGACTGTGCCAGGACCTGGCGCTGGATCTCTCCGAGGTCGCCTACTGCGGTGACGACCTGCCCGACCTGGCCCCGATCCATCGGGCCGGCGTCGGCATCAGCGTCCCCGGCGCGCCGAGCTACATCCGTCGGCACGCCGACTGGGTCACCGAACGCGAGGGCGGTCATGGCGCGGTACGCGAGATCTGCGACACCCTGCTCCAGGCCCAGGACAGCCTGGACGCCGTGCTCGACACCTATCTGAACGGCCAGGACTGACGCCATGCGCCTCCCTCGTCCCGGCTTTCGCACCTGGCTGTTCCTGCTGCTGCTCGCCCTGGGCGGCGGCCTGGCGCTGCTCGACCAGCGCCCCGAGGCACCGCCGGGCCCCGCGCCCCAGGGCGAGACGGGAGAGCCCGATTACTACCTGGAGGACGCGCACCTGACGCGATTCGACGCTCAGGGTGCGCCTCACCAGCGCCTCACCACGCCGCGCCTGGAGCACACGCCCGTCGACGACGTCACCCGGCTGACCACGCCCCACGCCCGGCTTCGCGACAGCGAAGGCCGGCGATGGCTGGCCGACGCCGAGCGCGGACGCCTGGAAGACGGCCAGCGCCTGCTCACCCTCGAGGGGCAGGCGGTGCTGACCGCCCCCGAGGAACGCTGGCGGCTCGAGACCGAACGCCTGTACTACGACAGCATCGCCGGTCACGCCTGGAGCGACACGCCGGCACGACTGAGCCAGCCGCCGCAGTGGATGCGCGGCGAGCGCTTCGACGCCTGGCTCGATGACAACCGCGCCCGACTGACCGACAATGTGCGCGGCCACCACCCGCCGGACACCCAGGAGGACCCCGAGTCATGACGCGATCCCTCGCTTCACTGCTCAGCGCAGCGCTGCTCGCCACCGCGCTGGCCGCCCCCGCCGCCCTGGCGCTGGAAGGCGACGCCAGCGCGCCCATCCAGGTCGAGGCCGACCGCCTGGACCTCGACGACCGCGCCGGCACCGCCGTCTATCAGGGCGACGTGCAGATCCAGCAGGGCAGCATGCAGCTGACCGGCGACCGCGTGGAAATCCAGCGCAACGAGGCCGGCCAGCTGACCACCGCCACCGCCACCGGCCAGCGCGCCTACCTGGAGCAGAAGCCCGCCCCCGATCAGCCCCTGGTCCGCGCCTGGGGCCGCACCGTGGTCTACCACGTGGCCGAGCGGCGCATCGAGCTCGTCGACCAGGCCGAGCTGCACCAGGGCGGCGACACCTTCGACGGCGGCTACCTCGAATACTTCCTCGACCGCCGGGTGGTGCAGGCCCGCTCCGACGCCGAGGGCATCGGCGAGCGCCAGCGCGTGCGCATGACCCTGGAGCCGGAACAGCAGGACGGCCCATGAAGACCCTGAGTGCCCAGAACCTCGCCAAGAGCTACAAGCGCCGTCGCGTCGTTCACGACATCAGCCTGGAGATCCAGCAGGGCCGCATCGTCGGCCTGCTGGGCCCCAACGGCGCCGGCAAGACCACCTCCTTCTACATGATCGTCGGCCTGGTCCGGGCCGACGCCGGCCGCGTCGCCATCGACGACCGCGACCTCTCCGGCGCCGCCATGCACCAACGCGCCCAGGCCGGCATCGGCTACCTGCCCCAGGAAGCCTCGATCTTCCGCAAGCTGTCGGTGGCCGACAACATCATGGCCATTCTCGAGACCCGCCGTGACCTCGACCGTGCCGGCCGCAAGGCGCGCCTGGAGGCGCTGCTGGAGGAGTTCCACATCACCCACATCCGCGACAACCTAGGCATGAGCCTGTCCGGCGGCGAGCGCCGGCGGGTCGAGATCGCCCGGGCGCTGGCCACCGAACCCGATTTCATTCTGCTCGACGAGCCCTTCGCCGGCGTCGACCCGATCTCGGTGGGCGACATCAAGGGTATCATCCGCCAGCTCAAGGCCCGCGAGATCGGCGTGCTGATCACCGACCACAACGTGCGCGAGACGCTGGACATCTGCGACGGCGCCTACATCGTCGGCGACGGCCAGATCATCGCCGAAGGCGACGCCGAGGCCATCCTCGCCAACCAGCGGGTACGCGACGTCTACCTGGGCCAGGACTTCCGACTCTGAGCCTATTAGCTTCGCAAGTCACTGATATATTGTCGCCATGCACAGACAGGCATGGCAATTGCCATTGGCATGCTAATTGCTGAGCAAAGGCTTGCACGGCGGGCACACCCACACTAGGGTGGAAGGCCTCTTTGCCGCAGGACCGGAACGCTTGCCATGGCCATGAAGGCATCCCTCCAACTGCGTGTCGGCACCCAGCTGACCATGACGCCCCAGCTGCAGCAGGCCATCGGCCTGCTGCAGCTCTCGACCCTCGATCTGCGCCAGGAGATCCAGCAGGCCCTGGAAGCCAATCCCATGCTGGAGCTGGAGGACGACTTCGGCGAGCAGGCCGTCGGCGAGACGCCGGACGACGACTGGTCCGACGAGATTCCGGAAGAACTCAGCGTCGACAGCGACTGGTCGGACACCTTCCAGGACGCCGGCGGCAGCGGCGAGGCTCCCGACTTCGAGCGCCAGGCCGCCGGCCAGAGCCTGCAGAGCCACCTCGTCTGGCAGCTGGCCATGAGCAAGCTCGACGAACGCGAGACCCGTATCGCCGAGAGCCTGATCGATGCCGTGACGCCGGACGGCTATCTGGATCAACCGCTCGACGAGCTGCGCGACGGCCTGCGCGCCCAGGGCCTCGACGGGCTCGCCACCCGCGAGGTCGAAGCGGTGCTGCTGCGCCTGCAGCAGTTCGAGCCCACCGGCGTGTTCGCCCGCGATCTGCGCGAGTGCCTGCTGCTGCAGCTGGCCACCCTGCCCGACGACACCCCGCTGCTGCCCCAGGCGCGCCGCCTGGTACGCCAGTTCCTCGAGGCGCTGGCCGGCAACGATCGGCGGCTGCTCAAGCGGCGCCTGGGGCTCGACGACGAAACCCTCGACGCGGTCATCGGCCTGATCCGCGGCCTCGACCCGCGCCCGGGCAGCGAATTCGCCAGCGGCGACAGCGACTACGTGATTCCCGACCTGATCGCCCGCCACACGCCCCAGGGCTGGCGCGTCGAGCTCAACCCTGAGGCGATGCCGCGGCTGCGCATCCAGCCCGACTACGCGGCGCTGATCAAGCGCGCCGACAAGAGCGACGACAACCAGTTCCTCAAGGACCACCTGCAGGAGGCGCGCTGGCTGATCAAGAGCCTGGCCAGCCGCAACGACACCCTGCTGCGCGTCGGCCACGAGGTGATGACCCGCCAGATCGAGTTCCTCGAGCACGGCGAGGAGGCCATGAAGCCGCTGATCCTGGCCGACATCGCCCAGACGGTGGAGATGCACGAGTCGACCATCTCCCGGGTCACGACCCAGAAGTTCATCCACACCCCCCGCGGCGTCTTCGAGCTCAAGTACTTCTTCTCGAGCCAGGTCGGCGACGGCGAGGATGCCCACTCCAGCACCGCGATCCGCGCCCGCATCCGCAAGCTGATCGAGGGCGAACCGCCGCGCAAGCCGCTGTCCGACAGCAAGCTGGTCACCCTGCTCGCCGAGGAGGGCATCGAGGTGGCCCGACGCACCGTCGCCAAGTATCGCGAAGCGATGCACATCCCCTCCTCCAGCCAGCGCAAGCGCCTCGGCTGAGGCCCTCCCGGCGGGGGGTTCCAGAGTATGAAAACGCGTCTGGCACGGGGGGTTTGCAAGGCACCAAAAAGGGTTACAATCGAGTCACCACCCAAGGAGCAAGGAGCGTGTCATGCAAGTCAACCTCACCGGCCATCACGTGGAATTGACCGAGCCCCTGCGTGACTACGTGCAGGAGAAACTCTCCCGCCTGGAACGCCATTACGACAACATCACCACCGTTCAGGTGACGCTCTCCGTCGAGAAGGAACGCCAGCAGGCCGCCTGCACGCTGCACGCCGCCGGTGCCGATCTGCACGCCGAAGCGATGGACGCCGACATGTACGCCGCCATCGACGCCCTTGCCGACAAGCTGGACCGCCAGCTCGTCAAGCACAAGGAAAAGACTCAGGCCCGCGCCCAGGGCGCCGCAAGCGTCCGCTGAGTCATGTCACTCGAAGCCATCCTGCCCCCCGAGCGCACCCTCTTCGGTGTGCCCGGGGGGAGCAAGAAACGGGTGCTGGAGTTCTTCAGCACCTTCATCGCCCAGAACATTCCCAGCCTCGACAGCCAGGAGGTCTTCAGCCGGCTGATCGGACGGGAGCGGCTGGGCAGCACCGGCATCGGGCACGGGGTCGCCATCCCCCATTCCCGCAACCCTCACTGCAAGGCCCCCATCGCCGGCTTTCTCAAGCTCGACGAACCGGTCGACTTCGACGCCATCGACGGTGAACCCGTCGACCTGGTGTTCGTGCTGCTGGTCCCCGAGGAAGCCGACGACGCGCATCTCGCCCTGCTCGGCCAGGTCGCCGGCGTGATGAACGACGCCGCGACCCGCAGCGCCCTGCGTCGGGCCGGCAGCCAGCGCGAGCTGCACGACAGCCTCCTCGACGCCATCCGACGACAGGCACCGGCCGCCAGCGGACGCGGCTGAGGGCCGCCCCCGACCAGGAGACCCGATCCGTCATGCAGCTCGTCATCATCAGCGGACGCTCCGGCTCCGGCAAGTCGATCGCCCTGCAGGCCCTCGAGGACCTCGGCTACTACGCCATCGACAACCTCCCGGCGATGCTCCTCGGACCGCTGGTCGACGAGCTGCGCAGCGGCCAGTCCCTGCGCAGCGCCGTCGCGGTCAGCATCGACGCCCGCAACCTGCCCCATGCCCTGGAACGCTTCCCGACGCTGCTCGAGGACGTGCGTGCCCGCGACATCCAGTGCCAGGTGATCTACCTGACCACCGATGCACGCATCCTGCTGGAGCGCTACTCCGCGACCCGGCGCCGACACCCCCTGACCCGCGATACCGAAATGACCCTGGCCGAGGCGATCGATCGCGAGGAAGACGCCCTGTCGGAGATCCGCGACCTCGCCGATCTGCTGATCGATACCTCGCGGCTATCGGTGCACGACCTGCGCGGTCGCATCACCGACCAGGTCGCCGGGCACCGCCGCGAAGGGCTGACGCTGACCCTCGAGTCGTTCGGCTTCAAGCGCGGCGTGCCCCTGGACGCCGATATCGTGTTCGACGCCCGCTGCCTGCCCAACCCCTACTGGGACCCGCGGCTGCGTGATGCCACCGGCCGCGACGACAGCGTGATCGCCTTTCTCGAGGGCTACCCGGTGGTCGACGAGATGGCCGACGACATCCTGACCTGGATCGAACGCTGGCTGCCCCGCTACCGCGCCAGCCAGCGCAGCTACCTGACCGTGGCGATCGGCTGCACCGGCGGCCAGCACCGCTCCACCTACCTGGCCGAGCGACTGTCCCGACGTCTTGCCGAGACCCACGCCGGCGTGCGCCTGCGCCATCGCGAGCTCGGCCTGCAACTCACGCTTCCCGACCCGAACGACGCCAAGGACCGCTAGTCACGTGCCCAGCCGCAAGCTCACCCTGACCAACAAGCGCGGCCTGCACGCCCGGGCCGCCACCCGCCTGGTGCAGTGCTGCCAACCCTACGCCTCCCGCGTCACCGTCTGCCATGGCGACCAGCAGGCCGATGCCACCAACATCATGGCGCTGCTGATGCTGGCCGCGCCCTGCGGCACCGAACTGACCCTCGAGGCCGACGGCGACGACGGCGAGGCGGTGCTGGATGCGCTGGAAGCCCTCTTCGCGGCCCGCTTCGACGAAGAAGCCTGACCAGAGGCCGTCTCGACGGCGCCATCACTCCCCTCTACCGAGCAGGACCATGCAGCTGATCCAGACCGGCAAGTACTCCAGAGTCCACTTCGATCCCGAGCGCGACCACTTCATCAAGACCTTCCAGCCAAAGGCCGTCGACCGGCTGCGCTACCTGGCGCGCATCCGGCCCTACCCCGGGCGCAACTTCGCCCTCATTGCTTCCCGGCTCGAAACCCTCGGCATCGCCACGCCGACCATCGTCGAGGCGCGCCCCTATCGGCTGGTCACGGAGAACATCCATGGCGTGCCGCTCAAGCAGCTGATCCTCGACTCCCCCGACCTGCAGGAACAGTATCTGGACGCGCTGGTCGCCTTCGACCGCGACGGCATTCACTGCCGCGGCCTGCACACCGACAACTTCCTGGTTCGCGACGGTCGCCTGTTCGCCATCGACCTCGATGCCTACAAGGCACCGCGCTGGCGGCGCTATCCGCGCCGCGAGTACCTGGACTGCCTGAGCCGCTCGCTCAAGGGCAACGAGGCCTTCCTGTTCGCTCGCCTGCTCGAGCGACTGGGCGTGGACGAACACTACCGCCCGAAACGCTGAATACCGGCCCTCGGGCCAAGACCACGTCGCGCATGAGCACACAAAAAAGCCCGCGAGCGTCTCGCGGGCTTTTTTGTGTCCGGAGTGTCGTTACCGTGGCCGGCTCAGCTGCCGGCCACGGTCATCTCGTCGATCAGCCAGCTGCCGGTGTGAACGCTGCCGCGGGTGTCGATGTCGTCGCCGACGCCGACCAGCCCCTGGAACATCGTCGCCAGGTTGCCGGCGATGGTGAACTCCTCCACCGGATGCTGGATGCGGCCGTTCTCGACCCAGAACCCCGCGGCGCCACGGGAGTAGTCGCCGGTAACGCCGTTGACGCCCTGCCCCATCAGCTCGGTGACCAGCACCCCGCGATCCATGCGCGCGAGCAGCGCCTCCTGGGACTCGAGCGGCGCGCTGAGGCGCAGGTTGCGGGCGCCGCCGGCGTTGCCGGTGGTCTCCATCCCCAGTCGCCGCGCGCTGTAGGCGGACAGCATGTAGCTGGCCAGCCGTCCCTGATCGATGAAGACGTTGTCGCGGGTCGCCACGCCGTCACCGTCGAAGGCGCTGCTGGCCATGCCGCGCATCAGGCGCGGCTTCTCCTGCAGCGAGAACCATTCGGGGAAGAGCGCATCGCCGAGGCGGTCACACAGGAAGGAGGACTGGCGATAGAGGGCGCCGCCGGCGATGGCACTCAAGAAGCTGCCGACCAGCCCCGAGGCCAGGCTCGGATCGAACAGCACCGGCATCCGCCCGGTGGCCGGGCGCTGGCCGCCGAGCCGGCGCAGGGTGCGACGCGCGGCGCTCTCGCCCACGGCCTCGGGAGCCAGCAGCTCGCGAGGGTCGCGGGCGCTGGTGTAGTCGTAGTCGCGCTGCATGCCGTGCTCGTCCTCGGCGATCAGCATGCAGGACAGCGAGTGGCGGCTGCCGCGCTGACTGCCCAGGAAACCGTGGCTGTTGGCGTAGACGCGCACGCCCTCGCCGCTGGACAGCCCCGCGCCGTCGGAGCTCCTGATGCCCGCCTGGCCGCGGCCGGCGTTCTCGCAGGCCAGCGCCAGCTCGACCGCCTCCTCGGTGGACAGCGCCCAGGGGTGATGAACGTCGAGGTCCGGCAGCTCGCGGGCCATCAGTTCGGCCGGGGCGAGCCCCGAGGCCGGGTCCTCGCCGGTGTAGCGGGCGATGGCCATGGCCTTCTCGACCACGTCCTGGATCGACGCCTCGGAGGCGTCGGTGGACGAGGCACTGCCCTTGCGTTGGCCGACGTAGACGGTCACCGCGATGCCCTGATCGCGGGACAGCTCGACGGTCTCGACCTCGCCCTCGCGCACGTTGACGCCCACGCCCTGGTCGACGCTGGCGCCCACCTCGCAGGCATCGGCGCCGAGCCGGCGGGCCAGCGCCAGGGCCGCCTCGGCACGGGTTTCCAGCAGCGACTGCTGGGCGACGGCATCGAAAGCCTGTGTCATCGTCTTGACTCCTCACTCGACCGGCCAGGCGGCCGATACACAACATGGTCGTTTGGCCAGCCCGACGCGGCGGGCTGGTATACTGGGCCGATGCCTAACGCCCCTCTCATGAATCAGGACGCCGCATGACCCAGGATGATTTCTCTCCGGCCGACGAACGGCCCAGCAAGTCGCAGCTCAAGCGCGAGATGCATGCCCTCCAGGAGCTCGGCGAACGGCTGATCGCCATGCGCGAGGCCGAACGCGACCGCTTCCCGCTCTCCGACGACCTGCTGGCGGCCATCGAGGAGACCGGCCGCATCCGCGCCCGGGAGGCCCGCCGCCGGCACATGCAGTACGTCGGCAAGCTGATGCGCCGCGAGGACCTCGAGGGCATCCAGGCGGTGTTCGACGAAATGGACCGCGAGCAGCTGCGCCGCGACCACGCCTTCCATCGCCTGGAACAGTGGCGCGACCGCCTCATCGAGGACGACGACGCCCTCGAGGCCTTCATCGCCGACTACCCCGACGTCGACCGCCAGGCCCTGCGCCAGCTGATCCGCAACGCCCGCCGCGAACGCGATCAGGGCAAGCCGCCGACCAACGCCCGGCGGCTGTTCAAGCTGATCCGCGAGACCGCCGAGCTGTAAAGCCGGAAGCTTGAAGCCTGAAGCTGGAAGTCCTCCCGTCAGGCCATGGGTTGCTCTTCCAGCTTCCAGCCGCGAAGCGGCGCTCTTCCCGCTTCAAGCTTTATGACTGCGTGCCGCCGACCGTGAGCTCGTCCAGCTTCAGCGTCGGCTGGCCGACGCCCACCGGCACCCCCTGCCCTTCCTTGCCGCATACGCCGATGCCGGTATCCAGCTCCAGGTCGTGGCCGATCATCGACACATGCCCCATGGCCTCCGGACCGTTGCCGATCAGGGTCGCGCCCTTGACCGGCGCGGTGATGCGGCCGTCCTCGATCAGATAGGCCTCGCTGGCCGAGAACACGAACTTGCCGGAGGTGATGTCCACCTGACCGCCGCCGAAGCTCACGGCATAGATGCCGCGAGAGACGCTCTTGATGATGTCGGCGGGGTCGTCCTGGCCGGCACGCATGTAGGTGTTGGTCATGCGCGGCATCGGCATGTGGGCGAAGGACTCGCGGCGGGCGTTGCCGGTGGGCGCCATGCCCATCAGTCGGGCGTTGAGCTTGTCCTGCATGTAGCCGGTGAGGATGCCGTCCTCGATCAGCGTGGTGCACTGGGTGGCCGTGCCCTCGTCGTCGACGGACAGCGAACCGCGACGGTCGGCCAGGGTGCCGTCATCGACCACGGTCACGCCGGGCGCGGCCACGCGCTCGCCCATGCGGCCGGCGAAGGCCGAGCTGCCCTTGCGATTGAAGTCGCCTTCCAGGCCGTGGCCCACGGCCTCGTGGAGCAGGATGCCCGGCCAGCCGGCGCCCAGCACCACCGGCATCTGGCCGGCCGGGGCATCCACGGCGTCGAGGTTGACCAGCGCCTGGCGCACCGCCTCCTTGGCGAAGCGCTCGGCGACGTTCTCGTCGCGTAGCCGCGACATCGGGTAGCGGCCACCGCCGCCGGCGCTGCCGCGCTCGCGGCGGCCGTCGCGCACCGTGATCACGCTGACGTTGAAACGCACCAGCGGGCGCACGTCGGCGGCCAGGGTGCCGTCGCTGGCACGCACCAGCACCACCTCGTAGACGCCGGTCAGCGAGGCGCTGACCTGACTCACCGACGGGTCGGCGGCCCGGGCGACGCGATCGGCCTCCTTGAGCATGGCGACCTTCTCGTCGGCGGAGAGTCCGGCCAGCGGATCGATGCCGGCATAGCGAGCGGCCGGCGCCGTCACCACCCGCGGGGCGGCGCTCAGGCGCTGGCCGCTGCGCACGATGCCGGCGGCGGTGCGCCCGGTCTCGGCCAGGGCCTCCATGGAGATCTGGTTGGAGTAGGCGAAACCGGTCTTCTCCCCGGCCAGGGAGCGCACGCCGACGCCCCCGTCGATGTTGTAGCTGGCCTCCTTGACCTCACCGTCCTCCAGCACCCAGCCCTCGTGCCAGCTGCGCTGGAAGTACAGATCGGCGTAGTCGATGCCGGCGCCCATGGCGTGGCCGAGGCCGGTGTCGAGGGCATCGAGATCGAGCCCGCCGGGGGTCAGCAGCGCCTCGGCGGCCTGGTCGAGCAGGGGTTGCGTGTGTGATGTCATTCGGCACTTTCCAGAGCGATGCGCGGCGAGGTCCAGGGCCCCTCCACGCGATAGTGAATTCGGGTCACGCGGTCGAGGGCGTCGCCGAACAGCTTGTCGGCGATGAACAGCGCCCCACCGACCACCGGCGCCCCGGCGATCACCGCCGCCAGGGGCAGGTTGCTGCTCACCGGCAGGGTAATGCCCAGACGCTGGTCGAGTTCCCGCCGCGCCAGATCGACGCTGCCGTCGAGGGTGAAGCGGGTGGCCGGACCATCGATCTCGACCGGACCGCGGGTCTCCAGCACCCCACCATACAGGGTCGCATCGCCGCTGACACGATCGAAGGCGGTGCCCCGCCCGGTGACGTCGGAGAAGTCCAGGGTCAGCCGGCGCAGCAGGTTGTCCACGTTGAGCAAGCCGACCAGCCGCGCCGAGGGCGATTCCAGGTTGACGAAACGACCGTCGCGCAGCTCGACCGCCAGGTTGCCCCGGGAGCGCGCCAGAGCGAACTGCCAGGGCGCACCGGGCCAGGCCAGCTGTCCGTCGACGCGGGTCTCGGCGTTGCGGATCGCCACCGGCTGGCCCAGCGCCTCCAGGGCCGACCCCAGGTCGCCGCCATCGATGTCCAGCCGTGCCCGGGTCAGGCTCGCCTCGGGGCCGGCGGCCTCCCAGGTCAGGCTGCCCCGGGCATCGATCTCGCCCAGGCTCAAGGCCAGCGGCTCGACCACCAGGCGCTGCGGAGCGGCCCGCCACTGGGCGTTCAGCGGCCCGAACTGTCGCCCCTGGTAGTTCAGTTCGTCGATGCCCAGCCGACCCGCCGGCAGCGCTTCGAGCGACGCCGGCATGGCGACCGGCGTCGGTGGCACCTCCAGCTCCTCGAGCAGGCGGCCGCCACCCGCGGAGACCGGTGCCGGCTCGGCCGGCAGCAGGCCGTCGAGGCGCAGCCGCGACAGCGAGACGTCGAGCGGCTGCGAAAGCCCCGGCCGATAGGCCAGCCGGCCGGTCAGCAGGCTGCCGTCCAGGGCCAGGTCCCAGCCGCCGGCCGTCGGGGCCCCCTCGACGATCATCGAGCCCAGACAGCGCCGCTCGACGCTCAGGCAATCGGTATCCAGCATCAGGTGCGAGATGGCGCCGCTGCCCTCCAGCCCCCCGCCGGCACCGTCCACGCCGGCGGACAGCGGCGCCAGGGCGGTGCCCCAGGCCTCGGCATCGACGCGCGGCAGATAGGCCTGCAGCGACCAGCCGGATTCACTGGGCCAGGTCGCCGGTGCCTCGCGGCCCAGCCAGGCCTGCCCCTGGCCGCCGCGCCCGGGGCGCCAGCGCCAGCCGAGGCGCGCACCCAGCCGGCCCGACCAGGGCCCGGACTCGGCCAGGGCGAAGGTCAGGCGCAGGTCGCGCGGCGTGCCGGCCGGCTTGCCCAGCGGCGCCGGCAGGTCGATGACCAGGTCGCGCAGTTCGCTCGACAGGTTCAGGATCGGCGTCTCGGCGTCGAGATCCACGTTGCCCTGCCAGGCCAGCGGGCCGGACAGCATGCCGCCGATGCCGGCCGGCGCGCCCAGCTCGGTCAGCGCCCCGGCGCGGGCAGTGCCCGACAGCGCGACGCGTCCCTCGCCGGTGGCCAGCGTGGCGCTGACCGGCCCGCCCAGCAGCCGTCCGCTCAATCGACCGTCGAGGGAGCCGGCCTCGCCGCGCTGGCGCCAGGCCAGCGGCCCGCTGATGTCGTGGAACGAAAGCCCGCTCGCCGCATGGGTCAGGCGCGGCAGGTCGGCGTCGCCGGCGATGTCGAGCTGCAGCGCCTCGGGCTCGTCCAACGCCATCTCGAGGTCCAGGCCGGCCTCGACGCTCCCCTCGGCCCGCCAGTCGGTGACCGCCTCGATGCCATCGACGGGCATCGCGGCAAGATAGCCCGTGAGTGCCGGGGCGTCGGCGACGAGCGGCCCGCTGACCGAGAGCCGATCGTCCTCGAGGCGCACCTCGGCGTCGCGGGTGCGGATGCCCAGGCTCTCGGCGGCGTCCACCTCGGCCTCGAGCGTCTCGCCGCGCAGGCGCAGGCGGCCGGCCACGTCGTCCAGCACCGGCCAGCCGTCGGCGAACGGCAGCCGCCCGGCCTCGACCTCGAGATCCAGGTTCAGGGTCGGCTCGATGCTGGAAAGCCCGGTCTGCTCGTCGCGCAGCGGGACGTGCAGGCGCAGCGCCCCCGCGGGCACCCGCCCGGCCAGGCCGCCGGACAGCCAGTCGGCGAGCTCCGGGGCTTCCTCGCGCAGCACCACCATCGGCAGCCAGTCGGTCAACGGCCGCGAGCGAGCGTCCACGTCACGGAAATCCAGCGCCAGGCCGAAGCCGCCGCGGCCGGGGCCACCGGTGGCCAGGCCGAAGTCGCCGCTCACCTCGGCGCCGCGCCAGCCCGCCGAGAGGTGCCGCCCGCTGACGAAGCCGCGCTCGCCGTCGTAGCGCCAGCTCACCTCGCCGCTGGCATGATCGAGCGACATCGGCGCCTCGAAGACCTCGGGAAAGGCCAGCGTGCTGCCCTCGCCGCCGGCGAAGCGCACGCTGCCGTGATTCCCGTCGGCCTCCAGCCACAGCGCCAGCGGACCGCCGCCCGGGGCTTCGTTCCAGGGCGCCACGCTCACCTCGCTGGCACTGACCCGGGCCTGCCAGACGCCAGCCTTCACCCCGGCGCCGAGGGCCTCGATGCGCCCGCGCGGGGCCAGCGCGGCCACGCCGCGGTCCAGCGCCTCCGGCAGCGGCAGCCGGGAGCGCCAGGCGGCCAGGGCCTCGAGATCGAACGGGCCGGTGGTGAGCCACCAGTCGCTGTCGTCGCCCTGAAGGTACCAGTCCCGCGGCAGCGCTCGCGCCTCGGCCGAGGCCTCGGGGCCGGCGACCTGCTCGGCGTCGGCCTGCACCCAGGCCTGCCAGTCCTCGGCGCCGGCCGTGCGCCGCCACTGGCCCCGCAGCATGGCGTTGTCGAGCACGATATCCGACGCCTCGGCGTCGTCTACCGTCGTGCCCAGCACCAGGCGCGGCGCGGTGACGTCGAGGCGCGCGTCGGCCAGGCGCCCGTGGGTCCAGCGCCCCCACAGCCGGGCCTCGCCCGCCAGGTCGTCGAAGTCCGGCAGCCCCTCGACGCCGAACAGCGACGACAGCCCGGTCAGGCTGTCGAGGCTCATGTCGGCCTGCAGGGCCGCGCCGAAATCGTCCAGCCCCTCGCCCGGCACCAGTTCCATGACCACGCTCGCGGCCTCCCCCGGCCGGCCCCGCAGCCGCACCCGCCCCTCCAGATGCGTGCGTCGGGCATCGCCGACCATCAGCAGCCGCGGCGCCTCGAGCACCGCCTCGTGCTCGCGGCCGTGCAGCACCAGCTCGATGTCCTCGGCCCAGGCGCGCTGGCGCAGCAGCACGCCGACCCAGAAGTCCAGGCGCTCGAGATCGAACTCGCTGTCGGGCATCAGCTCGGGGGGCACGTCGGCCGGCTCCGGCCAGTGCCATCGGCCGTCTTCGGCCTGATAGAGATGCAGGGTGAGATCGGACAGCCGCGCATCGGCCACCACCGGCATGCCATCGCGCAGGCTGGCACCGGCATCGAGCCGCAGGCGAGCGTCGCCAAGCTCGAGCAGGGGCCGGTCGCCGCTGGCCGCACGCAGCGATAGTCCGCGCAGCTCGAGCTCGGGATCGAAGCCGGCCAGTCCACCCTCGATCGTCTCCAGGCTCACTGCAGCCTCGAAGCGGGCCGAAAGCAGCGCCTCCAGGCGCGGGGTGAGCTGATCGACCTGACCGAGCAGCAGGCGCAGCACCAGGGTGAGCACCGCCACCAGGGTGAGCGCCGCCGCCAGCAGCGTCAGGGTCCAGCGAATGGCCAGGCGAGTCCTCGACATGGGCTCACATCAGCACGATATCGTACTGCTCCTGGGAGTAGTGGGCCTCGACCTGGAAGCGGATAGTCTTGCCGATGAACTCCTCCAGGTCGGCGACCGCCGCGGACTCCTCGTCGAGCAGGCGATCGACCACCGGCTGGGAGGCCAGCACCGTATAGGTCTCGGCGCTGTAGGCCCGCTCCTCGCGCAGGATCTCGCGGAAGATCTCGTAGCACACCGATTCCGGGGTCTTGAGGGTGCCGCGACCGTGGCAGGACGGGCAGGCCTCGCACAGGGTCTGCTCGAGGCTCTCGCGGGTGCGCTTGCGCGTCACCTGCACCAGCCCCAGCTCGGTGACGCCGGTGCACTTGGTCTTGGCGTGATCGCGCTCGAGCGACTTCTCCAGCACGCGGAGCACCTGGCGCTGATGCTCCGGCTCCTCCATGTCGATGAAGTCGATGATGATGATGCCCCCCAGATTGCGCAGCCGCAGCTGGCGGGCGATGGCGGTGGCGGCCTCGAGGTTGGTCTTGAAGATGGTCTCCTCGAGGTTGCGATGTCCCACGAAGCCGCCGGTGTTGACGTCGATGGTGGTCATGGCCTCGGTGGGATCGATCACCAGGTAGCCGCCGGACTTGAGCTGGACCTTGCGTCCCAGCGCCTTCTGGATCTCGTCCTCGACGCTGAACAGGTCGAAAATCGGCCGCTCGCCGGCGTAGTGCTCGATGCGCTCCACCGCCGAGGGCATGAATTCCTCGGCGAACTCCAACAGCTTGACGTGATTCTCCCGGGAATCGATGCGCACCTTCTCGATGTCGTCGCGCATCACGTCGCGCAGGGTGCGCATGAACAGCGGCAGGTCATCGTAGATGACGCTGGGGGCCGAGGCGGTGACCTTGCGCTCGCTGACCTTGCGCCACAGGCGCAGCAGGAAATGCATGTCGCCGGCCATCTCCTCCTGGCTCACGCCCTCGGCGGCGGTGCGCACGATGAAGCCGCCGGTCACCTCCAGGGTCTGCTCCGCCTGGGCGGCCTCGACCAGCTCGCGCAGCCGCTCCCGCTCGCGCTCGTCCTCGATGCGCTGGGAGACCCCGTTGTGAGGAGAGTCCGGCATGTAGACCAGGTAGCGCGACGGCACCGAGAGATGCGTGGTCAGGCGCGCGCCCTTGGAAGCGATGGGGTCCTTGGTGACCTGCACCACCAGCGACTGGCCCTCGTGGAGCAGGTGGCCGATGGAGGCCTGCTCGTCGGCCGGGGTCCCGGAGGGCATCACCTCATGCGCGTGGATGAAGGCGGCCCGCTCGAGACCGATGTCGACGAAGGCAGCCTGCATGCCCGGCAGTACACGCACCACCTTGCCCTTGTAGATGTTGCCGACGATGCCGCGGCGCCGGGCCCGCTCGATGAAGGCTTCCTGGAGCACGCCGTTCTCCACCACGGCGACCCGGGTCTCCATCGGGGTCAGGTTGATCAGTACTTCACCGCTCATGCGGAAATCCTTGTCCAGAGGAAACTCGAGGCATTATGACATAGCGCGGTTCCACAGCGGCACGCCCTGTCGGGCCAGCAATTCAGCGGTCTCGAACAGCGGCAGGCCGACCACCGCGGAATGGCTGCCCTCGAGACGCGACACGAACAGCGCCGCCCGGCCCTGGATGGCATAGCCGCCGGCCTTGTCGGCGGGCTCGCCGGTCGCCCAATAGGCGGCGGCCTCGGCCTCGGTGATCTCGCGTAGCGTCACTCGCGTGGTCACGCAGGCACTCAGCAGGCCCGCCGGGCCGGTCACCGCCACCGCGGTCAGCACCCGATGGGTGCGCCCGGACAGCGAACGCAGCATGGCGGCGGCGTGCTCGCGGTCGCGCGGCTTGCCGAGGATGGCATCGTCACACACCACCGCGGTGTCGGAGCCGAGCGTGGGCAGCGTGCTGCCCAGCGCCCCGGCCCGGGCCTTGTCCTCGGCCAGACGTCGAACATAGGCCTCGGGGGCTTCGCCGGGCCGCGGTGTCTCGTCGAGGTCGACCGGATGCACCTCGACCGGCACGTCGATGCTGGCCAGCAGCTCCCGGCGGCGCGGCGAGGCGGAGGCCAGCCGGATCAGCGGCGGCTCGGGAGCATCGGTGGCGGCATCGGACATCGTCATCCGGCTCACTCCTCGCTGCCACGGCGCCGGAAGGCGCGGAACAGCGTGGTCAGCCAGGGCCACAGCAGTGCCCCGATCACCGAGGGCAGCAGGAAGGACAGGTGAATCGCAAAGGGCCCCAGCAGGGTCCGGAGCCACTGCTCCACCAGCTGCACCGTGCCCAGCAGCACCAGGATCAGCACCGCCTGCTGGAGCAGCGAGTAGGCCCGGAAACGCGGATAGACCAGGGCGCACAGGAAGGCCAGCAGCGACAGCAGCAGGGCGTTCTGGCCGAGCGGCGCGCCCTGGATCAGGTCCACCAGGATGCCCAGCGCGAAGCCGTGGAAGACCCCGACCTTGTGGGGCGCTTTCATGCACCAGTAGATCAGCATCAGGCCCAGCCAGTCCGGGCGCCAGATCTGCCAGCCATCGGCCAGCGGCATCACCTGAAGGCACAGTGCCAGCAGCAGGGTCAGCCAGATCCAGGGCAGGCTCGCCGTCGCGCGTGCGGCCATTATTCCTCCTCCCCGACGGGACCGATCATCTCCAGCGCCGCCTGGACGGCGGCCTGGTCGAGCGCGACCGTCCAGCCCCCGCGGCCCGGCGCCTCGGGGGGCTCCGGCGGAAACAGCAGCAGGAAATGGCGGGCGCGCTGCAGCTGGGCCACCGGACGGGCCTCGACCCGGGCGAAGGGCTCGCCGGGATCGTGGACCACCGAGGTGACCCGCGCCACCGGATAGCCGGGTGGAAAGCGCCCGGCCAGCCCCGACGTCATCAGCAGGTCGCCCTCGCGGATATCCGCGGTGTCCGGCACGTGCAACACGCCGAGGGCGTCGTACTGGCCGGTGCCCTGAAGGATGAAACGCAGGCCGTTGCGGTTGACCTGGACCGGCAGCGAGTGACTGGCGTCGGACACCATCAGCACCCGGCTGGCGTAGGCCGACACCGAGGTCACCTGACCCACCAGCCCGGCGGCATCCATCACCGGCTGGCCGACGAAGACGCCGTCGCGCTGCCCGCGGTCGATGACCATGCGATGGCTGAAGGGATCCGGGTCCAGCGACAGCAGCTCGGTGGTGATGAAGGGAATGTCATGCTCGCGGGTGGCATCCAGCAGCTCGCGCAGCCGCACGTTCTCGGCGGTCAGGCTGGCCATGCGCTGGACGCGATGCGAGAGAGTCAGGATCTGCTCGCGCAGCTGGCGATTCTCGTCGAGCAGCTCGCGCTGGTCGGAAAACGCCAGCGACGCCCAGTTGAGGGCGTCGCTGGGCAGGCTGACCAGCCACTGGACCGGCGCCACCAGGGTCGACAGCTGGGCCCGCACGGGCTCCATGCGCGTGAAACGCAGATCGGCGAACATCAGGGCCACGGCGAGGAGCGCACACAGCAGCATGCGATACCCCGGCACCGAGCCGTGCGAGAACAGCGGTTTGATGGCGTCCTCTCCCTATTCTCCTTGGCGGCGTCGGGCCTCTTGCCGCGACGCCAGACAGCACTGTCCCGCCAGGGCGCCGGCCCGCCATGGCAACATTCCGTTTTCAGGGGACGTACCGGTCAGGTCGTGCGTCGCCGGGCCCGGCCACTCGGGGGTGGCCGATCCCGGCGAGCGCAGCCATCCAGCAGGGCTTTGCCCGGTCAGTCGCTGGAGAGCAGCTCGAACGTATGCTGATCGATCATCTCGAGGGCCTTGCCGCCGCCGCGGGCCACGCAGGTCAGCGGGTCCTCGGCGACGACCACCGGCAGGCCGCTCTCCTCGGCGATCAGCTTGTCGAGATCGCGCAGCAGCGCACCGCCGCCGGTCAGCACCAGGCCACGCTCGGCGATGTCGGAGGCCAGCTCGGGGGGCGACTGCTCCAGCGCGCTCTTCACCGCCGCGACGATGGACCCCAGGGTCTCCTGCAGGGCGTCGAGGATCTCGTGGGAGTTCAGGGTGAAGCTGCGCGGAATGCCCTCGGCCAGGTTGCGGCCGCGCACGTCGATCTCGCGCAGTTCGCCGCCGGGATAGGCGCAGCCGATCTCTTCCTTGATCCGCTCGGCGGTGGACTCGCCGATCAGGCTGCCGTAGTGGCGACGCACGTAGGCGATGATCGCCTCGTCGAAGCGGTCGCCGCCGACGCGGATGGACTCGGAATAGACCACGCCGTTGAGCGAGATGATGGCGATCTCGCTGGTGCCACCGCCGATGTCGACGACCATCGAGCCCTGGGCTTCCTCGACCGGCAGGCCGGCGCCGATGGCCGCGGCCATGGGCTCCTCGATCAGGAACACCTCACGGGCGCCGGCGCCCTCGGCGGATTCCTTGATGGCGCGGCGCTCGACCTGGGTCGACATGCAGGGCACGCAGACCAGCACCCGCGGGCTCGGCGTCAGGAAGGTGCTCTGATGGACCTTGCGGATGAAGTACTGCAGCATCTGCTCGGTCACGGTGAAGTCGGCGATGACACCGTCCTTCATCGGGCGGATGGCGGTGATGTTGCCCGGTGTGCGGCCCAGCATGCGCTTGGCGTCGGCACCCACGGCGGCCACGCTGCGCATGTTACCGGACTGGCGGATCGCCACCACCGACGGCTCGTCGAGCACGATGCCGCGCCCGCGGACGTAAATCAGCGTATTGGCCGTCCCCAGGTCGATCGACAGATCGCTGGAAAACAGCCCCCTCAAACGTTTGAACATGAAGTCGTTACCTAGTGCAGACCGGGGACCCTGTGCGGGGGCAAACCGTATCACTGCACCCCCCCAGCGGCAAGCGCCACGCCCCTGGCCCCTGCCCGCCGTGACGCGAATGTGATAACTTCTGCGGTCTTTTCTGCCACCCTTTCGAGGACACCCGATCATGGCGCTTGAACACGCAGACGTTCTCCGGGCCGCCCACCTGGCCCGTCTCGGCCTGGACGAGGGTGAGGCCGATCGCTATCTCGACGACCTGGGCCGCATCCTGGAGATGGCCGACCAGCTGCAGTCGATCGACACCGACGGCGTCGCCCCGCTGGCCCACCCGCTGGACGCCACCCAGCGCCTGCGCGCCGACGAGGTCACCGAGGCCGACCAGCGCGAGACCTTCCAGCGCTGCGCCCCCGCGGTGGAGAACGGCCTCTATCTGGTGCCGCGAGTCGTCGAATGACCGCCTCCCTCTTTCGTCGTCAATGACATGTCATCACGGAGCCCCGGCCCCATGCACGACCAGACACTGACCGGACTCGCCGCCGCCCTGGCGGCCGGCGAGTTCTCCAGCCGCGAGCTGACCGAACATCTGCTCGCGCGCATCGAGCGCCATGACGGCGCGCTCAACAGCTTTATCACCGTTACTGGCGATGCCGCGCTCGAAGCCGCGGATCGCGCCGATGACGCCCGCGCTCGCGGCGAGGCCGGCCCGCTGACCGGCCTGCCGCTGGCGCTGAAGGACATCTTCTGCACTCGGGGCGTCAAGACCAGCTGCGGCTCGAAGATGCTCGACAACTTCGACGCGCCCTACGACGCCACCGTGGTCGAGAAGCTGGCCGCGGCCGGCACCCTGAGCCTCGGCAAGACCAACATGGACGAGTTCGCCATGGGCTCGTCCAACGAGAACAGCCACTACGGCGCGGTGAAGAATCCCTGGGACCTCGGCGCCGTGCCCGGCGGCAGCTCCGGCGGCAGCGCCGCCGCGGTGGCCGCGGGCCTGGTGCCGGCGGCGCTCGGCACCGACACCGGCGGCTCGATCCGTCAGCCGGCGGCCTTCTGCGGCATCACCGGCCTGAAGCCGACCTACGGTCGCGTGTCGCGCTACGGCATGATCGCCTACGCCTCGAGCCTCGACCAGGCCGGCCCCATGGCCCGCACCGCCGAGGACTGCGCCCACCTGCTCGGCGCCATCGCCGGCCACGACCTGCGCGACTCCACCAGCGTGGCGCGCGGCGTGCCGGACTACACCGAGGGCCTCGACGCGCCGCTATCCGGGCTCAAGATCGGCCTGCCCAAGGAGTACTTCGGCGACGGCCTGTCCGCCGAGGTCGAGAGCGCGGTGCGCGAGGCGATCCGGGTCTACGAGTCGCTGGGCGCCACGGTGCGCGAGGTCAGCCTGCCGCATACCCACTATGCGATCCCGGCCTACTACGTGATCGCGCCGGCCGAGGCCTCCTCAAACCTGTCGCGCTTCGACGGCGTGCGCTTCGGCCACCGCTGCGAGAACCCGACCGACCTGATCGACCTCTACAAGCGCTCGCGGGGCGAGGGCTTCGGCGAGGAGGTCAAGCGGCGCATCCTGATCGGCACCCACACCCTCTCCGAGGGCTTCTTCGACGCCTACTACAAGCAGGCGCAGAAGGTCCGCCGCCTGATCCGCCAGGACTTCCTCGACGCCTTCGAGGAGGTCGACGTGCTGATGGGCCCGGCTTCACCGACCCCGGCCTTCGACCTGGGCGACAACAAGGACCCGGTGTCGATGTACCTGCAGGACATCTACACCATCGCCGTCAACCTGGCCGGCATCCCCGGCATCAGCGTGCCGGCCGGCTTCGCCGGCGGCCGCCCCGTGGGCCTGCAGATCCTCGGCACCCACTTCGCCGAGGCCCAGCTGCTCAACGTCGCCCACCAGTTCCAGCAGGCCACCGACTGGCACCTGCGCCGTCCCGACCTCGCCGAGGAGACCGCCTGATGCAATGGGAAACCGTGATCGGGCTGGAGGTCCACGTCCAGCTCGCCACCCGCTCCAAGATCTTCTCCGGCGCCTCCACCGCGTTCGGCGCCGAGCCCAACACCCAGGCCTGCGCCGTCGACCTGGGCCTGCCGGGCGTGTTGCCGGTGCTCAACGAGCAGGCAGTGGCCATGGCCGTGCAGTTCGGCCTCGGCATCCATGCCGAGATCCCCGAGGTCTCGGTGTTCGACCGCAAGAACTACTTCTACCCGGACCTGCCCAAGGGCTACCAGACCAGCCAGATGTATGAGCCGATCGTCGGCCCGGGCGAGGTCGAGATCCTGCTCGACGACGGCGAGAGCAAGCGCATCCGCGTGCATCACGCTCACCTCGAGGAAGATGCCGGCAAGTCGCTCCACGAGGACTTCCACGGCATGACCGGCATCGATCTCAACCGCGCCGGCACGCCGCTGCTGGAGATCGTCTCCGAGCCGGACATGCGCTCGGCCAAGGAGGCCGCGGCCTACCTCAAGGCGATCCATTCCATCGTGACCTATCTGGGCATCAGCGACGGCAACATGGCCGAGGGTTCGATGCGCTGCGATGTCAACGTCTCGGTGCGCCCCAAGGGCCAGGAAGCCTTCGGCACCCGCGCCGAGATCAAGAACGTCAACTCCTTCCGCTTCGTCGAGCGCGCCATCGAGTTCGAGGTCGAGCGCCAGATCGAGCTGCTCGAGGACGGCGGCACGGTGGTTCAGGAGACCCGTCTCTACGACCCCGAGGCCGACGAGACCCGCAGCATGCGCACCAAGGAGGAGGCCAACGACTACCGTTACTTCCCCTGCCCCGACCTGCTGCCGGTGGTGCTCGATCAGGCCTACGTCGATCACCTGCGCGGCCAGCTGCCGGAACTGCCGGCCGCCAAGCGCGAGCGCTTCCAGGGCGAGCTCGGCCTCTCCGCCTACGACGCCGGCGTGCTCTCGGCGAGCCGTGCCATGGCCGAGTACTTCGAGCGCGTTCATGCGGTCTGTGGCGACGCCAAGCAGGCCGCCAACTGGGTCCAGGGCGAGCTGTCCGGGGCCCTGAACCGCGAGGGCCTGGCGATCGTCGACAGCCCGGTCTCCGCCGACCAGCTCGGCGGGCTGGTGGCCCGGGTCAAGGACGACACCATCAACGGCAAGGCCGCCAAGCAGGTGTTCCAGGCGCTGTGGCACGGCGAAGGTGACTCCGCCGACGCCATCATCGAGGCCAAGGGGCTGAAGCAGGTCACCGACACCGGCGCCATCGAGGCCATGATCGACCAGGTGATCGCGGACAGCCCGGCCCAGGTCGCCCAGTACCGCGACGCCGAGCCCGACAAGCGCGGCAAGATGATCGGCTACTTCGTCGGCCAGGTGATGAAGGCCTCCCGCGGCACCGCCAACCCCCAGCAGGTCAACGCCCTGCTCAAGGAAAAGCTCGACGCCCTGTGCTGAGCCCCGAGGGGCGGGCCTGACCGGCCCGCCCCGTCGACTTCAGAGGATGAACCATGGCAGAAGACGTCGGCGCGCGATTGCGTGCCCTGCGTAAACTGAGAGGCATCTCCCAGCGCGAGCTGGCCAAGCGCTGTGGCGTCACCCACTCCAGCCTGTCGCTCATCGAGCAGGGCAAGGTCAGCCCCTCGGTGAGCTCACTGAAGAAGATCCTCGATGCCATCCCCATGAGCGTCGGCGACTTCTTCACCATGGACCTGGAGAGCCGCGACCAGGTGTTCTATTCGGCCGACGAGCTGGCCGACGTGGGCAGCGGCGACGTCATCTACAAGCTGGTCGGCGGCAATCGCACCGCCCGCGCGCTGAACTTCATGGTCGAGACCTACCCCCCCGGGGCCGATACCGGCCGCGAGATGATCGCCCACCAGGGCGAGGAAGCCGGCGTGGTGCTGGAGGGCGAGATCGAGATCACCATCGGCGCCGAGACCCGCGTGCTGACCTCCGGCGAGGCCTACTACTTCGACACCAACGTTCCCCATCGCTTTCGCAACGTCGGCGAGGTCGCCTGCCGACTGGTCAGCTGCGCCACCCCGGCCCGCAGCTTCTGAACGTGGCGACGCCCCGGCACCGCCGCCGGACATCGCCCCCACCCCGGGAGACCCCCATGCCGAACGTCAACATCCAGCTGATCGAAGGCCGCAGCGCCGAGCAGAAGGAAGCCCTGATCGAGAAGATCACCGCGGCCTGCGTCGAGGCCATCGACTGCACCCCGGAGAGCGTGCGCATCGTGCTCTCCGACATCGCGCCCCAGGACTTCGGCCTGAGCGGCGAGTCGGTCGCCAAGCGCCGCGCCGATCAGGACACGACGGCCTAATCCTCCCCTCTTTTCCCGGATGAGGCGTGGGGCGAACGACTCCACGCACCGCGCCTCGATCGGGTCATGCGCCAGGCCAGCCGGCCACCGCCGCTTTCAGCTCTTCTGCCGCTCGATCTCCGCCCGCAGCGCCTCGGCCTGCTCGGTCAGCACCGCATTGGACCGCATGTCACCGTTGCGTGCAGTCGTCATGGCCTCCTCCAGCTTCTGCTCGTACTGCCGCTGGAGCTTCTTTAGCGGGTCTCGCTTGAGCCAGTTCAACATGCCATTTCCTCCGCAAGAGCAGAATTTCGTACAACTTTGAAACAACTATTGTACAAGAAAATTCCGCTCCCGGCGCTCATTCGACGCGCCCCCATAACGAGCCGGTCGGCGATCGCCTGACGAGGTGACGGGTGTGCCACGCGGCGAACAGCGCCGCAATCCTTTCCCCCCTGGCCGCCCGGTCCGGCCGCCGCCCAGGACGCCGTTTCCTGACCGAGCCCGCGGCACGAAAAAAGCCGGCCGCGGCGAACCGCGGCCGGCAAGTCGAGGGATCCCCTCCCCCATCAGTGCTCCAGGCTCCGCCCCTCAGGGCGCCAGCGTCATCCACACGCTCTTGAGATCGGAGTACTCCTCCAGCGAGTGATGCGACTTGTCGCGCCCGTTGCCCGACTGCTTGACCCCGCCGAAGGGCAC